>NZ_QKML01000011.1:0-217111 GCF_003208455.1 Rhizobium sp. UGM030330-04
TTGGAAAGGTTTTGTCGTGAAGGAACACACCCGAAAGATCACGCCGGTTCTTCTTGCTGGCGGTGCCGGTTCGCGTCTCTGGCCTGTCTCGCGTGATCAGCTGCCGAAGCAGTTCCAGCCGCTGGTCGGCAATCTTTCGACCTATCAGCAGACGCTGATGCGGGTGGGCGACAAGGGGCTTTATGCCGAGCCGCTCGTCATCACCAACGAGGATTTCCGTTTTTTCGCCCGCCGTCAGGCGGAAGAGATCGGCCTGCCGGCAACGGTGGTGCTTGAACCCGCCCGCCGCGACAGCGCTGCGGCCATGGCGGCTGCCGCCGTGCTGGCGGAGCGTCGCGAGCCGGGATGTCTGGTGCTGGCGCTTGCCGCCGACCATGTGGTGCTCGATGCCGACAAGTTCTCCGACGCCGTGAAACTCGGGGCCAAGGCTGCCGATCAGGGCAATATTGTCGTCTTCGGCCTGGTGCCGAGCGAGCCGCGCACCTCCTATGGCTATATCAAGCCGGGCGAGGCGATCGACGGCGAGGAGGACCTGAGCACGGTCGACGCCTTCGTGGAAAAGCCTGACATGAAGACGGCGATCTCCTATCTGGAAAAGGGCTATCTCTGGAACTCCGGCAACTTCCTGTTCCGCTCCGATGTGATGATCGCCGAACTCAAGGCCTTCGCGCCGGAGATTCTTTCGGCGGTGACGCAGGCGGTCGAGCAATATGAAAGCGACCTCGGTTTTGTGCGTCTGCATCAGGAAAGCTTCGAGGCCTCGCCGAAAAATTCCATCGACTATGCGGTGATCGAAAAAACCAGACGCATGGCGGTGGTGCATGGCCATTTCCGCTGGTCGGATATCGGCAGCTGGGATGCGATCTGGGAGATCGCCGACAAGCGCGGCAATGACAATGCGCTGGAAGGCGATGGCGTCTTCATCGATTCCGAAGGCTGCCTCATTCACTCCACGCAACTGCTGACGACGGTGGTGGGGGCGAAGGATCTGGTGGTGGTGGCCACCAAGGATGCGGTTCTGGTGGTGCCGAAGAACCGGGTGCAGGATGTGAAGGGTCTGGTGGAGACGCTGAAGGACGGCGAACATGCGCCGCGGACGCAGAGCCACAAGCGTGTTTATCGTCCCTGGGGTTATATCGAACACATGTATGTGGACGAACGTTACCGGGTCGGCCACATCACGGTCGATCCCGGCCATCGGATCTCGTTCCAGAAACATTATCATCGCTCGGAACACTGGATCGTGGTCAAGGGCACGGCGACGGTGACGATGGGCGAGGAAACGCGGCTTCTGACGGAAAACCAGTCGGTCTATATCCCGATCGGTCAGCCGCACCGTCTGGCAAACGAGGGCCAGATCCCGCTCGAACTGGTCGAAATCCAGACCGGGGCCTATATCGGCGAGGATGATGTGGTGAAAATTGAAGATGACTATAACAGAATGCGATCCTGAAGCTTTGCGTCCGGCTCCCAGTCCGTTTTGGGCAATGCTCCTAGTTCCATTCTCCGAAATTCAGATTAAATCCGGGGAGACTACCTAGGGTGGACGTTTTCTGTGGCGTCAAAGCCTGTGGCGTAACGGTATCTGTTACCGCAGGTGCTGCGTGGCTGTGGAAATTATTTGGCTATAATTATACGCCCTATCGATATCGTTACAAGTTGTGATAGACGTCGCAGAATCGAGAGAGTGAGTGGACGTTAATGACGAGTAGAAAACGCATATTCCTGGTCGATCACATGTGTGTTCTCCCGTTCGGCCACAATCTTAATGCGCTGGTCTTGTTCAAAGCTGCCATGGAGCCGTTTTATGACGAAGCAATATGCCTAGCGACGAAATATCTTCCCGAATATGCTGAACAATCTTCTTTGGTCGAGAGGGTCCTGTATTTTCCATATTCGGGCATTGTCCCGACGCCGCCGGCAAAAAATGTATCTGGCGGGGGCTCGTCAACAAAAGCAAAGGGACGTGGTGGCTCCAGTCTGGGGATGAGGGCCAGGTTTCTTCTGAATGCCATCGCTGAGAGATATCTCGGTATTGAGTATACGAAGCGAATGACGCTTCAAAATTGGCGTTCGTTATTTCGTAAGTATAGATTTACCAAGGATGATGTGATTTTTTTCCCAAGTGCGGAGCACTATGGGGTCGTTTCACTTCTGGAATATCTGGAAGAGTTTGAAAAAGACGAGCGACCCAGCGTCGGCATAAGGTTAATCGGTGTAGCAGAGGGAACGACATACAGCGGTGGTCTCGGTCGCGCGAAGTTTTTTGAGGTGATCCGTAAAGCCATCCTCGGGGGTACGTCCATTTCCCTCTCTGCTGAAACCATCACCTATGCCGATTTTACGTCAAGGATATTGGGCCATCACGTCGAATACCTCCCTTATCCCTTTGCGCTGCCCTTGCAGCCAATAAAGTGGGCTACGGTGAAAAACATATGTTCCCCTGGTCAAGGACGAGCCGATAAGGGGTTTCTGAGATTGTATTCGATAATAAGGGGAATTATAAAACGGAAGGGCGAGGGAAGCTTTACATTTGAAGTTCAGAATATGCGTGAAAGCGATAAGTATTTTCGTGCGCGATATTCGGATATGCTACGCTCCGTTGATATGCTGGATTTGCACCCTGCAAGGATGAAACAGGCGGATATTGACGATATGTATTCCAGGGCGGATATTATTGTCATGCCCTACGATTCTGATACTTATGCTCTGCGAGGGTCGGCAGTTTACCAGGAGGGGATGGCAATCGGTCGTATGTTCGTGTGCAGCTCGGGCTTGGGGATGTCTGATCTGGTGAAGCGCTATGGAAATGGTTTCTTGGCTGATAGTGACCGCGAGTTCTCTGACAAGGTAATTCAACTTTCTGAACTCGATGGCGAAGAGGTTCGTGCGATCGTCGCGAATGCCCGTTCTCTATATGAGAAGGATTTTGATGCCGGGCTGAATGTCACCGTAAGCAGGCTGACGAAATGAAGAAAAGTATAGCTTTTATCGATCACCCGTTTCATCGCAAAACGCGGTCAAGTAATTTCTTTGTCGATATTCTGCAAAAGGATTTCGACGTTGATATATATTATGCGGAAACGGATAGTCGTGATTTAATAAAGTCGATTGCAGACAAGGAATATGAACTGGTAGTTTGCTGGCAGACAGAGTTCTGCGCGCCTTATTTCCTGATGCGGGGAATTCGTGTTGTATGCATTCCGATGTATGACGGCGTAGCGAATGTACCCGATATATATTGGATTGGGATGAAACAGGCCCGTTTTGTGAGCTTCTCCAAGGCGCTGCATCTTCGGCTTACATCGCTCGGGATCGAAAGTTTCTATTTCCAGTATTATAATGTGAAGCATGTTCCTGTGCCGCAGGCCAATTTTGGTGATGGGCTTCGTTTCTTCTTCTGGCAACGGCGGCCCGAACAAGGTTTGACTTACGCTTTTGCACAGGAAATCGCATCGGGAATTCACGCCCGTGAAAAGGCGCTGTCTAATTTAGATTTGGCAATGCATGTTCATAATGCTCCCGATACGGAAGCCCCTGATGACTGGGAACCGGTTGGTTGCGACAGCGTTTCCTATTTCACTGACGATGCGCTCGGTTATAAGGAGGCGCTCGTTCGTTGTAATGTCTATATCTGCCCGCGCTTCAGCGAGGGGATCGGCCTGTCGATGATAGAGGCACTGGCTCGGGGTATGCTCGTAATCGCGCATGATGAACCGACCGCTAATGAATATATCGTGGACGGTGTGAATGGCATTCTTTTGGATTATGAAGATATAATCCGGGGAAGTGTGCGCAGTAAAACAATAATAGATGTGAATGTCGAAAAAGTCGCACACAATGCGCGGGAATATTATCTGAAGGGCGTGGAGCGTTGGAACGCCAGCGTAAATGATATCCGCTTTCTTATTAAGAGCACGCCGAAACCGGATTTAAGAGACAAGGAAATCGCTCTCGCCGACAATTATTTATATGCGGTGAAGTTTGCTTCGAGAAGATTCCCGAAATTTATCAGAAGACTGAAAAAACTGCGCCGTCGAGGGATGACGGGTACCGAGGCGTCGAAACTCTCGTTTTCGGATTTGTTTAAAGAGTCTCTGCGCCGAGGAGTGCTGACAGGAGTTTTTGTGCGGCTTTTGGAGCGGAAAAAGAGACGTAGACGGCGGCGGGCGGGCAAAGCCAAGTAGCTTGACTTTTCGACGTTTTAATAACAAGGACGCTTGGGAATCTATGCTGGGTGTAGTCAGATAGGCATAAAGCAGAGGTAAATATGGCGAATGTAGTGAAGACGGCTCTGGTTTGCGGAGCGGGCGGCTTTATAGGTAGTCACCTGGTTAAGCGATTGAAGCGAGAGGGTTTCTGGGTCCGGGGCGTCGACTTGAAGTTTCCGGACTTCACGGAAACTGAGGCTGACGATTTCGTAGTCGGCGATCTCCGCGATCAAAATCTCTGTAGCTCGATTGTCGACAGGCGCTTTGACGAGGTTTATCAGCTCGCAGCGGATATGGGCGGTGCCGGTTATATTTTTACCGGCGAACACGACGCCGACATAATGCATAACTCCGCGACGATTAACCTCAATATCGCTGACGTTGCCAGAAAACGTAATATCAAAAAGGTTTTCTATTCGTCGTCCGCCTGCATGTATCCAGCGTATAATCAGGAAGACCCAGATAATCCGAATTGCAGTGAAGAGTCGGCTTATCCCGCAGCGCCTGACTCTGAATATGGTTGGGAAAAGCTGTTCTCGGAGCGTTTGTATCTCGCTTATAACCGCAACTACGGCATGGCGAACCGGGTGGCTAGATATCATAATATTTTTGGCCCCGAGGGGACGTGGCAGGGCGGAAAAGAAAAGGCTCCCGCGGCAGTCTGCCGTAAGGTGGCACTCGCCGCCAACAACGGTGAAATCGAGATATGGGGAGATGGTAACCAGACGCGCTCGTTCCTCTATATTGATGAATGCGTTGAGGGTACGGTTCGACTCACGCGTTCCCCATCGTTTGAAGGGCCGGTAAACATTGGCTCCGATGAGATGGTGACGATCAATCAGTTGGTCGACATCGTGAGTGATATCGCAGGAAAGAAGCTGCACAAAAATCACATTGCAGGCCCGACAGGCGTGCGTGGGAGAAATTCCGACAACCGTTTGATTCAGGAAAAACTGGGATGGCGGCCCACGGCCGGGCTGACCGCTGGTCTTGAAAAAACCTATGCTTGGATCGAGCAGCAAATTCGCAAGAATAGCTGAAGCGAAGACTAACTAGTTATGCAATGGCGCGCGGCCTCCCCGAAGAGGGGAGGCCGCTAAGCGATTTGCCGATCCTCCATCGTCAACGACATCGAGCTTGGCTTGGCAGGATGACCAGATTTCGGTCAAAAATGGGGGAAACGTCTTGAGATTCAATCGCACGCAATCTGGTTTTGAAAGATGTAGCGAAGTCAAGACGGGTGGAATTATTGACTGCTTTTTCTCATTTGCCTTCTGGTGCGGAAAGTATTGGTCTGCGCACCGGCGGCACGTAATTTTCGATCCTGATAAATGGCCGGAAGACACGTCAAGCTATGTCAGTGACATAGTTTTAACATGCTGGGAGGAAGACGAGGGTGGGTTGACCCAGATAGAGACTTGGGTTGTTGGTTCCGGCAACGATCCACGTGTTCTCGTTTTTAACGGGGATCTGATCATTCTCTACCGGGGCTCTCTGAAATCAGAGAGAGAGTACTATCTGTACAGCGTTTCTCGAAGTGATCTGAAACCCGTCAATATCACTACTCCGTTCTTCAATTACGGGAAAAATTGGGCACCTTATTGCAACGGCAAAACTATAGGCGTGGTCCATGGCTTTGATCCCCTGGTGACCTTGGACATCGATCCCGATACGGGGGAGGGGAGTGTCGTTTGTTACAAGGACATTCCCTGGAACGCCAGAGCTCGACATGACGGGTTCGCGGTCCACAGAGGTGGATCCAATGCCTTGCGGTTTGGAGATTACATCGTAGGATTTGGTCACTCAACGATAGCGCCATATCAACACTATCCATTTTTCTGGTCTCTGAGTGACCGTAGCGAACTGAAGGTCTCTCAGGAAGAGGGTTTCGTGCCTCTTGTTCGGAGGGGCTATGGTATTATTGACCCCACGTCCTTGTTTGAAGGGCCCGATAGTCAATTGTACTTGTCAATTTGCGCCTCTGAAAGAGACTGGTTCTACGCGCAGAAATTTATCGAGACAATTATTCCCGTGAAATTTTCCGGCAGTTCCGGTCATGCGCCTACCGCCCAAATTGAAATGGATTATGGCGCTCCAACAACGGTCAGGAGAATGTTTGCTTGCGATTTGCAGTCTGCTGTTGAGACAAACATCGTTCCTTACGGTGGAAGGGAGGCGAGGCAGCAAAAGGGTTATATTTGCTTCGGGCCTTATCTTCCCTTGGAGACGGGGCACTACGAGATAAAAATAAGATATAGATGTTCGTCAGATGTTGATGTTGTTTGCGGTCAGGCGGATTTTTGCCGTTGCATTCCCGGTCATGCCGAACAACTGGCGAGCGCCCAGATAATGGGAACGAATGATATTATATCAATCGTCAAATACGCGGTTTATGCGGAAATGGAGAATGGGGAGGCTTTTGAAACGCGTGTTTTCATTGACGGGCCCTCATCCTTTACGCTCTACGACATAGAAATAGTCAAGGTGTAAGGCTGGTTACACCCGCTTATGCGGCCTGATCGACGTTCTCAGCTCCACCAGCCGCTCCAAGGTTTCCAGGCTCCGGTCCGGTCGGGCGCCGGAGAGGGCGAGTGCGAGGGTTTCCATCGCGATCAGGGAAGGGGCGTGCAGTGCCACGCCCTCGTTTTTGGCGCGGGGCAGGAAGAGGCAGGCGGTGGCGTGTTTCTTGAGAACGCTGTCTTCCTGGCCAAGCAGCATGATGATGGGGATGTCGAGACGGCCTGCCTCGGCGATGGCGGTCTGGGCTTCGCGGTGGGCGCGGCCGTGCAGCAGCATGATGAGGACGTGACCGTTTTCAAGATCGAGCAGCTGTTCGGCGAGCGTGATGCCTGTCGCATTGAGCGCATAGGAGCGGACGCCCGAGCGCTGGAACAACCTCGCCGCATAGGTGGCGATGATGCCGGAGGCGCCGATGCCGAGTACGCCGATGCCGCGGGCTTGCGAAAGAAGCCGCACGGCGGCGGCCATGGCTTCTCGGTTTTCCGCGTTGGCGAGCATTTCCAGTGTGTTTTTCTGGTTTTCAAGAACGAAGTCGATGGCGGCATCCGAATTGCCGGACATCGATTTGGTCGTGGCCGCCATTTTTTCCACAGGCGAGTCCGTCACGCCGAGATAGGCTTCCAGCGTCTCCTTCAGATCGACCAGCCCCTGAAAACCGAGTGCCTGGATGGCGCGGATGACGGTCGCATCTGACGTATTGGTCTCGAAACCGATTTCCAGCGCCGATTTACCGAGGACTGCATGGCGATGGCCATCAATATATTCGGCAACGGCAAGCAGGCCGGGTGACAGGCGATCACGGCGCTTGCGCAATTGATCGCCGAACCGGTCGATGCGCCGAAGCCTTGAAGTCTGCGTTTCGCCAGCCGCCATGGGTATTTCCGTGAAGGTGAGTTTCATACTCTTCTTCTCGGATTAGCAGTGTGCGAAGCCTGGAGGCAAGCGCTTTTGTTGGCGTCGGTCCTGTTCCTTTAATCTCTTGTTGCTGGCCGCGCGGTCAAATGTGACTGGACGGCGGAGATCATGAGGCTGAGCGCGGCATAGGAATTGGAAATTGCTTCCTCGCGTGGCAGGAGAATGTAACGGCCTTCGCGGCAGGCCTTGAGGAAACTGCAGAAGCCGGGCATCACGGCTTCCATCATGTCGATTTCCGTCTGCGGCGAAGCGCCTGTATCGGAACGATAGGGATCGAAGATGATATCGGCATCGAGTTCCGGCAGCCGCTCGGCGCTGATTTCGATGCGATCGCCTTGCGGTATGTCGTCGATGATGGCCGGGAAACGGAAACCCGCATCGCGCAGCACGCGCCCCAGCGCCCGATAGGTGTGGTAGACGCTGATCTTGCCGTTGAGTGGCTGGAACACCGAAACCGTGATGGTGCCTGTATCGACCGAAGCCTTCAGCGCCTCGATCTGCGCCCGGTAGCGCCGGTCCAGAATGGCGAGGCGCTGTTCCGTGCCGGTCAGTTCGGCAAGCACTTTGTAGATATGCGGCGCACCATCCCTGGTATTGTCGATGGCGACGGTGGGGGCGATCCGTTCCAGTTTTTCGATGGCGGTCGGGCGGTCGGGT
The DNA here is from genome assembly GCF_003208455.1 of Rhizobium sp. UGM030330-04. Classification (NCBI taxonomy): domain Bacteria; kingdom Pseudomonadati; phylum Pseudomonadota; class Alphaproteobacteria; order Hyphomicrobiales; family Rhizobiaceae; genus Rhizobium; species Rhizobium sp. UGM030330-04. The sequence goes on from NZ_QKML01000011.1 coordinate 8,304, forward strand.
TCGGTGAGGATCAGGTCGGGCTTGAGGGCGACGATCGCTTCCAGATCGGCATTGATGGAGCCGATATAGGCGATGTCGCTATTGTCGAAGTCGATCCCTGTCAGGATCGCGCTGGAGCGTAGATAGGGTTTGCCGTTCGCACCCATGCGGCCGTGGCTGCCCACCGGCATCACGCCAAGTTCGATCAGCGGTATGGTGAGGTCGATATCGTGCAAGGTCACGATGCGTTTCGGTTTTGCGGGAATGGAAACATTACGGCCGAGATCGTCGGTAAAAGTCCGGGTGATTTCGTCTGCACGGACCATGGTTGCGGCGGTAAATAGCCCGGCGACTGAAAGAAGGACGAGAAGTGGTTTGCGCATGGAAGACCTATAGGCGATGCCGGTGAAACCAGAGGAGGGCGAGAAGGGTGGGTGCGCCGATGGCGGAAAGAACGATGCCGGTCGGCAGCTCCAGCGGTGAAAAGGCGGTGCGGGCAAGGGTGTCAGCGGATGCCACCAGCGTTGCGCCCGTCAGTCCCGCCCCGAGGACCAGTCCGGCATAGGAGCTGCCAGGCAATAAAAGCCGGGTGATATGCGGGCCAAGCAGGCCAACAAAGCCGATACTGCCGGTGAAGGAAACACAGGACGCCGTGAGGGCGACCGCAAGCGTGACCTGCAGCGCGGAAAGCGGGCGTGTCAAGACACCAAGTGCGGCTGCGGCATTGTCGCCGAGTGCCTGTGCATCGGCACTGCGGGCGACCAGAAGCAGGAGGCCAATGGCGAGAATGAGGATAGCGCCCAGAATCCGAACCGCGGTCCAGTTTGCCCCCTGCAGGTTTCCCGCCATCCAGATCATCGCTGTCTGCAGGTTGCGAATATCAAGCGATGCCATAAGGATAAGCAGCAAAGCTGACAAGAACCATGAAAATCCGATGCCGGTCAGCACGAAGCGCAGGCGCGAGGTCGGGCCGGAAAGGCTGAAAATGAACGCGGCACTCGCCATCCCCCCTGCGATGCCAGCAGCGGGGCGCAACACCACCGGCAGGGCGGGCAGCAGGAACGCGCAGCCTAGCACGGCAAGCGATGCGCCTTCTCGCACGCCGAGCAGGCCGGGATCGGCAAGACCGTTACGGGTCGTGGCCTGCATGATGACGCCGGCAATGCCGAGCATGGCGCCGGCCACCATCGCAAGCGCCAGTCGCGACAGCCGGAAGTCGAGAACCACGGCTGCGTCGGTCATGACGGGATCGGTGTTGGTTGCGATCACAAGCGACCACAGGGCCGAGGCGGGGATATGCTGGCTGCCGGCGGTGAGCGACCACAGGGCGACAAGCGTCAGGCAGAGGAAAAGTGCGAGCAGAATGGTGAGCCGCGAAGGCATGAAGCGGACGGAAAAGCACCCCAGTCGGACGACCTGATAACGGTTCATTTCAGCACCCTGCGCACCAGCCAGAGAAAGATCGGTGCGCCGACAAGGCCGGTCATCGCACCCGTCGGCAGTTCCTTCGGCAGGAGGATCAGCCGGGCGGCAAGGTCGGCGGCGATCAGCAGGGCCGCGCCGCCGAGCGCCGCAAGTGGAATGGCCAGCAGAAGCCGCCCGATCCTGAGACGCGCGACGAGCGGCGGCACCACAAGCCCGACAAAACCGATCGGACCGACGGTGGCGATGGCCGCGCCGCAAAACAGCGAGATGGAGGCGAGCGCCAGTAACCGGGTTGCGCGGACGGATACGCCCAGGGCCGCAGCGGCGCTATCGCCGAGCGTCAGGAGATCGAGCCGCGGAGCCACGGCAATGGCAAGGATAAGTGCGATGCCGGCTGCAGGCAGGGCCGCCGCTACTATTGTCATCGAAACACCGGCCGTGTCGCCCACCAGCCAGAAGCGCATCTGCTGCAATGTTTCTTCATTGAGTATGAGAATGGCGGAGGTCAGCGTTCCCGCAAGCGTGGAAAGCGCTATGCCGCAAAAGATGAGTTTTGCGGGTGTTAGTCCCTGTCGTCCGGACGAGGCGAGGAGAAGAACGAGGGAGAAACTGACGCCCGCTCCCGTGGCCGCCAGCAATGGCCGCAGGGCAGGCGTGGCGATCAGCCCGAGCGGTGTGACCGTGGCTGCGACGACGGCAAGGCTTGCGCCGGCGTTCAGGCCGAGAATATGCGGTTCGCCGAGCGGGTTTCGCAGCAGTGTCTGCAGCAGAAGCCCGGCCACCCCAAGGCAGGCGCCGGCCTGCAGCGCCGCCAGCAGGCGTGGAAGGCGCAGTCGCAGCAAGACCTGCTGGTCGAAATTGCGGGCATCGTAGGAAAATATCAGGTCATGCAGGACATGGGGTGCGACCGGGCGCGGGCCGGTGGCAATATGTGCCAGTGTCAGAAGCAGTATCGCCAGCAGCAGGCAGAACGCTGCCGAAAGTGCACGGCCACAAGCCTGCATCTGCAAGGTCGGCAGGGTATTGTTTGCGGTGCCGGGTATCATGCCGCGCCGGTCCGCCCGGGCAGGGGAAGAAACACCGGCCGGGCCGTTGCCGGATGTGTAAGCTGGGTGACACGCATGTCGAACACATCCGCGATGATTTCGGCATCGCAGGCTGCGGCCGTCTCCAGCCGGTGCCGCAGCCGGCCATCCTTCAGGAAGATCAGGTGGTCCGCATATTGCAGGGCAAGATTGATGTCATGCAGCACCGCCACGATCGTGCGGTTATGGTGCGTGACGAGACCGGCCAGCATGTCCAGCACCTCTATCTGGTGGTGCAGGTCCAGATAGGTCGTGGGTTCGTCCAGCAGAATGATATCCGTCTGCTGCGCCAGCGCCATGGCAATCCAGGCGCGCTGCCGCTGACCGCCGGAAAGGCTGTCGACCGGTCTTTCCGCTAGTTCGGACATGCCGGTCACGAACAATGCCTGCTCCACCGCGCGGGCGTCGTCATTACTCCATTGTTTCAGAAAACCCTGATGGGGATAGCGGCCGCGGGCGACGAGATCGAAAACCGAAAGCCCCTCCGGTGTGTGGTTCTGCTGCGCCAACATGCCGAGCCGCCTTGCCACATCCCGTGTCGGGTGGCGGAAGATGTCGCGGCCGTCGAGAAGGATATGGCCACGAGTCGGCCTGTGCAGGCGGGCGAGTGCGGAAAGAAGCGTGGATTTTCCCGAGCCGTTCGGGCCGAGCAGGACGGTGAAACGGTTCGGTACGATATCGAGCGACATCTCCGTCAGCGCGGGCCGGTCGCCATAGGCAAGCTCGACGGCCTGCGCCGCGAGCCTTGTGTCCGTACCTGGAAATGTGTCGCCGCTGCTCAAGATCGTCCCCGTTCGAATGAACCGCCACCAGAATTATTGATGACTGTAGTAGTCAAGTATATGGGCCGCGAAAAAGCGGTTTTTACGGGTCGATTTGCCGGGAAAGCGGCGGCGGCGCACCAGATTGCAAGCGTCGATGCCTGAATATCCGCCTTCGAACCGTGGCATTTGCCTGCTTTCTGCGGAAATAAAAGTTGACTACTACATTCATCAATTGAAAGAGCGGTGCATCGTCGCGATGACGATTTGGGACAGTCGGGGACAAACAGGATGCATGACGGTTCGATGATCATTCGGGTGGGCTCGCGGGCGCTGCTGGCATTTCTTCTGGCCGGGGTCGCTCTGCCTGCCTTTGCGCAGGAGAGCGGAACGCCGAAGAAAAATGCCGACGGGACGACCGTACTCGAAACCATAACCGTCAATGCCGATGTCAAGAAAGGCGCGCGCGGTTATCAGCCGGTGACGACGGGCACGGCGACGCGCACCGAAACGCCGATCCTCGATATTCCGCAATCGGTCAATGTGGTGACGAGCGAGGTACTGCGCGACCAGCAGGCGCGTTCGCTGGATGATGCGCTGGCCAATGTCAGCGGCGTCACCCAGTCGAATACCTTGGGCGGCACGCAGGATGCCGTCATCCGCCGTGGTTTCGGCGATAATCGCGACGGTTCCATCCTCGTCAACGGGCTGAAGACGGCACTGCCGCATTCCTTCAACGATACGGCCGAAAGGGTGGAAGTGCTGAAGGGGCCGGCTTCGACGCTCTATGGCATTCTCGATCCCGGCGGCATGGTGAATGTCGTGACGAAGAAGCCGGAAGACACGTTTACGGCAGAGGCCTATTCGCGCTTTTCCGCCTATGGCGCGGGCAAATATGGCACATCAGGCGGTTTTGACGTTACCGGCCCGATTGCCGGAACCGATTTTTCCTATCGCCTGATCGGCCAGGGAGAAAACAGCGATTACTGGCGCAATTTCGGAGAAAAGAAGAACTGGCTGATTGCTCCCTCGCTGAAATGGAGCGGCGAGGACACCGATGTCACCGTATCCTACATGCACGAGGACTACAGCGTGCCCTTCGATCGCGGTACGATCTTCGATCCCGCGACCGGCAGGGCCATCAATGTCAGCCGACGGCTCAGGCTGGATGAGGCCTACAATATCACCGACGGCAAATCCGATCTCGCGAGCATCGCCATAGACCGGCAATTGTCCGATGATTGGAAACTTTCGCTCAATTACGCCTATAGCCGCAACGAATATTCCGACAATCAGGCGCGCGTGATGGGTTATAATTCCAGCACGGGGCAGGTGACGCGACGGGCCGATGCAACGCAATATTCCACCATCTATAATCATGCGGTGCGTGCGGATCTGACGGGTGAGGCCGAAATCGGCGGGCTACGCAACGACCTGCTGTTCGGCGCGTCCTATGATTACAGCGATACCCTGCGCACTGACATGCTTCGATGCGCGAATTCCACCAATTTCAACATCAACAATCCCGTTTATGGCCAGCTGCCGGCCTGCACCACGGTCAGGGCGGTCGATAGTGACCAGACGGAAGAGCTCTCCACCGCCTCGATCTATATGCAGGACGCCCTGCATCTTAGCGATCAGTGGATTGCGGTCGGTGGCTTGCGTTACCAGTATTACGACATCTATGCCGGCAAGGGCCGTCCCTTCGTCGTCAATACCGAGAAGAATGGCGGCGAACTCATCCCCAATGCCGGCCTTGTCTACAAGCTGACGCCGGATGCCTCGCTTTACGCGAATGTGGCCAAGACCTTCCGTCCGCAATCTTCGATCGGGGCCTATTATGGCGGGCTCGATCCGGAAGAGGGGATTTCTTACGAGGTTGGCGCCAAGTTCGATCTTTTTGCCGGACTGAACGCCAATATCGCGCTGTTCAACGCCCGCAAGCGCAATGTCGCCTACTCGGAAGATGTCGGCGGTGTCTCGACGGTGAAGGCCGCGGGCCTCGTCCGCTCACGCGGCGTGGAGGTCGATATTGCCGGCAGCCTGACCGACGATCTCGATCTGATCGCAAGCTACGCCTATACGGATGCCCTCGTACTTGAGGATCCCACCTATGCGGGCAAGCGCCTGCCGAATGTGGCCCGCCACACCGGTTCGCTTTTCCTTGCCTATGATGTCGGCGAAATCGGACCCAGCGGCAATACGCTGCGTATAGGCGGTGGCATCCGGGCGGTGGGTGAGCGTCCCGGCATCAACAACAATTCCTATTATCTGCCGGGTTACGCGGTCTTCGACGCCTTCGCCACCTATACGCTGCAGCTGGAAAAGCCGGTGACACTGCAGCTCAATCTGAAGAACATCTTCGACAAGACCTATTATACCTCGTCGATCGGCTCCACCAGCTATGCCAATGCTGTGGGCGAACCCTTCAACATCAGCCTGACGGCCAGCGTGAAGTTCTGACAGCAGGGCAGACATTCCTTGCCAAGAGCGGGGTGAATACCCCGCTTTTTATTTCCACATCGCCCGCATCCGCGCACCCACATCGATGCGGATCTGCTGTGCGCTGCGTTCGGAGGCGGCGGCTGAGATGACTGGCCAGGTGGTGGCTTCGAAAAATTGCAGCAGGGTTGCCGGTATGAAGCGGGTTCTTGCGGCGTAGACATGCCGGTCGCCCTGCTGGTTCTGTCCGCCGGTGAAGAAGCGCTGCGGCGTGATCAGCGACAGGCTGTCCCTGGCGCGCGTCATGGCGACATAAAGCAGCCGGCGCTCTTCCTCCAGCTCCTGGGTGGTGCCGACCCCGAGATCGGAGGGGATGCAGCCATCCACCACATTCAGGATGAAGACGGCTCGCCATTCCTGGCCCTTTGCCGAATGAATGGTCGACAGGCTGAGATAATCCTCGTCGAGAAGCGGCACGCCGGCCTGGTCGCTGGTGGCGTCGGGCGGATCGAGCGTCAGTTCGGTCAGAAAACGTTCGCGTGAGGCGTAGCCGCTGGCGATCTGCTCGAGTTGCAGCAAATCCGCCTTGCGGGTGTCCGCATCCTCGTGGAGACGCTCAAGATGGGGCTCATACCACAGCCGTGCCTGCCCGATCTCGCCCGGCCAGCCGTTTTGCCCCTGCCGCAGCCCCATCAGCAATTGCGTGAAAGCCGTCCAGTCGTCGCCGGTCTTCGGTGGCGGCGGAATTTCGGCAAGGGCAAGCAGCGGCTCAGGGTCTGTCGCGATCGCATCGAGAATATTGCCGGCCTTCTTCGGTCCTATGCCCGGCAACATCTGCAGCAGCCGGAAACCGGCGACGCGGTCACGCGGGTTCTGCGCGAAGCGCAGCACGGCCAGCATGTCCTTCACATGGGCGCTGTCGAGGAATTTCAGGCCGCCGAACTTGACGAAGGGAATGTTGCGGCGGGTCAGTTCCACCTCAAGCGGGCCGCTGTGGCTGGAGGTGCGGAACAGCACGGCCTGCTGTTTCAGTGTCATGCCCGTCTCGCGATTGGCAAGGATCTGGTCGATGATGAAATTCGCCTGCTCGGTTTCGTCCTTCACCGTCACGAGCTTGGGGCGCTCGAGCGACTGCCGCTCGGTCCAGAGGTTCTTGGTAAACCGTTCGCGCGCCAGATCGATGACGCCATTGGCGGCCGCCAGGATCGGCTGCGTCGAGCGATAGTTGCGGTCCAGCGTGATGATATCGGCCGCCGGGCTGAAAGAAGCGGGAAAATCAAGGATGTTTCGCACCGTCGCCGCGCGGAACGAATAGATCGACTGCGCATCGTCACCCACTACGGTCAGGCCGCGGCCACCGGGTTTGAGCGCCATCAGCACCGAGGCCTGCAGCCGGTTGGTGTCCTGATATTCGTCGACCATCACATGGTCGAAGCGGTTGCCGATATCGTCCGCCAGAACGGGGTCGCTCACCATCTGCGCCCAGTAGAGCAGGAGATCGTCGTAATCGAGCACGTTCTGGACCTGCTTGGCCTCGACATAGGCTGCGAACAGCTCTTTCAGTTCACTCTCCCAGCTGGCGACCCATGGATAATGCTGGCGCAGGATTTCCTTCAGCGGCGTCTGGGAATTCACCGCGCGCGAATAGATCGCGAGGCACGTTCCCTTCGTCGGAAAACGGCTTTCGGTCTTGGAAAAGCCGAGTTCGTGCCGGGCAAGATTCATCAGGTCGGCGCTGTCCTCGCGGTCGTGGATGGTGAAATCGATATTGAGGCCGATCTGTTCGGCATAGATGCGCAAAAGGCGCGCGCCAATGCCGTGAAATGTGCCGGACCAGGAAAGCGCATCGGTCAACGCTCCCGAATTGCCGCCGATGACATATTTGCAGATCCGCTCGACACGCCGCGACATCTCTGAGGCGGCGCGTCTTGAAAACGTCATCAGCAGGATGCGGCGGGGATCGGCGCCATTCACGATCAGATGCGCGACGCGATGGGCAAGCGTATTGGTCTTGCCGGAACCGGCACCGGCAATGATCAATAACGGGCCGGCCGTCTGTCCTTCCGCCAGCCCGACGCCGTGCTCCACCGCCTTGCGCTGCTGTTCATTCAACTTTTCCAGATAGGCAACCGCCATGCCTGCAATCCCCGATATGTGGTTGTCCGTCCGACGAAGGTCTTGGGGCAAAATGCCGGCCGGCTGTGCCGCCGCTCGCCATGTTTGCCCTGTTGTCGCAATGATTAGCAAAGACTCAAACAGCAATCCAGAACAAAGGCTGAACGTGTTGTTCCAGCCCTTGAAGCCGAAACATCCGCCCGGCAGCCGGTGGGCAGGGTGGATGCGATTTTGTCGCGATGACAGGATTTTCGATAGGAAAATCTCATATTTAGTTGAAATATATAAACATTCGTTCTCGCCGCCGCCGTGTTTTTCGTATCGCTCCGAAAATCCCTGAGCCAACCCGGCGGCCACGAGTTCAATAACCACGCCTCAGGAGGAGGCCTGTCTGTCGGGAGGACCACACCATGAAACATCTGAAATTCTGCCTGATCGCCGCTGCCGCTCTAGTCAGTTCGACATTTGCGGCGGCTGAACAGAAGGCCATGAAATCCGACGTCACAATCGCCTCGGATATCAACTACCTGCTCTATACACCAAAGGACTATTCCGGTTCGGATAAAACCTATCCCCTCGTCGTCTGGCTGCATGGGGGTGATCAGGGCGGCAGTGACATTGAAAAGCTGCGGAGGAGCGGCCTGCCGAAAATGGTCGAAGAGGGGCGTGATTTTCCTTTTCTGGTGTTTTCGCCGCAAAACCCGAGCGAGGAACTGCTCTATCCGATCGAGCGCGTCGCGGCCGCTCTGCAGTCCGTGGTGGCTGATCATCGGGTGGACCGCAGCCGCATCTACCTGATCGGCTACAGCCGGGGCGGGTTTGGCGCGTGGTCTATGGCCGAGCAATTTCCGGACACCTTCGCGGCCGTCGTGCCGATCGCCGGCGGCGGCATCCGGCATTACCTCAACCGCACCAATGAGAAGACGGCTTTCTGGGCCTTTCATGGCACCAATGATGCGGTGATACCGCTTTCCGACACGGTGGCCCTTGTGCAGCGCCTTCAGGAACTGAAGCGCAATGTACGGCTTACGGTGTTCGAGGATACGGATCACGAAGCTGTCGAGGCGAAAGTGCTGAAGGACGAGGCCATGTGGGCGTGGCTGCTTGAGCAGAAGCTGACGCCCGGCAAGATGCCTTCGTCTCCCTGAAGCCGAACGGATCGCCGCCGCATCGGCTATGCGCAGCGCCGCCCGGCGTTACAGCCGGGCGGCGGCGGTTCAGCCTGAATGACTGGTTGTCGACGGGGCCTTACAGAAAGCTGCTTTCGAACAGTTCGCCTGAATAGGCCGCATGGGTAATGCCCGCCTCAAGATCGGCCTTGGTCAGTTCATCGACAAAAACGCCGTTTTGCATGACCAGCACACGATCGCACATATGGGCGATCACCGCGAGGTCGTGGCTGACGAGAACGAAGGTCAGGTTGCGTTCGTCACGCTGGTCCGCAAGCAGGTTCAGGATTTCCGCCTGAATGGAGACGTCGAGCGCCGATGTCGGCTCGTCGAGCAGCAGGATCGGCGGCTCGAGGATCAGGGCGCGGGCGATTGCCACGCGCTGGCGCTGGCCGCCGGACAGTTCATGCGGGAAGCGCTCGGCGAAATGTGCCGGCAAGCCGACCTGTTGCAGGGCAGAGGCGACTTTCGACCAGCCGTCGCCAAGTCCCATGGCGCGGATCGGTTCGGCAAGCGCCCGGCCGATGCGGTGGCGCGGATGCAGGGAGCCGTAAGGGTCCTGAAACACCATTTGCGCCAGCTTCAGTTCCTCGCGGTTGCGCACCTTGCCGACCGGTTTGCCGTCAAAGCTGATCGAGCCGGTCCAACCGGCCTCCAGCCCCGCCAGCGACCGCAGCAAGGTCGACTTGCCACAACCGCTCTCGCCGACAATGCCGAGCGTCTCGCCTTTATTGACCCGCAGGCTGACGCCGCGCACGACGTGATTGCGGTTTTCCTTTGCGCCGTAGACGACGTCGAGCTTGTCTACCGTGATCATCGCATCATCTCCGCATCGATTGCCTGACGATCCAGCACCTTGAGACGCCGCACCGGATTGCGGGGATCGGGCATCGCCGCGATCAGGCCGCGCGTATAGGGGTGTTGCGCATCCTCGAGCTTCGTCAGCGTTTCCACGACGCGCCCGCCATACATGACCAGCACGCGCTCGCAGAAGGCTGCGACCATGCGGATATCATGGCTGATGAGGATCAGGCCGGAATTATTCTCCCGCACCATCTCGTCCAGCAGCAGCAGGACATCCTTGCGGACGCTGACGTCGAGCGCGGATGTCGGTTCGTCGGCGATAACGAGCTTCGGCTTTGCGAGCAGCATCATCGCAATCATCACACGCTGTCCCATGCCGCCTGAAATCTGGTGAGGATAGAGCCCCATCACGCGGTCGGGATCATTGATGCGGACGCGCAGCAACATGTCGCGTGCGGCGCCTCTGGCCGCCTTGCCGGTCAGTGCCAGATGCAGTTCGGCCGCCTCCGCCACCTGTTTTCCGATCGGCAGCACCGGGTTCAGCGAATAACGCGGGTCCTGCATGATCAGCGCCATCTCGCTGCCGCGGATCGCGCCCATCTGCCGTTCGGATTTGTCGAGCAACGGTTCGGACAGGAAATCCATCCGCTCCGCCGTCACCGTGGCGCTTTTCGGCAGGAGCCGCATGGCGGCCCGGCCGGTGGTGGATTTTCCGGAGCCGGATTCACCGACGATGCCGACCCTTTCCCGGCCGACGTCGAAATTGACGTTGGAGACAGCCGGAATGGTGTTGCGGCCGAAGCGGACATTGAGGTCGCGAACCGAAAGAATGGGGGAACTGTCAGGAGCGGGCATGGCGCGGATCCAAGAGGTCGCGCAGCGTATCGCCGGCGATGTTGAAGGCAAGGCTCGTCAGCAGGATGGCGATGCCGGGCATGACGGCGACCCACCAGTAATCGAGCATGAATTTGCGGCCGCTGGAGATCATCGCTCCCCATTCCGGCAATGGCGGCTGCGCCCCGAGACCAAGGAAGCCGAGCGACGCGGCTGTCAGGATGATGCCGGCCATGTTCAGCGTCAGCCGGACGATAACCGAGGGAATGCACATCGGCGCGATATACAGGAACAGGATGCGCAATGGCGATGCCCCGTAAAGGCGTGCGGCGGCAACGTAATCGGTATTACGCACGACAAGGGCCTCCGCGCGGGCAAGACGCGCAATGGGCGGCCAGGCCGTCAATGAGATGGCGATGATTGCCGTGCCGAGACCGGCGCCCATGGCGGCCGCGAAGGCCAATGCCAGTACGAGCGAGGGAAAGGACAGGACGATATCGGTCGCACGCATCAGGATGGCATCGGTTCGCCCGCCGAAGAAACCGGCCATGACGCCAATGGCAAGGCCGATGGGACCGACAATGACCGAGACCGACAGCACCGTCTGGATGGTGATGCGGGTGCCATAAACCAGCCGGCTGAAAATATCCCGGCCGAATTCGTCCGTGCCGGCCAGATGAGCCCAGCTGGGAGGCTGAAGCGCGTTTTCGAGAGCCTGTTGGGCGGGGTCGAAGGGGGCGATGAGAGGTGCGAAAATAGCCACCAGAACCAGGATGGCGAGAATGGCAAATCCGAACATTCCAAGCGGTTCGTCGCCGAGCTTTCGCAGTGTCCGTGCCGTGGTGGTCGATATGCGCGACAGGGCGCTGCGGCCGCGAGCGGCATTGTCATGCGTGATATCGGTCATCGTGCGACCTCCCGTGTGCGAGGATCGAGCGTGGTATAGGCCAGATCGGCGAGGAAATTGAGCAGCATGAAGATGAAGCCGATGACGATGGTGGCGGCAAGGATGGCATTCATGTCGCCGATAAGCAGCGCGTTCGTCATATATTGGCCGATACCCGGCCAGGAAAACACGATCTCGGTGACCACGGCGCCTTCCAGCAGGTTGCCATAGGAGATGGCCAGAACGGTGATGAGCTGCACGGCGATGTTGGGCAATACATGCCGGGTTATCGTGCGCGCCGGGCTGACACCCTTCGCGCGCGCGGCGATCACGTAGTCCTGGCTGAGCTGTTCAAGGGTGAAGGCGCGTGTCATGCGGGTGATATAGGCCATGGCCATATAGGCAAGGATGATGGCCGGCAGGATGATGTGCGAGAGCGCGTTCCAGAAGATTTCGGTCTCGCCCGCAAGAAGGCTGTCGACCAGCATCAATCCTGTCTTCGGCTCTACGAGCCCTTCGTAGAAAACATCGACACGGCCGGGTCCTCCGACGAGATTGAAACTGGCGTAAAAAATCACAAGGCCGACGATGCCGAACCAGAAGACAGGTATCGAATGCCCCACGAGTGCAAAAACGCGTGCGAACTTGTCGATGAAGGTGTCGCGGAAGAGCGCGGCGGCAAGGCCGAGCGGCACGCCGACGATGGTGGAGATGATGATCGCAAGCGTTGCGAGTTCGAATGTGGCCGGAAATGCCTGCGCCAGATCCCGGGTCACCGGATTTCCGGTCAGGATTGCGATGCCGAAATCGCCATGCAGCAGGCCACGCAGATAGATGAAGAACTGCTGGTAAAGCGGCAGATCGAGACCGAGCCGCGCCCTCATGGCCTCATAGGCTTTGGGATCGGCAAGCTCGCCGACGATCGCTCCGACCGGATCGGTCGGCATCACCCGGCCGATGATGAAGGTGATGCAGAGCAGGATGAAGAGGCTGACGATCAGTTGCAGAAAACGATGTCCAAGCCCGCGCAAAGAGATTTCCGTCATTGCTGGTCGCACTTCCCTTTAAGAAGGCCGTCAATGGAGGTGCCTTTGCAAGCCGCTCGCCGAAGACGCGCAATTCTCCATTGCAAAAACTCTTGATGGTACTTCATCCCAACTCCTCCCTGAGCTAACATGAAAACATATGACGTGCTGCCATGTCATCATATGAGTAGCGAAGGGATTCGTATTCTGCAAGAGGGAAGAGTGGCATGATGGGCGACAGGGCGAGGCCGCGGGAGAGACGGGCGCAACAGATCATCGATAATCTCAGCGCAGAAATTCGCAGTGGAAAACTGAAAAACGGTGATCAACTTCCCACCGAACCGGAGCTTGAACGCAGCTACGGCGTCAGCCGTACCGTGGTTCGTGAGGCGATCGCGGATTTGCGTTCCGCCGGCTATGTCGTTCCCATCCAGGGCAAGGGGGTTTTCGTCAGCAATACCAGCGAATGGGCCGGCGTAAAACTGACGCAATCCGAAGTCGGCACCATTGCGGAAACGCTAGAGATGCTGGAGTTCCGGCTTGCGACGGAAGGTGAGGCGGCGGCAATCGCCGCCTATCGCCGCACAGCCCAGCAGGAGGCTGCAATCTCTGCGGCGCACCGGAAAATGGCCCGCGCCATCGATGCGGGTGAGACCACCGTCGATGCCGATTACGAGTTTCACACGGCCATTGCGATCGCCACGAATAACCGCTTTTATCTGGAGGCTCTGCGCCAGTTCGGTTCGCGCTCGATACCGCGCGGGCAGTTCCCGACACTGCCGGAAACCGGAGACGCGAATTATCTTCGCAAAGTGCAGGCCGAGCACGAGGCAATCCTGCGCGCCATCGTCGAGCAGGATCCCGATGCGGCGCGAAAAGCCATGCGCGAACATATGCTCGCCAGCCAGCGTCGATACAGGTTGCTTTCAGAAGCGCAATAGCATCTCGACACTCATCTTATTTCATGCGATGTCATATGATGACTTGCATGGAGAGAGGAGAGAATCGATGTATGTCGGCACCCAGGTTGCTGCGCGCGATGACGAGGATTTTAAGGTTTGGGCGCAGCTCGGCGTCAAGAATATCAATGCTGATCCGCCCGGAAAGCCCGAGAGCTGGACTTTTGAGGACTTCGAGCGCCACCGCGACAAGGTCGAGAGCTTTGGCCTTGTCCTCGACATGGTGCAGCTGCCGCTGCCGTCCCGCCCCATCGAACAGGCGTCGTATCCCGATATCCTGCTTGCGGGCCCTGAGCGTGACCGGCAGATCGATGCCGTCTGCACGATGATCGAAAATATCGCCCGGGCCGGTATTCCCGCGGCGAAATACAATCTCAACCTCATCGGCATTCCACGCACCGAGATGGAACGGGGACGCGGTGGCTCGCTCAATGAGGCATGGCGCTGGGACAAGGCCGATCATGACGCCGCTCCGGGTCTCGCCGGCGTTCTGTCCGAAGACGAGAACTGGGAGCGCATCGACTATTTCCTCGAACGCGTCGTGCCGGTTGCAGCAAGCAACAAGGTGCGTCTCGCCTGCCACCCTCATGATCCCTACACCCCGCCGGGTTACAAGGGTGTCACGCGTGTGCTCGGCACTGTCGAGGGATTGAAGAAATTCGTGCAGATGCGCGAAAACCCCTATCACGGCCTGAATTTCTGCCAGGGCTCGATCGGCGAGATGCTCGATAATCCGCGCGAGGAGATCGATGACATCATCCGCTGGTTCGGCAGCCGCGACAAGATCTTCAACGTCCATTTCCGCAATATCAGCGGCGGCAAACTCTCCTTCATGGAGACTTTCCCCGATGAGGGCGACATGGACATGGTGCGGTCGCTGAAGCTTTATCACGAACTCGGCTATCGCTACATGATCATGCCCGACCATGTGCCGACGATTGCCGGGCGCGATGCCGTCGGTGTGGCTTTCGCCTTCTGCTACGGCTACATCGCCGCCTTGATCGAAGCGCTTGATAACAAACATCTTTGACCATTCCGGCCTGCGACGCCCCGCTGCGTCGCGGCTTTTTCCCAAACATGAATTACCGATCTGTAGGAGGAGCAGGTATGAGAAAATCATTGATCCGTCTCGCATTCACCACGGCCCTTGGGGCCATGCTGGTGCAGGCCGCGCCGGCCCTGGCCAAGACACCCAACGACCAGCTCGTTATCGGAACTTCGCTGGCCCAGGTGCTGTCGCTTGACCCGCATCAGGCCACCGAAGGAAAAGCCAACGAAATCATGTCCAACCTCTATGACCGCCTGATTTCGGTCGATGGTTCGGGCAAGGTTTCACCGCAGCTTGCCGAGCGCTGGGAGATAGATGACAAGGGCATCACCTTCCATCTGCGCGAGGCCAATTTCGCCTCGGGCAATCCGGTAACCTCGGCAGATGTCGTTTATTCGCTCGGCCGGCTGTTGAAGATGAACCAGGCGGCCGCAGCCAACCTCAAGCGCGTTGGCTATAATGCCGACAATGTCGACAAGCTGGTGAGCGCGCCGGATGAAAAAACGGTGCGCATCGAGCTTTCCGGTGAAACGACGTCCGAGCTGCTGCTTTATCGTCTGGCCATGGTCATTGCCAGCGTCGTCGACAGCAAGGAGCTGAAGTCGCATGAAACCAATGACGACTGGGGCAATGGCTGGCTGAGAACCAATTCCGCCGGTTCCGGTCCCTTTACGCTCAATCGCTGGTCGCCCAATGAGATCATCATTCTCGAGGCAAACAAGAATTACGTGGCCGGCAGTCCGAAAATGCGCCGCGTCATCGTGCGGCATGTGCCGGAAAGCCAGGTGGAGCGCCTGATGCTGGAGCGTGGCGACATCGACATCGCCAGCGCGCTGACGGCGGCCGACCTTGCGACCTTCAACAACAAGGAAGGTTTCCAGATCCAGCGGGTGCCGACGGGCGGCTTCTACGTCCTGTCCATGAATGCCGGTAAGGAGCCTTTGTCCAACCCCAAGGTCCGCGAGGCGATTGCCTATGGCATCGACTACAAGGGCATGGAAAAGACCATCATGGGTCCTTACGGCCGGGCGCGTACGGTGCCGGTGCCGGAAAACTTCGAATACGCCATTCCGAGCCCGGACTGGAAGCTTGATGTGGAGAAGGCGAAGGCTCTCCTCAAGGAAGCCGGTTATGAGAACGGTTTTACGCTCAATCTGAAGACGATTGCGCAGACGCCGCGCATCGATCTCGCCACCGCGATCCAGGCGTCGCTCAGCCAGATCGGCATCAAGGTCAATATCCAGCAGGGTAACGGTTCGGACGTGATTGCCGCCCACCGCGCGCGTGATTTCGATCTGCTCATTCCGCAGACCGGCGCTTATATGCCGAATGTGCTGGGCTCGATGGAGCAGTTCTCCAGCAACCCCGACAATTCGCTGGCAGCCAACAATGCCGGCAATTTCGTCTGGCGCTCGGCCTGGGACATTCCTGAACTGACCGCCCTGACGGCAAAGGCTTCGCTGGAGCCGGATGCCAGGAAGCGCGGGGAAATCTATACCCAGATGCAGGAAATGTTCGTCGCCCAGAAGCCGGCGGTGCTGCCGATGTTCGAGAGATTCGAGCCGATCGTGCTGAATGCGCGCGTGAAGGATTATGTCGGCCATCCCAGCCAGACGACCCGGCTGGAAAAGGTCACGAAGGACTAATGGCAAACCACAGCCTCTGAAAACCTGTGACGGGCGGTTTTACCGCCCGTTTTTATTGGCGGCCATATCCCGACACCTTAGGATATGTCTTTGTTTTTCACGCGATTTTTGCGTGTCGAAAACCCTGGCGGTATCCGCCTTGTTATTCCTCCGGCATTTTCCGGGTCCACAAACCCTTTCGCAGCAGGCGATTATCGTCGTCATCCCAAGATTTCAGGGGTTTTCTCAAGGACTTCATCGGATTAGACCGTCCGCTGACTATCCTTTCCGCTGGGCGAGAGTCGCAGACTCCGCTCACCAACATCCCGAAAGATGCGTTGGCGATCATGAACCTTGCACAGATAAAACTTCCGTCGCGGCCGCTCAGCCTCAAACGTGGCGTCATTTCGGTGCCGGCGGCCTATTATTTCTCCATTCCGGTGCTTGTGGCGATCCTGGCCGTCATGCTCGTGGCCGAAGGTCCGGGCATATTGCGCGATTATCAGATCAGTAAAGATCCGCTGGAGATCGAAAGCGGCGATATCACCGGTAGCTGCAAGACGCGCAAGGCGATCTTCACGACTTGCGAGGCGGATCTTTCCTATGAACATGCCGGCGAGAGCTACAAGAAGGATGTCGAGGTGATGTTCGTCGACTTCCATTCCGGTGACTACGAAACCGGACTGGTGATTTCCGCCAGGAACCCGGAACTCGCGACGATCTCCCTCGGCCTCGATATGCTCTGGAACCGTATCATCACGCTCGGTGTGTTCGTTGCCCTGCTTGGTTTCGGCAGTCTTGCAATGCTGTTTGCGCTTATCCGGGTCGTCAGGGTTCGTCTGCAGCTGCGGCAGCCCGCACCTTTGACGGTTATTCCGGTTGCGCTGACGGCGGTGGCTGAAAAGCGCAGCCGCCTTTTCGTGACCTATGCCGATACGGTGAGGGAGGGCAAGACCAAGCGGCAGTCCTTCACTCATCTGGAAAGGGGCCGCATTCCCGTCGTCGTTGGCCACACCGGAAAACACGATGTCGCGCTGGCGGTCTGGCATGGCAAAACCGCGCTGCCTGTCCTGCTCGACGACCAGCTGCAACGGATTGACCTGTCGGAGCAGGAAAGGGCGCAGGCTCTCGCATCGATTGCACCAATGGTTGCGGATCAGGCACAGGAAGGCGCCTCCAGCGTGGACGCGGCGACAAGGAAGGGGCCAGGCCTCCTGCGCAGACTGGGAATTTTCGTCGCAATCGTGGTTCTCATAGTCGTCGCCGTCTTCGGTTACTGGCTATGGTATGTCACAAGCGCTCCGTCGCAATTCAACTCGCCGGGAATGGACATCAACAACATGCTGCCGGCAGCGCTCAACGAGTGGGGATGCGCCCGTCTGCAGGAGCGTTTCTCCGATGGCCCGGCGCCCTTCGGATGCACCGCTGCCGACTATCGAAGCTGGAAATAAGGGCCTGCCCTATAAACCCCGGTCAAGGCCGACGCGCAAAGCCCTGCAGCCTGTCGCGTCGGCCCTCGGGCTTTTCCCCCTGCCGTGCCGCGCAGATGGAGACATTTATCAATAGTTGCATTAGAGATTTATAAATAAACCACTTCCATAGTGCGATCGTGAGCGGTTCTTCAGAGGCTGGGAGAGTGCACCATGTTCACGGTTTTGGAATGCGTCGCCGTCCAGCACGATCATGCGATCGTGCTTCTTGCGGCATTGATCTGCCTGCTGGGCATGCTCGCCTTTTTTCACCTGTTGTTGCGCGCGGAAGAAAGCCCGGCCGGTCGCAAGCCCTATTGGGTGCTGATCGCCGCCTTCGCCGCCGGCCTCAGCGTCTGGGCCACGCATTTCGTCGCCATGCTCGCTTACAAGGGCCCGGTTCCCATCGGGTTTGATTTTTCCTTCACGGCTCTTTCGGCGGTTCTTCCGGTTCTGGGTTTCTGGCTGGCGCTCAGGGTCCGCTCGCTGGCGGCCCACAGCCCCGTCATCGTGGGCACGCTGGTCACGGTGTCCGTCGCCGTCATGCATTTTGTCGGCATGGCGGGAATGGATGTCGCCGCCACCATCAGCTATCGCTGGGGGCCGGTGATGGGTGGTTTTGCCGTTACCTGGGTGTTCTTTCTTCTGGCGTTTTTCCTGTTCCGGCGTCCGGGTAACTGGAAACAGCGCATCGTCATTCCGGCCGCTTCTTCGATCCTTGCGATCTGCGCGCTGCATTTCACCACCGTTTCTGCCACGGTCCTGTCGCCCGATCCGTCCGTTTCCGGTCCTGATCCCGACAGCCTTGCCCGACTGATCATGATTGGCGCCGTTTCCGGCGTGACCTTCCTTATCCTCTGCGCCACCGCCACCGCGGCTCTGGTGGATCGTTACCTTGTCGATCTGAAAGGCCTTGTCGATGCGACGCTGGATGGCCTTGCCGTCGTGCGCGATGGCCGTATCGTCGAACTGAACACCCGCTTTGCCGGACTTCTCGGCAATGACGAGATATTCCTCATCGGGAAAAATCCCGATGATCTCTTCAAGGCTGCCGACGGGCAGCCCGCCTATCTGCCGCGCCCTACGCCGGTGGAGGCGATCCGTGAGCGGGCCGACCGGCCGCAGGTGTTCGAGCTTGCCGTGCGCACCATCGAATATCGTGGCCGCCCCTGCGAGGTGATGGCCATTCGCGACCTGACCGAAAAGCGTGAGGCACAGCGGGAAATCGAATATCTCGCGCGTCACGATATGCTGACGGGGCTTGCGAACCGCACCATGTTTCAGACGCGTCTTCGCCAGCAGATCGACAATTGCGGCGAGGAGGACGAATTTGCGCTGCTGGCGCTCGATCTCGACCGGTTCAAGGCGGTCAACGACATATTCGGCCATGCCGAGGGCGACCGGGTCCTGAAAAAAGTCGCCGGTATTCTGCATGAATGCGCAAGGGCGGGCGATGTGGTCGCGCGTCTCGGTGGCGATGAATTCGTCATACTGACGGCCCGGCATACGAAGGCGGAGGAAGCACGGCTGCTTGCCGAGACCATTCTTGGCATGTTCGCCCTGAAAATGAATGTCGCCAATGATCCGACCTCCGTCGGCGTCAGCATCGGCATTGCGGTTTTCCCGCGTGACGGTCAGGATGACGAAAGCATCATGCATGCCGCCGATCTGGCGCTTTACCGCGCCAAGGTGGGCGGGCGTGGCATATTGGCCTTCTATGATCCGCTGATGGACCAGGAGGCGCGTGAGCGCCGCCAGCTCGAGACGGATCTGCGGCTCGCCATCAATCGCAACGAGCTGCTTTTGAACTACCAGCCGGTTCTGTCCGTCGAATGTGGCCAGGTCGTCGGTTACGAGGCGCTGGTGCGCTGGCAGCACCCGACGCGGGGCGTCGTCTCGCCGGATATCTTCATCCCCATCGCCGAGGAAAGCGGGATCATCATCTCGCTCGGCGAATGGGTGCTGCGCGAGGCCTGCCGTCAGGCAAGCACCTGGGCGCCGCATCTGAAAATCGCGGTCAACGTCTCGCCATTGCAGTTTTCCCTGGCCAATCTCGGCCATGTCGTCTGCACCGTCCTCATGCAGACGGGCCTTTCGCCCGGCCGGCTGGAACTGGAAATCACCGAAGCCGCCCTTCTCAAGGATCGCAAGGCGACGCTCATCATCCTCAACCAGCTGAAGGCGCTGGGTGTCGCCATTGTCATGGACGATTTCGGCACGGGTTATTCTTCCCTCAGCAATCTCCAGAGTTTCCCCTTCGACAAGATAAAGATCGACCGCAGCTTCATCGCCGCCATGAGCGACGACGACAACGCTCGCGCCATCGTGCGTGCCGTGATCGGTCTTGGCCGGAGCCTCGACCTGCCGGTGACGGCGGAGGGGATCGAAACCGATGCGCAATATCGCATGGTTGTCGATGAAGGATGCGCGCAGGCGCAGGGTTACCTCTTCGGCAAGCCGGATGTGGCGCCTGCCGAGGCGGCGGGCACCACCACGCGCAAGAAATATTCCGTTTGACGCGATACAGGGGAACGGCGTTCGGGTGGAGGAAACCTGTCAGCCGAACAGCGATGTCAGTCCGTAAACGGCGGCGGAGATCAGCGCCGCCGCCGGCATGGTCACGATCCAGGCGATGACGATGTTGCCCGCAAGCCCCCAGCGCACCGCGGAGACGCGGCGGGCAGCCCCCACGCCGACGATGGCGCCGGTGATCGTGTGGGTGGTGGAGACCGGAATTCCGAGCCATGTCGCGCCGAACAATGTCAGCGCGCCGCCGGTTTCGGCGCAGAAGCCCTGCATCGGGTTCAGCCGGGTGATCTTGGAGCCCATGGTATGCACGATGCGCCAGCCGCCGAACAGCGTGCCGAGCGCCATGGCCGACTGGCAGGAAATCACCACCCAGAAAGGCACGTAGAAGCTCTCGCCCAGATGCCCCTGGCTGAACAGCAGCACGGCGATGATGCCCATGGTCTTCTGCGCGTCGTTGCCGCCATGCCCGAGCGAATAAAGCGAAGCGGAGATGAACTGCATGACGCGGAAGGTGCGGTCCACCGCAAAGGGTGTCTGCCGCACGAACAGCCAGGATACGGCGAGTACCAGAAGCAGGGCAAGGAAGAAGCCGATTGCCGGTGACATGAAGATTGCCCCGACAGTTTTCAGCAGGCCCGACCAGACGATGGAATCGAAGCCCACTCTCGCCAGTCCGGCGCCGACGAGGCCGCCGATCAGCGCGTGCGACGAGCTTGAGGGAATGCCGAAAATCCAGGTGACGATGTTCCAGACGATCGCACCCATCAGCGCCGCGAAGATGACCTGCGGCGACACGATGGCCGGATCGATGATGCCGGTGCCGAGCGTTTCCGCCACATGCAGGCCGAAGAACAGGAAGGCGATGAAGTTGAAGAAGGCCGCCCAGGCAACCGCATATTGCGGGCGCAGCACACGGGTGGACACGATGGTGGCGATGGAATTTGCGGCGTCGTGGAGACCGTTCAGGAAATCGAAGAACAGCGCGATGGCGATGAGGCCGACAAGCAGCGGCAGGGCAAGCGCGACATCCATCAGACGTTCTCGATAACGATGCCGCTGATTTCGTTGGCCACATCCTCGAATCGGTCGACGACCTTTTCGAGTTCGCCGTAGATCTCGCTGCCGATCATATAGGCCATGGCGTCACCGGCCGCACCGTGGCGGCGGAAAAGGTCCTTCAGTCCCTGATCGTGCAGATCGTCGGAGCGGCCTTCGACGCGGGTGACCTCTTCGGCAATCGCCGACAGGCGCTGCGCGTTGGTGCCCACCTTTTCGAGAAGCGGAATGGCTTCGGCAATCAGGTTTGCCGCACGCACGATCTCGTGACCCATCTCTTTCATCAACGGGTCGAATTCGCTCTGTTCGAAGAGGCGGATGGTCTTTACCGTCTTGTGCATCATGTCGATGGCGTCATCCATGGACTGGATGAGGTCCTTGATATCGCCACGGTCGAAGGGCGTTATGAAACTGCGTCGCACCGCAAGCAGCACGTCGCGGGTAATGCCGTCCGCCTGGTCTTCGAGGGAAACGATAAGGTCGCAGTTTCTCTCGACGTCGATGCCGCTCAAGAGGTGGTCCAGAGCTGCAGCCGCTTTAACGACCGTTTCCGAATGTTGGCTAAACAGGTCGAAAAAACGGTCCTCGCGCGGCATCAGCTTGCGGAAAATGCTCATCATGCGAATTGGCCCTCAATGGCGCTATTTATGTTGTGGGGGGTAATTGTCATAAAACTGTCATAAATGCAGGCGGGGCATTGATGCAACCCGGAAAATCAGCACTATCAACGGATATGAAATCCTCCAAAAAAAGCCGGAAAGCCCGTCCGGCGCGCGCCCTGACATTACTTCAGCAACTCGCTGCCGTTCCCGAAAAGCTGTTCACCGGCGCTTTCCGGCAGCAATATGCCGCCTTGTGTTTTCGCTATGGTGGCAACGGGGACGATGTTGAAATCCTGCTTGTCACCTCGCGCACCAGCAGGCGCTGGATCATTCCGCGCGGCTGGCCGATGAAGCGCAAGAAACCGCATGAGGCGGCGGCGATCGAGGCGTGGGAGGAGGCCGGCGTGCGCGGCCGGGTAAGAAAGGAAGCGGTTGGCCGCTATACCTATCTGAAGATGCTCGACAATGGCGATGTCGTTCCCTGCGTCGTCGATGTGTTCCAGATCGAGGTGACGGGCGCGGAAACGAGTTTCAAGGAGCGTGGTGAGCGCCTGCTGGAATGGGTGCGTCCGGATGAGGCGGCAAGGCGGGTCCGCGATATCGAACTGAAATCGCTGCTGGTCGATTTCAGGCCCAGGGGCAAAAGGAAAGGCCGGACGGGCGAGGGGGCGTAACGGGCTGCCCTGTTCCCGTGAGCGGCGCCCGGACCTGACGCTGTAATGCCGGGGCAATACGACATGCCCAGTTTCACCGGATGCGTTTCGTCAGGTGTATTATGCGTTTATGTCGTGCCGCCCTGCGGCTTCTTGCCCGTTACATTCATCCCATTATCGTTTTCGCCGTGCTTCTGGCCGGGCCGGTCACCATCCTTCTGCTTCGGTGACAGCCTTCGCCACCTTTGACGGGAAAAGCCTTGCCGCTTCTTCCGTCAAAGGCCGGATTCCATGCAAAACGCGGGTGTCTTCACCCGGCTTGCACCTCACCGGGGTGGGCCGGGTGCTCCGCTTTCTCCGCATCGTCAGGCGCTTTCGGCATCAGGTGGGCAAAACGCCTGACGATGCTGTCGATATAGGAGAGGATGGTCGGCACGACGATCAGGGTGAGGAGGGTGGAGCTGATGAGGCCGCCGACCACCGCATGCGCCATTGGCGCGCGCTGAGCGCCGCCGCCGCCGATTGCGAGCCCGAGCGGGATCATGCCGAAGATCATCGCAAGCGTCGTCATGATGATCGGCCGGAAGCGGATGACGCCGGCGTTCGCCAGAGCCTCGTTGAGGGAAAGCCCGCGCTTCCTCTCGCGGTTGGCGAAATCCACCAGCAATATGCCGTTCTTGGTCACGAGGCCCATCAGCATGATGAAGCCGATCAGCGAGAACATGTTGATCGTGCTGCCGGCCACCATCAGGCCCAGAAGGACGCCGGCCAGCGAGAGCGGCAGCGAGGCCATGATGGCGAGCGGCTGCAGGAAGCTGCCGAATTGCGAGGCAAGCACGATATAGATGAAGATAACCGCCATGATGAGCGCCTTGACCATGTGGCCGATGGTCTCCTGCATGGTCTCGGCCTCGCCGCCGAAGCGGATGCGGTAACCGTCGGGCAGGTCGCGGGCGGCCGTCAGGTTTCGCACGGTCTCCATCACTTCGCCGAGCGAGCGGCCGGCAATATTGGCCGAAACCAGCACTTCGCGGCGATTGTCGATGCGGCGGATCTCGGCGGGCGCCGGCACGGTGCCGATCTCCGCGACCTGATCGAGATGCACCATCTCAGGTGCGCCATTCGATGCGTTGCGGCCGGTTGCGATCATCAGCTCGCCCAGTCTTGTGGCGTCGGAACGCCGTTCGCCGGGCAGGCGCACCACGATATCGTGGCTGTTGCCGTCCGTATCCGTCCATGTCGACACATCCTCGCCGCCGATGAGGGGAGAGAGTGCGGTGGCGAGATCGGAGCGGGATATGCCGAGATCGCTCGCCGCCTGACGTTTCAGGCGCACGGAAAGCACCGATGTGACGTTGCGGGCGCTGGAATTCACATCCACGAGGCCGGGGATTTTTTTCATGTCGTCCACCAGACCGGCGGCGATTTTTTCGAGAACGGCGCGGTCGTCGCCGAGGATGCTGATCTGCACCGGGCTTTCGCCGCCGCCAAGACCGTTCTGAAGGATCGCGACCTCTATGCCCGGTATGGCCGAAAGGCGCTTGCGGACCGGTTCGGCCAGCGTGGCGGGTGTTTGCGTGCGCGCTGCCAGCGGCACCAGCCCGACCAGTACCGCGCCGCGCTGTTTGCCCGCCGCCCCGCCGGTGTTGATGGTGGAATAAAGCGTCTCGACCTCGGGAAACTCCCTCAGTGCGTTTTCGACCTGTCGCACCTTCGCCGTCGTGTAGTCCAGGGAAGAGCCCGCCGGCGCCGTGACGGTGACCTGGAAACGGCCCTCATCGGTATCAGGCACGAATTCCACGCCGACCAGCGGCACCATGAACAGGCTGCCGATGAAGATGCCTGATGTGGTGAGCAGGGTGGCGAGGCGGTGGCGCAATGTCCAGCCGATCAGACGTCGATACCGCTCGGCCAGCCATTCGAAGCCGCGATCGAAACGGGCGACCAGCCGCCCGACCGGGCCGCGTTTTGTGTCCGGATGTGTATCCGGATCGTACCAGACGCTCGAAAGCATCGGGTCAAGGGTGAAGGCAACGAAGAGGGAGATCAGTACCGCCGCTGAGACCGTCACGCCGAACTCGTAGAAGAACCGGCCGACAATGCCGTCCATGAAAGCGACCGGCAGGAAGACCGCGACGATGGTGGCGGTGGTCGCGACCACCGCGAGCCCGATTTCGTTGGTGCCGTCGAGTGCGGCGCGGATATGGGATTTGCCCATATGCAGATGCCGGGTGATGTTTTCCCTAACGACGATCGCGTCATCCACCAGAATGCCGATGGAGAGGGTGAGAGCCAGGAGGCTGAGGGTATTGAGGGTGAAACCGAGAAAATCGATGACGACGAGTGTGCCGATGATCGCGATTGGCAGTGTCAGCCCGGTGATGACGGTGCTGCGCCAGGAGTTCAGGAACAGGAAGACGATGGCGATGGCGAGCGCCGCCCCTTCGATCAATGTCATCTGCACCTGATCGACGGATTCGCGGATGGGCGTGGAGGTATCCGTGACAATGCGCAATTGCACATTGTGCGGGGCAAGCTCGGCATTGAGTTCATCGAGGCGGTTCCTCACATCCGTGACCACCTGCACGGTATTGGCGTCCTGAACCTTGACGATGTCGATCGCAAGGGCTGTGCGGCCATTATAAAGCGCGCGGTTTTCGGCATCGGCTGCGCCTTCGGAAACCGTGGCGACGTCACGAAGCGGGATTGCCACACCTCCTCGCCTCGCCACCACCATGTCCAGCAGCGCCTGCGGCTCCCTGATGCGGCCCTGAACCTGGATGGTTCGTTCGGATACGGTATCGACGATGCTGCCGGCCGGGCTGTCGCCATTGCCGGTGCGCAGCGCGTTCACCACCTCGTTGATGCCCACCCCGAGCGCGCGCATGCGCGTCTCGTCTATCGCAACGTCGATCTGCCGCTTGCGGCCGCCGACCAGGGTTGCCTGTCCGACACCCGCAACCGTGGTCAGCTGGCGCACCACCTTCTGATCGGCAAGGGCGGTGAGCGCCGGCACATCCAGCGACGGTGAACTGATTGCCAGCGACAGGATCGGTTCAGCCGCGGGGTCGAAGCGGGAGACGGCCGGTTTCTTGGCCTCTTCCGGCAAATTCGTCTCGATTGCGGCGACCTTGTCGCGCACCTCCTGCGCTGCGGCCGCAGCCTGGACCTCGAGCTTGAACTTCACGACGACCACCGAGCGCCCTTCGTAGGAGGTCGAGGTGATCTCATCCAGTCCGCCGATGGCGTTCAGCGCATCCTCGACCGGGCGTGTCACTTCGGTTTCCACGGTCTCCGGCGTCGCGCCGGGATAGGTGGTGACCACCACCACGACGGGCACGTCGACATTGGGATATTGATCAAGCCCCAGACGCTGCAGCGAAAACATGCCCATGACAAGAAGCGCCACCATCATCATGGTGGCGAAGACGGGATGGGAAACGGATATGCGGGTCAGGAACATCTCAGCCTGCCCTGTCTATGGTCACGGCCATGTCGGGCTGCAATTCCGGAAGCGGAGCGGTCAGGATTGTTTCGCCATCCTTAAGCCCGGCGGCGACCTCGATCAGGCTGCCGTCGTTCCAGCGTGATCCCAGCGCCACCGTCTGGCGGCGGAGATGGCCATCCAGGACTTTCAGAACGTGATAACCGGTTTCATCCTTGCGCAGTGCTATGGCGGGGACCACGAGCGCATCGTTTTTTTCGCGCACGAGGATCGACCCGCTGGCAAACATCCCGCCCCACAGCCGCCCGTCGTGATTGACAAGCCGCAGGTAGACGGCGACGAAACGCGTGCCATCTTCGGCAACCGGGCTGATCCGCTCGACGGTGCTCGGGACGGTCTGGCCGCTGATGCCGTCGATCTCCAGTTCCGCTGTCTGGCCCAGCGCAACACGCGGAATGTCGCGGGTGGCGACGAGGACCTTCGCCTCCAGAACGCTTGTATCGACCAGCGTCAGAAGCTCGCCGTCGGCGCCGACGCGTGCGCCGGCCTCGGCCAGGCGGCGCGTGACGGTGCCGCTGAAAGGCGCGCGGATTTCCGCATTGCGCAGGGCGAGGCGGGCGATATCGGCCTGTGCCGAAAGGCTCTGAACCCTTGCCGTTTTCACCACCACATCGCTTTTCGCCTTGTCCAGCTGTTCGGCCGATGCAATGTTCTTGGCGGCAAGCTGTTCCGTCCTCGTCAGGGCCTGCATCGCCAGCGTCAACTCGGCCTCGGCCGCATCCCGGTCGCTTTGCCGTTGCAGCAGCGCCGATTGCAGATCGTCGGTTTCAAAGCGCACCAGCACATCGCCCGCCTTTACCGCCTGTCCGTCCCGGACGTTCATGTCGAGGATCTTTCCAGCCTCGCGGGCGCGGATCACAACGCGGCTGACGGGCTGAAGCTCGCCGCTGATGCTGAGCTTTTCCGCCATCCGGCGTGCGGCGATTCTCGCCGTTTCCGAGGCCGCCAGTTCGAACGGAATGCCGGCCGGGCTCATGGTGGCGGCTTCGACAATGCCCTTGAGGCGCTCATTGGCATCGACGCTGCCGCGCGCCGTGTCGAGAGCGGTGACGACGACAACGCAGCCCGCAAGCACGATGCCGGTTTTGATGGTTTTCTTTACCCACATAATCAATCCTTCCAGGCAAAGCTTTCTCTGTGGCCGCTCGCCGAGCGGTCATGTCGCCTGTTCTCAGGCGGATAGTGTCTGGATAGGGGGCCATAATTGCAGCAGCATTACCCTGAACCGCCCCTGTCGCCGCAATACTGCCGCAACCTTTCTGGCAGACAACGGATGGCGAAGGGACGGTGATCCATGAGACTTCTGTTGATCGAAGATGAAAAGGAAATGGCGGATGCGCTGTCGGCAACGCTCGGCAAGCAGGGCATCGTCATCGACCACACGATGTGGCTTGGCGATGCGATGGAGCTGACGCGCCAGCATGTCTATGACGCCATCCTGCTTGACCGTCGCCTGCCGGACGGGGAGGGCCTTGCCTTCATCCCGAAACTGCGCCGCGCCGGTGTCGATACGCCGATCATCCTCTTGACGGCGATGAACGAACCGGAGGAGCGCATTGCGGGGCTGGACGGCGGCGCCGATGATTATCTGGGCAAGCCGTTTCTCGTCGGTGAGCTTCTGGCGCGGGTGCGTGCGGTGTTGAGACGGCCGGCAAACCTTGCGCCGGCCCAGATCACCGCCGGACGTATCGTGATCGACCCGCTGCATCTCAGCATCACGATCAATTCGGCTCCCTTCGATCTGCCAAGACGCGAGCTTCTGGTCCTCGTCGCGCTCGCGAAACGCAAAGGCAAATCCGTGCTGCGCTCCACGCTCGAGGCGGCCGTCTATAACTACGAGGAGGAGATACAGTCCAATGCGCTCGACGCGCATATATCGCGGCTGCGCAAGCGTCTGCTGGACGTATCGGCCGGGGTGAGCGTGCACAATATCCGCGGCATCGGCTATCTGCTGAAGGAAGAGGCATGAAGGTGAAGGGCAAGTCCAATCCGTCCCTGTGGTGGCAATTGAGCTGGCAGCTCAGCATCGTTGTCTCCGCCATGATCGCGGTCGTCATCGTCGGCCTCTGCATTTACGGGGTGATGCGGGTCTCTCCCAATATCGGGCTTTGGGAGGACCTGTCTTCGACACTCGACGAGTCACTTTCGCTCGATCCGCAGAAGGGGCTCGTCATCACCGAGGGGCCGGCGCTGAAGGCTCTCAAGGCGGAGAATGAAGAACTCTGGTTCGTTGCCTCGACGCTGGATGGCCAGTCCGTGACCTATGGCGCTGTGCCGCCGGTCTATGCCGAGCTATCGCGTTACGCCCATCTGATGGTGGATGCCGATATTCGCGGCGGTGCCGGCATATCCGAGGTCGCGCTGTCTGAAAGTCTCGATACGGCATCTGGCCCGTTGAGGGTCATGTTCGGCGGAACCTCCCATATCAGCGCGTCGTTTCTGACGCTTCTTTTCGGCACCTATCCGATCTATGTTCCGCTGCTGGCGGTTATCCTGCCTGCGGTGTTCTTTTCCGTGCCGCGCATCGTGCGCCAGGCGCTCGCCGGTCTCAGTTCCGTCGTCCGGAAAGCCCCGGAGATCGACCCGCGCCGGGCGGGCGCGAAGCTGCCCGTCGAGGATGTGCCACGCGAAGTCGTGCCGCTGATCGTATCCTTCAACAGCATCCTCGAACGGCTCGAGCAGCAGTTTCGGGCACGCCAGCGTTTTCTCATCGACGCGGCGCATGAACTCAGAACACCGATCGCCATCATGCAGACCCGGATAGAGGGCCTGCCGGATGGGCCGGAACGGCAACGGCTGATGGAGGATGTCGCACGGCTCGGCGAAACCACGGAACAGCTTCTGGCGGTCGAGCGGAATGATCAGGTGCATGACCGGTGGGAGACGGTCGATCTGGTGGAGATCGCCCGCACTGTCGTTGCCGATCTTGCGCCGCTGGCGCTGTCTGCGGGTTACGATATTGCCTTCGATACCCGGATTGCGCGATACGAGATGCAGGGTAACCCGTTTGCCCTGCCGCGCGCCGTCAGCAATATCGTGCGCAACGCCATTGATCACGGCGGCAACCGGGGAATGATCCATGTGTCGGTTCTTGCCAATGGCGAGATCGCGGTTTCCGACGAAGGGCAGGGCATAGCCGAAGACCAGCAGGAGCGGATATTCGAGCCATTCTATCGCGTGACGCCGCGAAGCACGGGAGCGGGCCTCGGTCTCAGTCTCGTCAAGCAGATCGTCGCCGATCACAATGGACGTGTCCTTCTGGAAAGTTCCGCCTTCGGAAGCACATTCCGGCTCTGCTTCTGATCGCGATTTTTGCAGTGCCTGCGGACCGCGATTGTAATGCTGCCGCAATTTTAGCTGTCGTAGCGTGCGGGGCACAGGAAATCTTTCCAACCGGAGCACATGCAATGATACACCAGCGGAATCCGTTCGTCACGGCCAGCGGCAGCAAAGTTGCGCGCAGCCGCAGCGCCACCTTCGCCACCTTGCCTTTTGCCCTCATCATGTCCGGCTGTGCCTCCGTTCCGCTGCAGGAGGGCGGCACGCTGACATCCTATGCCCAGCTCAGCCCCGCCAAGGGCAAGTTCACCAAGACCAGAACCTTCGTGGATGCCAAGGGACTGGCCGCGGTTAAAACCGTCGCCATCGTGCCCACCACCTTTTCCTTCACCGCTTCGTCGCGGGTCACCTCGGAAAAGGACCGCGCGCTTGTCTCGAACGCGCTCGATCGCGCCATCTGCGTGGCGCTCAGCGACAGATACCGGATCGCCGCTCTTGGCCAGCCGGCGGACATGACGGTGCGTACCGTCATCACCGATCTGGTGCCGACCGACAAGACCATGGCCGGTGTTTCGACGGCGGTGTCGCTCGGCAGCAATTTTGTCTTGCCGGTCGGCGTGCCGCGTCTGCCCGTCGGGCTCGGCGGTCTGGCGGTCGAGGCGGAGGCGGTGGACAGTACCGGCGTCCAGCGCGCGGCAGCCGTCTGGTCGAAGGGTGCCAATTCCTTCACCGACAATGCCCGTGTTTCGGAAATCGGTGATGCCTACGGGCTTGCCTCCAACTTCGCCAATTATTTCGCGCGCATCCTCGTTACCGGCAAGACCTCCGAAGGTCTGGATATCTCGATCCCGTCCGGCCACCGCATGCGCTCGGCCCTTGGGGGAAAACCGAAATATGCCGAATGTGACGCCTATGGCCGCTCGCGCGGCCTGCAGGGTATGGTCGCCGACCAGTTCGGCGCGCCGCCCGAATGGACGGACAAACAGGCGAAAGTGGCGCCGAAATAGGATCAGAAGGGCTTTTCCGCACCCGTCGTCACGGTATTCACGGGATAAGCAGCCTCCGCCCACAATCTCTGTGCCATCGTCCTGAGCAGCAGCGACTCCGCCCATCTGTCGGTGGAATCGTTGCCGTCCCGGCCGGTAATCGCATAGGGCCGAGGGCCGAGTTCGCAGGTGAAGACCAGCTCGGCATGATCGGGCGCACGGGATCGCCAATGCCGGAAACCATAGTCCCACCAGTCCAGAAATAGATCGACCCATGGCCGGTGATGGGCAAAGGAAATCTCGATCTGGATCTGCTCGCAGGAGCCGATGCGTCCGTGAAAGGCCCGCGCATTATGAAGGATGCGGTGGATTTGCCTGTGGCTCTCGTCTTCCACCGGAACGGCAAATTCGCGGGCAACGAGATAATGGGAGAGATCGGCGAGAAGCGGCAGATCGGGTCGCTGCTCGAGCAGGTCCAGCGTGAATAGGAGATCGCTGGTGATGCGGTTGCGATGGGTCTCGATGTAGACGGGAACGCCGGCCTCTTCGGCAAGCCACATCCAGCCGTCCAGTAGCGGCAGGCAATCCTCCACCCGGCGTGGGCGGATATCCGCCTGCAGATCGATATGGCTGACCGGAAATTCCTGTGCCAGTTCCAGCGTGTGGCGCAGGTCGTCAACATTGCGTGGAAAGCACACGCCTTCGACCCTGAGGCCAGTACCACGGATCGCCTCATTGAGACGCCGCACATCCGCACGGTCGGTATAATGCGCGCTGATGCCATCGAACCCGGCTTCGGCGATCTGGGCAATGTTTTCCTCAAGGCCGGGTTCAGGGCCATTGCCGTTTAGCCGTTCCATGGCCCAGAGCGATTGAAAGACGAGCAGCTTCTGCATCAGGCCGCCCGCGCGCTTTTTAGCAAGGTCTTGAGGTTGAGGCCGGGATCGGCAAGCGCCGCCGGATCGGGGCTGATACCGGCGGCAATCAGCATCTCGGCCAGTTTTATGTCTTTGGCGACGCTGTTGCCGATACCCAGCCCGGCTGCTGCGACAAGCTGGCCGTCTTCAAGGAAGAATTCCAGCTCGCCATCGCCGAGCGGACGGATGACGCTTTGATGTCCCGGCTGCGGCAGGCCCGCGACCTGAAGGCCGAGATCATATTGATCCGACCAGAACCATGGGAGGGCGGTAAAAGCCTCGTTTGCGCCGAGACTGTTGCGCCCGGCGATTTCCGCCTGGCTGCGGGCATTGCGCCAGCTTTCGAACCGGATATGCCCGCCAGCGGCTTGCGAGACGGCCGCGCAATCGCCCGCCGCGAAGATGTGGGGATCGCTGGTGCGCAGGAACACATCGGTCAGAATGCCGTTGCCGGTCGCAAGCCCCGCCGCTTCGGCCAGAGCGATATTGGGCACGACACCGATGGCGGAGACGACGATATCGGCGGGCACGCGCCCGCCATTGGTTAGCAGGACAGCTTCCGGCGTAATCTCCGAAGCGCCCTGACCCAGATGGAAATGCACCCCTTCATCGCGATGGCGCGCATGTATCTTTTCGGCAAAACGCTGCGGAACCGCCCGGCCGAGCGGCCGCGCCGCCGCTTCGATAACGCTGACCGTCAGCCCCTTGCCGCGCAGCACCGCCGCAAGCTCCATTCCGATCAGTCCGCCACCGATGATCGCGATCCGTGCGCCGCTATCGGCGCGGGAGAAAATCACTTCCGCATCCGCATGGGTGCGGAAATTGAGCGCCTGTTCGGCACCGGGGCAGGCGAGTGTTCGCGGCTGCGCCCCGGTTGCGAGGAGCAGCCTGTCATAGCCAAGTGTCCGCCCGTCATCGAGCGTCACCAGACGGTCTTTCGCATCGATACGGCTGGCCGACACGCCTTGCAGATAGGCGATACGGGCGGCCTTCAGCGCTCCGTCCGCGCAGATGGGTTTCATCCGCACCGCAGTTTCGAGTGGTTTGGAAAGCGGCGGCCGTTCATACGGCGGATGCGGCTCGGCGCCGACCAGCGTGATATCGCCGTCGAAGCCCGTGTCGCGCAAAGTGAAGGCGGCACGCGTGCCCGCCTCGCCGGCGCCGATGATGACGATTGCGTCCATGATATCTCCGTGAGAAGGGGCCGGCGCGCTTTTCAGGGCGCACCGGCTGGGGGAGGGTCAGTTGCGGCTGGCGTAATCGGTCATGTTTTTCCGCGTCACCAGTTCGAAGGGCACCATGACCTGCTTGTCGACCGGCGTGCCGCGCATCAGGGCGACGGCGGCATCGAGCGCACTTGTCGATTGCCCCCTGGCGTTCTGGAACACCGTGGCATCCAGATCGCCGGCGGCCATGGAGGCAAGCCCGTCCGGGGTGGCGTCGATGCCGATGACGATGACATCATCCATCGAAACGCTTGCCGCCTTCAGCGCCTGCACCGCGCCGATGGCCATTTCGTCATTATTGGCGAAGACGACGTCGATGGGACGTCCGGCGGTGATCCAGTTCGTCGTCATGTCCATGGCGTTTGTCCGTGTCCAGGCCGCCGACTGTTCGTCGGCGATGGTGACGGCCTTGCAGTCGCCGGATGCGAGCGCCTGTTTAAAGGACGAGGTACGGTCGCGCGATGCCTGATGGGCAAGGTCGCCCATCAATATATAAGCCTGCGCATCCGCCGCCTTTCCCTTTTCCTTGAGCAGCGAACAGGCCGCTTCGCCGGCCAGCCGCCCGGCATCGGTTTCCCTTGAGCCGACATAGGCCTGTTTTTCGGGAAGCTTGCCGACATTGTCCGGCTCGAGATTGAGATAGACGAGCGGAATGCCTGCCTTGGCGGCGGCATCGCTGATGCCGGGTGCGGCCGAGGTGTCCGCGAGCGTGACGATGATCGCATCGACGCCGGCGGCGATGAAATTATTGACCTGGTTGAGCTGCTTGGAAATATCGGCCTGCGCGTCCTCGACCTGGATCTTGACGCCGTCGACCTCCGATGCCCGGGTGCCGAGCCCTTCGCGCAGCAGGGTCTGGAAATTATTGTCGAAACTCTGCATCGAAACGCCGATGGTCTCGGCCGACGCCGTGCCGGCGAACAGGACCGCCAGAGCGGCCATGGTACAGATGGATTTCATGTTTGTCCTCCCTTGGGGCGCCGGGCCGCCCGGGTGCATTCCGGAGGCCCTTGCGGGCCTGCTCGAAAGCTCGGCCTAGCCGATGGTGACGCGTACTTCGCCGTCCACCACCTGCGCCGGATAGGTCTTCAGATTCTCGCAGGCGGGAAGCCGGAGGGCTTCGCCGGTGCGGTAATCGAAGGCGCCGGAATGCTTGGGACATTCCACCTCGAAATCCATCACCAGCCCTTCGGCAAGATGGATCGCCTCATGGGTGCACAGGCCGGCCGTGCAATAAACGCTGTCATCCGGCCCGCGATAGATCGCGTAGGTGCGTCCGGCGTGGTCGAAGCGGATCGCCCCTTCCTGTTCGATGTCGTCCAGTTTGCAGGCTGAAACCCAGCTCATTCGGCTGCCTCCCCGATGGTATTGCGCGCCTTGCGGGCCGCGAGTTTTTCTTTGCGTTTGCGATAGCGTTCCTGCATGCGGGCCTCTCCTTCCGCCGAGCCGTCGTGCCAGGTGCCGAACCACCGATCGAGCGGGATGAGGGCATCGCCGTAATTCACCTCGAAATATTTGTGGTGGAGGTAATGCGCATAGGCATGGCTATCGACCAGCTTGTCCTCGCCGACCTCGACCTTGTCGAAGCCGACATGGCCGGGGATCGCGCCGAAACCCGCATAATGCAGCTGGTAGAGCATGAGGACCGGATTGGACGGCAGGATCAGATGATAAAAGGCCGTGCCGAAATAGAGCAGATGCTCAACCGGATGCATGGAGAGCGACGACCAGGGCGACGGGTTCACCGAATTGTGGTGGACGGAATGCACCCATTTATAAAGCAGCGGTATGTGGATGAGCCGGTGAATGCAGAAGAAGTGAAATTCGTGGATGATCGGCACCACAAGCGCCACGATCGCAAGCGTCCACGGATTTTCGGCAAAGCTGAGCCAGGGCGCATAACCATTGGCATAGGCCCACAGCATTGCCACTTCGATGGCGGTCCAGATCGTCACGCCGGAAAGGAAGGTGCGCAGGATGTTGTCGAGGTTCTGGCTCTCGAACCAGAAGGCCTTGCTCTTCTGTTCGGCGGGGAACTTGCCGTTATATTTGAAGCGGTTTTCCTGCCGCTTGAGAATATAGAGATGGAGTTCGAAACCGCCGTAGAAGAGGAAAACGCAGACCGCATTGACGGCATAAAGCCAGGCGATCCAGCCGATGCCGAGCGTGGCCATGGTTTCGACCGGCGGAATGACAAAGGCCCAATAGGCGACCGCCGAAAGTGCGAAGATCGCATTCCACGGGAAAAAATAATGCGGCAGCCACTTCAGCACCGCCATGAGGCGCGGCGGGAAAGCGAAGAGCGGGGCCGTTTCCACCGGCTGGTTGGGCGCCCAGTCGCCGCGCTTGTTGCGCGTTCCATATTTCAGATCGTCCATAGCGCTCTCCTTCGGGCGCCCGCTTTTGACACGCCCGTGCAAGTTTTCACGATGAAGGAGGGCGCTCGCACGCCTTGGCCGCCCGTCGCTCCCTGCGATCTGCGGCTTTCCTCCCTGACGCAAAATTAACAGGGAGATTTGTGAATGCCGAAGCCTTCCTTGATCAAATCAGATCAAAGGCTCTCTGCGGTGATGGTAATGAAGCGGATGGGGGCGCTGTCAGGCTCGATATCGGTAAGACCGATCCGGCGAAGGACGAGGTCCAGCGCCCGACGGGCCTGCGCCTCGGGGGCCTGATCGAGCACGATATCCATGATGCCGTCATTCAGGGCCTTGCGCGTATAATCGGTCAGCTCATGGCCGACGAAGAATATCTCGCCGCCGCGTGGGTGCCTGCGAAGAACGTCGATCAGTGCGGAATTTGCGCCGCCGACATTATAAAGGCCGGCCATGTCGGGATAAAGATCCAGCGCCATGCGCAGGGTCTCGGCGCTGTAATATTCGTCATCGCGGGTAAAACCCAGCCACTCGAAGCCATGTTCGCCGGCATGATCGTGGAAATAGTCGGAAAAGCCGCTGATACGGTCACGGTGAACCTGATAGATCGGATGGCAGAGCGCGATGACCGGGCCGGGCCGGCGCGCCATGCGGGTGATGAAATACGCCGCCGTGCGTCCCGCCGCGCCATTGTCGATGCCGATGAATTCACCTTTTTCGGCCGAGGCGCGCGTTACGACGTGCACGACAGGCACGCCGCGCGCGACCACCGCCTCGACAGCAGCGCTGACCGCCGGGCTGCTCGGAATGGCGAGGATCAGGCCGGCGCGGGCTTCGCCGGCGGCGATGATGCGGCTCGCCAGCTCCTCCGGTTTCATTTCCTCGGCAAAGCTGCGGTGAACGACGACAAGAGGGTCGAGCGTTGCGGCAATTCTCTCGAAGGCCCTGGAGAGCCGCCGGTAAAAGGTGGTTTCGGGGCGTACCATCAGCACTTCTATGCGCAGCAACCCGCGATGGGTTTCCGGCAGGGTGCGGGGATAGTCCAGTTCCCGCGCGGCGATGACGACCTTTTCCACGAGTTCGGCGCGGACGCCGCCGCGCCCGTTCAGCACCCGCTCGACCGTTGCTGTCCCGACGCCCGCGAGGCGGGCGATATCGCGATAATTCGGCCTGCTCAAATTCGGGTTCCCTGCTGGTGGCGCGGCTGTCGGATTCTACTGGGCGATGCCAAGTTTCTGGAGACCGCATTCGCGAACAATCTCGGCAATATGGCTGAACTGCGCAGACAGCGGATTGCTCTTGCGCCACACCATGCCGATGGTGCGTGACGGGCGCGGTTCCGCCAGCCGGAAGACCGAGACCGTGGATTGGCGTGTTTCCATATCGACCGCCATCTGCGGAATGAGCGTGACGCCGATGCCGGCGCCGACCATCTGCACGAGGGTGGAGAGCGAGCTGCCCTCCATCAGCACGCGTGGCGGCGCATTGGTCGTGCTGCAGAAGGAAAGCGCCTGATTGCGGAAACAATGACCTTCTTCAAGCAGCAGCAGGCGCATTTCGCCCAGCTTGTCGGCGCTCGGCACCGGCATGCCTGCATCCTCCATCGGCCGCACCAGAATGAATTCCTCCGAAAACAGCGGAACCTCCTCCAGCGCCGGTTCCGAGACGGGCAGGGCGACGATCGCCATGTCCAGCTTTGCCTCCAGAAGATCCTCGATGAGTTTCTGCGTCACCGCCTCGCGTGGGCGTGCCTCCAGTTCCGGATAATGCCGGGTGAGCGTCTTGATGACCTGTGGTAGAAGATAGGGTGCGACGGTGGGGATGACGCCGATGCGCAGGCGGCCGCTGAGCGGGCCCTGGCCGGCGCGCGCCAGATCCTGCAACTCATCCACCGACCGCAGGATCGAGCGGGTGCGCTCGGCAAATTCCTCGCCAAGCGTCGTCAGCCGAATCTGGCGGCTGCCGCGTTCGACAAGCGGCGCGCCGATCAGTTCTTCCAGCTCGCGGATCTGCAGCGAAAGCGCCGGCTGGGAAATCGCGCATGCCTCCGCCGCCCGGCCGAAATGGCCGATCTTGGCGAGCGCATCGAAATAACGAAGATGTTTCATGGAGAGCGCAATCATAAGCCCAGCATATCGCAGCCTTTAGAATATACAATTGGAAATTATGGAACCCGGCTGTTAGTCATCTTCATGACAGAAAGAAGCTGTAGCTGTGAGAGATCACCAGCGCCGCCGCACGGTTTTCCATGACCTGCCTCGGGTTCTGGCTCGGAATGCTGCACATGTCGAATTGATTATTTCGTTTAATTGCTAAACCCATCGGAGGGCGAAATGGACGCAACTTCAAAACCGGCCGGCAAGTGTCCTGTCATGCACGGAGGCAATACGGCCTCCGGTAAATCGGTAACCGAATGGTGGCCGAATGCGCTGAACCTCGACATTCTGCACCAGCACGATACCAAGACCAACCCGCTCGGCACCTCCTTCAACTATCGTGAAGCCCTGAAGACGCTCGACGTCGAGGCCCTGAAGGCCGATCTGCGCGCCCTGATGACCGACAGCCAGGAATGGTGGCCGGCCGACTGGGGCAGCTATGTCGGCATGATGGCGCGCGTCACCTGGCATGCCGCCGGTTCCTACCGCGTGACGGACGGGCGTGGTGGCGCCAACACCGGCAACCAGCGTTTTGCGCCGCTCAACTCCTGGCCGGATAACGTCAACACCGACAAGGGCCGTCGCCTGCTGTGGCCGATCAAGAAGAAATACGGCAACAAGCTTTCCTGGGCCGACCTCATCGCGCTCGCCGGCACCATCGCCTATGACGTTGCCGGTCTGAAGACCTATGGCTTTGCTTTCGGCCGTGAAGATATCTGGGCGCCGGAAAAGGACACCTATTGGGGTGACGAAAAGGAATGGCTGGCGCCGAGCGATGGCCGTTACGGCGACGTGAGCAAGCCCGAGACGCTGGAAAACCCGCTTGCCGCCGTGCAGATGGGCCTCATCTACGTCAATCCGGAAGGTGTGAACGGCAAGTCCGATCCGCTGGCAACGGCGGCGCAGATGCGCGAGACCTTCGCCCGCATGGGCATGGACGACGAGGAAACCGTGGCTCTCACCGCCGGCGGCCACACCATCGGCAAGTCGCACGGCAATGGCAGTGCTGCCAACCTCAGCCCCGATCCGGAAGCCGCAGGCCCGGAATATCAGGGTCTTGGATGGATCAACACCAAGGGCCGCGGCATTGGCCGTGACACCGTGGTATCGGGCATCGAAGGCGCCTGGACGAGCGAGCCGACCAAGTGGGACAACGGCTTCTTCGATATGCTGTTCAAGCATGAATGGACTTTGACGCACAGCCCCGCCGGTGCATCGCAATGGGCGCCGATCACCATCGCCGAGGAAGACAAGCCTGTCGACGTCGAGGATGCCTCGATCCGCACCATCCCGATGATGACCGATGCCGATATGGCCCTGAAGGTCGATCCGATCTACCGCGAGATCTCGCTGCGGTTCAAGGACGATCAGGACCATTTCTCTGACGTCTTCGCCCGCGCCTGGTTCAAGCTGACGCATCGCGACATGGGGCCGAAGTCCCGTTACATCGGCCCGGACGTTCCGGCGGAAGACCTGATCTGGCAGGACCCGATCCCTGCCGGTTCCACGAGCTACGATGTCGCTGCCGTCAAGGCAAAGATCGCCGCTTCCGGCTTGCCGGTCGCCGATCTGGTTGCGACCGCATGGGACAGCGCCCGCACCTTCCGTGGTTCGGACAAGCGCGGCGGCGCCAATGGCGCCCGCATCCGCCTCGCACCGCAGAAGGACTGGGAAGGCAACGAGCCCGCCCGTCTTTCCCGTGTGCTTTCGGTTCTTGAGACGATTGCCCGTGAAACCGGTGCGAGCATCGCCGATGTGATCGTTCTGGCCGGCAATTACGGTGTGGAACAGGCGGCGAAAGCGGCCGGCTTCGACATCGCCGTGCCTTTCGCGGCCGGCCGTGGTGACGCTTCCGCCGAGCAGACGGATGCCGACAGCTTCGCCCCGCTCGAGCCGCTGGCGGATGGTTTCCGCAACTGGATCAAGAAGGACTATGTTGTCAGCCCCGAAGAACTGCTGCTCGACCGGGCGCAGCTTCTCGGTCTCACAGCGCCGGAACTGACCGTCCTCATCGGCGGCCTGCGCGTCATCGGCGCCAATTACGCCGGCACGGCGCATGGGGTGTTTACCGACAAGCCCGGCGCGCTGACGACGGACTTCTTCACGACGCTGACGGACATGGCCTATTCCTGGGTTCCGACCGGCAACAATCTCTACGAGATTCGTGACCGTAAGACCGGTGCGGCCAGATATACGGCGACCCGTGTCGACCTCGTCATCGGCTCCAACTCCATCCTGCGCGCCTATGCGGAAGTTTATGCGCAGGACGATAACAGGGAAAAATTCGTCCGCGACTTCATTGCCGCCTGGACGAAGGTGATGAACGCCGACCGTTTCGACCTCGTCTGAACGGAAAAGCGACCACCCAATAAAGCAACACCTCCCCGAGCGATCGGGGAGGTTTTTTTGACCTTGTCAAAGCATCCAAAAATCACATCAGCGGCGGTCGGAAGATGGAACCTGCCGCTCAGGGGAGGATTTTTCGGTTCTTCCCGCAGGCGTCTTGCCACTCTTTTCATTTTCATGCGCATCGGGCCCGGCGACAATGACGCCACGGCCCTGTTCCTCGCGCTTCTTGTCTGCGAAGTCGCCCGGTTCCTTCTTGCTATCCATGACAGTCTCCCGTGTTAAATTCATCTCATGGACTTAACGGGTCCCCCGGGTCGAAGGTTCCGCGTGAGCGAATGTTTCATTTTATAACGATCTTTGCTATTAACATGAATTGATAAGTCATGTTATTGGCGTAGGGGCGCGATGTCTGTTGCGGCGTTTGCCGCTTCCCGCGTTCCCAACCTCGGCTCGACAACCGGACGGTAACCGCATTGAGTTTCTGGCATTCCATGACCTGGCACACGGAAGGGATCAGCGTCACTGCACCGGTCAAATGGCGCCAGTTTGACGGGCTGGTCAGCGCGTTCTGGGAGGCCGAAAGCCAGATGGGGGCGAAGGGTTATTATCTGGCCGCCGATCCCCGCATCATGATTTTCTTCAACGATGTCTCGTCACGGATCCGGATTTCCAACCGCGATGGCGAGCTTTCACAGCATTCGCGGCCGATGACCCGGGCGGTCTATGTGCCGGCCGGCGTGCCGATGTGGACAAGCAGCAATGCCACACATCGTTTTTCCCATCTCAACCTGCATATCCACAAAGACCGGCTTTTGCGCTTCCTGTCGCCGGCGGTCGGTGGTTCCGCGGCCATGACGGCGCTGCGTCGTCCGGTCGAGATACAGGATATCGGTGCGGTGGAAACGCTGGCAGGTCTGCTTGTCGATGAACTGGCCGAGCCGGCAAAACATCCGCTTTATGCCGAAAGCCTTGTTGGCGGGATCGTTGCGGGGCTGCTGGATATTCCCGGTCCGACACCCGAGCAGGCCAATGGCAGGCTGACGCAGGCGCAGATGAACAGGCTGCTCGCCCGCGTCGAAAAGCGCGGTGACGACCGTATGACGGTTGCCGAAATGGCCGATATTGTCGGGCTCTCCGAAAGCTGGTTCGCCACCGTGTTTCGCCAGACCACGGGCAAGACGCCGCTGCAATGGCAGCTGGAGCGGCGCATCAATGCCGCCCAGAAACTTCTGCTGGAAGGCGATCTGACCGTCGCCGATATCGCCGCGCAGCTCGGTTTCTCCGATCAGGCCCATCTGACCAAGGCCTTCCGCCACTCGGTAGGTGATACGCCGGCCGCCTGGCGACGGATGCACCGGCTGCTTTGAACGGGCGCGCCTTGCCGTCTACGCGAAGCGGTTCGGCGCAATTCCACAAACCTTGCTCTACGTCATCCTCGGGCTTGTCCCGAGGATCTGCTGCCTTCTGACTTGATGCGATGTGGTTAGATCCTCGGGACAAGCCCGAGGATGACGTTTAGAGTTAGGAAATATCCCTAATACTCTGAAATGCATTGCGAATACTGAAGTTCACCACGTCTTGCGAAGGGTAACGGAAAACGCCCGGCCGGGATTGTAGAAGTCAGCGCCGAAACCACCATAAGCAACGTGTTTTTCGTTGAAGAGGTTGGAAACGTTGACATCCAGTGAGGCGGTCTCCTGGATCTTGTAGCTGAATGCTGCATCCACGGTGACACTACTGCCGGTCGAGACCTTGTTGGCATTGTCGAAATAATAAGCGCCTGTGTAGCGGCCGCCCAGACCGAAGGTCATGTCGCCGAAGTGGTCGTTGCCGGCGAGCGTGTAGTTGACCCACAGCGAGGCCTGATGTTCCGGCACGAATTGCGGTCGGTTGCCGACATTGCCGCCCGTGCCGTTTTCGGTGATTTCCGCGTCGAGATAGGAATAGGCCGCCGTGAGGCTGAGATTGTCGGTGACTTCCGCCTTGGCTTCCAGATCGATGCCGCGCACGCGCACTTCGCCGATCGTGGTCGGCAGGCTGGTGATCGGGCTGGTGACGGTGATGTTGTTTTTCTTCAGGTCGTAGATCGAGGCGGTGAACAGGGCGGGGAAAGCCTCCGGCCGGTATTTGATGCCAAGCTCGATCTGCTCGCCGCGCTCCGGTTCAACGGTGAGGCCCGATGCCGGCACCACCGATTCGGCATAGCTGATATAGGGCGCGATCTCATTGGTGACCTTGTAGGACACGCCGATGCGCTTGGTCAGTTCGCTGATGTCGCCGCTCGCCGTCGTGCCGTTCAGCCGGTTGGTCTGGTCGGTGTCGATCCAGTCGTTGCGCAGACCGGCGCTGACGATCAGCCTGTCGAAGAAAGTCAGGTCCTGCTGCAGGTAGATCGCCTTGGTTTTCTGGTCTGTCAGCGAGTTGGAGAAGAGCGGCACCGAGGAGGGTGCGCCGGTATAGACTGGGTTCATCCAGTCTATGCTCGGCGCAGCGCCGAAGTAGTTTTTGCTGCCGGATGTGTAGTCGTTATAGAAGACACCAACGAGGCTGCGGCTTTCGACATTTTCGAAGGTCGTGTCATATTGCAGCCGTGTGTCGATCAGGAAGTTCTCGGTTTCGGTGTCGTTGCCGAAAAATGCCCGGTCAGCGATGGTCGAACCGTTAGTCGGCGTGGATGCGATATAGGCGTAGCCGAAATCGGTATTGGTCTTGCTGTAGCGCGCATTGGAACTCAGCGTCAGGCCAGAGCCGAAATCGTGGTCGAACATCACGCTGACCGAATTGCGGTTTGTGCCGCGATAATTGTAGTCCGGTTCGCCGAAGAAACGGCTCCTGTCAAAATGGGAACCGACCGGATGGCCGCCGCCGCCGGGAACGCCATCCTTGTTGAGATGGTCGTAAACCACGGTCAGGCTGGTGACATCGGTCGGACGCCAGGTCAGGCCGCCCATGAAGAATTTCTCGTCATCGCGGGAATAGTCATATTCCGCATCGGCATTTCTGAGCTTGCCGGTCAGACGATAGGACAGCGTATCGTCGCTGGTGATGTTATCGCCGAAATCAAAACCGGTCTCGGCGCGGCTGTAGGAGCCGCCGGTGACATAGACTTCGCCGAAACGGGTGCGCTTCGGCACCTTGGTGGAATAGTTCACCGAGCCACCGGGATCTGAGACGCCAAAGGTGGTGGAGTTGCCGCCCTTCAGCACTTCCACGCGCTCATAGGCATAGGTTTCTTCGCGCAGCGCGCCAAAGGGGCGGCCGAGCGTCAGGCCGTCGCGATAGGTATAGGCGTCGAAACCGCGAATCTTGAAATAGTCGAAACGATCGTCGGAGCCATAGAAATCCGTGGTAACACCGGCGGTATATTGCAGCGCCTCTTCCACGGTCTGCACGCCGCGCTGCTGCATTTCCTTGGCGGTGATGACGGAAACCGAGGCCGGCGTATCGAGAATATCGGTCGCCATCTTGCTGCCGCTCGTGGTGCGGGTGGCGACGATGGACTTCTGGTCATTGTCGCCGCTGTCGATGGTGATCCGTTCCAGAACCGTGCTGCCGCTTGTATTGGCAGCCTCCTGCGCCAGCAAGGGACCGGGTAGGGTGGCGACAAGCGCCGTGCAGGCAAGCAGGGCCGTATCCCGGTAACGACGTCGCGCGGTTTTGCGGTTTCTGCCTTCGATTTCGATATTCATTGGTGCGTTCCAGAAGTTGATGTCCCTATCGCCGCTTCCACGGCCCACTCTCGAAGCGCCAATAACTTGA
The DNA here is from genome assembly GCF_003208455.1 of Rhizobium sp. UGM030330-04. Taxonomy (NCBI): domain Bacteria; kingdom Pseudomonadati; phylum Pseudomonadota; class Alphaproteobacteria; order Hyphomicrobiales; family Rhizobiaceae; genus Rhizobium; species Rhizobium sp. UGM030330-04. The sequence continues at coordinate 51,322 of NZ_QKML01000011.1, forward strand.
GAAAGTTTGTCCGGTATTGTAACTTTTTACGGTTTTGTACAAAACCCCGGAAATTTCACCGCTGTTCGGGCGGCATCTCTTCCTTAGGCTTGACGGGGGCATGTGAAGCTGAGAGTTCAAGTCCACTTTTGAACCTTTGAGAGCTTCGTCATGCTTCGTCCGTTCCGCTGCCTCGTGCCGGCCCTTGTGCTGTTTCTGTCGATAATCGCGCCTGATATGGCCTTGGCGGATGATGCGACGACCTATCCCATCGTCATCAAGCACGCCTTCGGTACGACGACGATTGCGAAGAAGCCGCAGCGCGTCGCCACTGTCGCCTGGGCAAACCATGAGGTTCCGCTGGCGCTCGGCGTTGTGCCTGTCGGTTTCGCCGCCGCCAATTTCGGTGATGATGACGGCGATGGCCTCTTGCCCTGGGTGGCAAAGCGGCTCACCGAACTCAAGGCGGACAAACCGGTTCTGTTTGACGAGGGCGATGGCATCGATTTCGAGGCCGTGGCGGCAACGCAGCCGGATGTCATTCTCGCCGCCTATTCCGGTCTCAGCCAGTCTGACTACGATACGTTGAGCCAGATCGCGCCCGTGGTCGCCTATCCCGTTTCCCCCTGGGCGACGGACTGGCGCGAGATGATCCGGCTGAACAGCGCCGGCCTTGGCATGGCTGCGGAAGGTGAAGCGCTGATCAAACGCATCGAGACGGAGATTGCCGAGGTGGTCGCCGGCCATCCGCAGTTGAAGGGCAAGTCGGCGATGTTCGTTACCCATCTCGATGCTACCAACCTCAGCGTCGTCAATTTTTACACCGCCAATGACAGCCGGGTGAAGTTTTTCGCCGATCTCGGGCTTGCCTCGCCAAAAAGCGTCGTGGAAGCAACGAAGCCGGGACAATTCGCCGCCGGCGTCAGCGCCGAGCGTGTCGATGCCTTCGACGATGTCGATATTGTCGTGACCTATGGCAGCCAGCCGCTGCTGAATGCAATGCGTGCTGATCCGCTTTTGGCCCGTATGCCGGCCGTTTCCCATGATGCCATCGTCATGCTGGGGCGCGATCCGCTCGGAACAGCGTCCAATCCCACGCCGCTGTCGATTTCCTGGGTGCTGAAGGACTATGCCGATCTACTAGCGAAAGCGGCGGACAAATCCGCCGGGAAACCGCAATGACAACGCCTGGGGCCGACAGCGCTCCCACCCTGCCATATGCCGGCCGCGCCGGCCGCAGGCGCGTGTTCTGGCTTGGCATCGTGCTGGCGCTTCTTGCAGTCCTTTGCGCGCTTTCGGTCGCCATCGGCACGCGTGACGTATCGCTGGCCGATATTACGGCGGCGCTTGCCGGCCGGGTCGAAACGGTTGCGGAAGCGGCCGTCGCGGTCCGCCTGCCGCGCACGGTGCTTGCGCTTCTGGCCGGGGCCGCGCTCGGTCTGGCGGGAGCCATCATGCAGGGCGTCACCCGCAATCCGCTGGCCGATCCCGGCATTCTCGGCGTTAACATGGGTGCGTCGCTCGCCGTCGTCATCGCCATCGTCTGGTTCGGCATTGCATCTTCGCAGGCCTTCATCATTGCCGCGATTGTTGGCGCGGGTCTTTCCGCCGTCTTCGTTTATGTTGTCGGTTCGCTGGGGCGGGGCGGGGCCACGCCGCTGAAACTGGCGCTTGCCGGTGCCGCCACATCCGTCGCCTTCTCCTCACTGGTCATCGCCGTGGTGCTGCCGCGCAGCGATATTGCCGGTGGCATTCGCGCCTGGCAGATCGGTGGTGTCGGCGGCGCCACCTTCGAGCGCATCGAGACCGTTCTACCGTTTCTGGCCGCCGGTTTCGCCATCAGCCTGCTTTCGGCGCGCAGGCTGAATTCGCTGGCGCTGGGTGACGAGCTCGCCGCCGGCCTTGGTGAAAATGTCGCTGTCGCCAGGGCCGTGGCCTCCTTAGGCGCCATTCTGCTCTGCGGTGCGGCCACAGCCATCTGCGGGCCTATCGGCTTTGTCGGGCTGGTGGTGCCGCATCTGTGCCGCCTGCTTGTTGGTGTCGACAATCGCTGGCTGCTGCCGTTTTCAGCACTCGGCGGCGCCTGCCTGCTGCTTGCCGCCGATATTGTCGGCCGCATCGTCGCACGACCGTCCGAACTCGATGTCGGCATCGTCACCGCGCTGGTCGGCGCACCGTTCTTCATCTGGATCGTCAGACGCCAGCGGGTGCGCGAACTATGACCATGCACGCTGCCGTCATCGACACACTGGTTTTCAACCGCCACGCCCGACAGCGCCGGCGTCGCCTTGTCATTGCCGTCCTGTCGCTCCTGCTGATTGCCGCATTCGTCCTGACGCTGATGCTGGGGCAATCCTTTACGCCGCCCGGTGAGGTGATCCGCGTTCTGCTTGGCGAGGATATTGCCGGCGTCAGCTTCACCGTCGGGCAATTGCGCTTGCCGCGTGCGCTGCTTTCGGTGCTGGCCGGGCTGAGCTTCGGGCTGGGCGGTGTTGCCTTTCAGATCATGCTGCGCAACCCGCTTGCCAGTCCCGATATTATCGGCATCAGTTCCGGCGCGAGTGCTGCCGCCGTCTTCGCCATCGTAGTGCTGCAGCTGAACGGGCCGCTTGTCTCGGTCTTTGCCGTCCTCGCCGGTCTTGGCATTGCGCTGCTGGTCTATCTCCTGTCCTTCCGCAACGGCGTGGCGGGAACACGGCTTATCCTTGTCGGCATCGGCGTTTCTGCCATGCTCGAAAGCTTCATCGCCTATATTCTCTCCGTCGCGCCCGCCTGGACGCTGCAGGAGGCGATGCGCTGGCTGACGGGCAGTGTCAACGGCGCCAAACTTGCCCAGACGTCGCCGCTGCTCATCGCGCTCATCCTGTTCGGCGGGTTGCTCATCAGCCGTGCGCGTGATCTCGAGGCGCTTCGGCTCGGCGATGATGCCGCTGCCGCACTCGGCGTGCGGGTTGGGAAAACCCGCATCATCGTCATCATCGCCGCCGTGGGCATGATTGCTTTCGCAACGGCGGTCTCGGGACCTATCGCCTTTGTCGCTTTCCTGTCGGGGCCGATTGCCGCGCGTATCGTCGGCAACAACGGCTCGCTGCTTGTTCCCGCCGCACTTGTCGGCGCGGTGTTGGTGCTGGTGGGGGATTATTGCGGCCAGTTCCTGCTGCCGGGCCGTTACCCGGTCGGCGTCGTTACCGGTGCGCTGGGGGCGCCCTATCTGATTTACCTTATCGTGCGGGTCAACCGCAGCGGAGGCTCGTTATGACCGGCCACTCCCTTTCCGTGAACGGCCTTTCGGCTGGCTACGGCGAAACCCTCATCATCGAAGGGCTGGATCTCGTCGTTCCGCGCGGGAAAATCACCGTCATCGTCGGTGCTAATGCCTGCGGCAAGTCCACACTTCTCCGCAGCATGTCGCGGCTGATCACGCCCCGCGCCGGGCAAGTCCTGCTCGATGGCAAGTCGATCCACCGGCTTCCTTCAAAAGAACTGGCGCAGCGCATGGGCCTTTTGCCGCAATCGCCGATAGCGCCGGAGGGCATTGTCGTTGCCGATCTCGTCAGTCGGGGCCGGCACCCGCATCACGGCCTTTTCGCCCGCTGGTCGCGGCAGGATGACGAGGCGGTCGCCGCAGCCCTCGTCGCCACCGATACGGTGGACCTTGCCGAGCGGCCGGTGGATGAACTGTCGGGCGGCCAGCGGCAACGGGTCTGGATCGCCATGGCGCTGGCCCAGCAGACCGACATATTGTTGCTGGATGAGCCCACGACCTTTCTCGATATCAGCCATCAGGTCGAAGTGCTCGATCTTCTGACGGACCTCAACCATGCCCGTGAGACCACCATCGTCATGGTGCTGCACGATCTCAATCTCGCAGCCCGTTATGCTGACCATCTCGTCGCCATGAGGGACGGAAAGCTGCATGTCTGCGGCACGCCGGAAGAGGTGCTGACGGAAGAGAATGTGCGCCACGTCTTCGGCATCGAAAGCCGGGTCATCGAAGATCCGACCTCCGGCAAGCCGATGATGCTGCCTATCGGGCGGCACCGGGTGGTGGTGGGGCGGCAATAGGCGTATCTCTTTAAGATACGGTTTTGTTGACTTCCGTGCGTATCTGTTTATGATACTAATATCGCGAGGCCAGCAATGATCCGTTCTTTCAAAAACAAGCTGACCGCATCGATTGACGACGGATCTGTGAAGAAGGGCTTTCCCGCCGATCTGGTACGCCGCGCGCAGCAATTGCTCACGATTCTGGATGCGGCGACCACGGTTGAAGACCTTCGATCACCGCCCGGTAACCGTTTGGAAAAGCTGTCCGGTGACCGTGAGGGCCAATATTCGATCCGGATCAACAAGCAGTGGCGCATCTGTTTCGTCTGGACAGGCGCGGGGCCGGAAAGCGTGGAAATAACCGACTATCACTAGTCGGGTCGTCTCGCGGAAAGGCTCGTGACAAATAGGCCAAGGAGGGCCAGCGATCATGACAATCAGTAAATCGCCCCCGATCCATCCGGGCGAAATCCTGCGGGAACTCTATCTTGAGCCGCTGGGCATGTCGGCATACGCTCTTGCAAGGCACCTCAATATTCCGCGCACCCGCATAGAACGGATTGTGGGAGAGAAACTTGGGATCACCGCCGACACCGCCTTGCGCCTGGCAAAGTTCTTCAAGACCACACCGGAATATTGGCTAAACTTGCAGAACGCCTTTGACATTAAGGCGGCGGCTGCGAGGCTGGAAGCGGACCTTGCCAATATCAAAGAACTGGAAGCGGCCTGATTTTCAGCCGCCTGTCAGGTCACGGCCAGGCCGCATAAGATGGCGGCGGCACGTTCTGCATTCGCATTGCGGCCCGGCGGAAACGTCCGGGCGACGTGCCCTCGTTGCGGGTGAAGAAGCGATTGAAATAGCCGGGGTCCTGAAAGCCCAATCGAAACGCGATTTCAGCAACTTGCAGTGATGAGTTGAGAAGAAGGTCGCGCGCTTCGGACAGCAGTTCCCGGTGAATATAGGCCTGCGGCGAAAGCCCCGTGGCCTTGCGCACCGCAAATCCCAGGCGTTCACGGTTCACGCTCAGATATCTAGCATAATCATCCACGCCCCATTGGTCGCGTTTGTGCTGGCTCACCAGCAGGACGAACCGTTCGGTAAGGCTGCCAGGGGTGGAGATGGCGGCGGCAATATCGGCGATGGCGTGCTGGCAGATGCGGATGAGGGTAACACAGAGCAGGCTGGCGATGATCGTGTCCGAACCGGTTGTTGCGCGAATATTCTCGCTGGCGATGGTCTCGAGATAACCCGCCAGCTCCTGCCGGTCCTTTTCCGCTGGCACCTGCGTCAGGACACGCTGCAATATGTTGCGCACGGCGCTCGCGCTCGTGCCGGTGGGCATCGCATGGGCAAGCCCGATTTCGCTCGTCCTCAGCAGCGATCCACGGCTTCCGGCATTCAGCCGCAGGCGGCCGGCGGGGCCGATGGGCAGCCAGACGAGTCCCGGTGCTACGACCGGCAGCGTCTTTTCACCTTGGAGAATTTCCGCTTCACCGGCGGAAAGGAGAAGCAGATGGGCGCTGTCCGATTCCAGCCGCAGCTCCGATACGCGCAATGACGAGGAGAGGTTGCGTGCGGTTATCTCAGCGCGATTGCCGGCAATCTGGCTTTGCAGCGGCATTATGCCTCCAAAAGTACAATAATGCGCTACACTAGTGCATTTTATATGCGGCTGTCATTGCTAAACTTTGCGCAGCGCAGGGGAAAGCCTTGAGGAGAACGGCAACCCCGATAAGGCGCTTTGGGAGGAACATCATGAATAGTCTGAAGCGCAGAACGCTGTTCTGCCTGCTCTCTGGTGCTGCCCTGTCGGCGGTATCCTTCGGTTTTGCCAATGCGCAGGACCGTACCTCGGTGAAGATCGGTTATGCCGTTTCAAAAAGCGGCGCCAATGCCACGGGTGCTGGCATCACCACCATTCCGAACTACAAATTATGGGTGAAGGAGGTCAACGATGCCGGCGGCCTCACTTTGCCGGATGGCAAGCGCCTGCCGGTGGAAGTGGTCGAATATGACGACCGTTCCTCGGCCGAGGATGCGGTGCGGTTCACCGAGCGTCTGGCCAGCCAGGACAAGGTCGATTTCATTCTGCCGCCATGGGGCACCGGCTTCAATCTGGCCGTCGCACCGCTTTATGAGCGCTTCGGTTATCCGCAGCTTGCGGTCACAGGCGTGACCGACAAGGCGCCCGAATTTGCCGCGCGCTGGAAGAAGAGCTTCTGGATGCTGGGTGGCGGCCATGACTATGCCAATGCGCTGGCCGACGTTTTGAAAGCCGCACGCGAGGCCGGCCAGATCAACGACAAGGTCGCGGTGATTTCCGTGGCTGACGGTTTCGGCATCGATCTCATCAAGGCCGCGCGACCGGCGCTGAAGGAAGCGGGTTTCACACTTGCCTATGACAAGACCTATCCGGTCGGCACCTCGGATTTCGCAGCACTGGTGAACGAGGCGGCGTCGAGCGGTGCGGACAGCTTTATCGCTTTTTCCTATCCGCCCGACAGTTTTGCGGTGACGAAACAGGCGCAGACGGCCCGGTTTAACCCGAAGGTTCTTTATGTCGGCGTCGGCGGTGCTTTCCCGATCTTCCCAAAGGTCTCCGATGGCAAGCAGGAAGGCGTGATCAGCATCGGCGGCGTTGATGGCAGCAGCGACAGGATCGAGGATTATTTCAAGCGCCACGAGGCCTTCATCGGCGCCAAGCCGGACAGCTGGGCAAGCGCCATCACCTATGCGAGCCTCGAAATGCTAGCCCAGTCCGTTCAACGCGTCGGCCTCGACAAGGCGGCTGTGGCAAATGAACTTTCGACGGGAAGCTTCGACACCGTCATCGGCCCGGTCAAGCTTGAGGACAACCAGCTTCGGCAGCTTTGGTGGGCGGGGCAATGGCAGGGTGACCGCTTTGTGGCGATTGCGCCGGCGGACCGTTCAGGCGTGGCAAAGCCGGTCATTCCGAAGCCGCAATGGTGAGCCTTTGCCGGCCGGGGCCGTGAACTCCGGCCGGCAGGCTTCGCCATGTTCCAGACTGGAGACACTTCTTTGTTTTTATCCACCCTCATCTTCGGCTTGATGCTGGGAGGGACCTATGCGCTGATCGCGCTTGGACTTTCGCTGCAATATGGCATCGCCCGCATCATGAACCTTGCTTATGGCGAAGTGCTGATTGCGGCTGCCTTCATCGCTTTCGTGCTGTTTTCCAGCTATGGCCTGTCGCCGCTCTGGTCGCTGTTCATCATCGTGCCGCTCGGTTACGGCCTGTCTTTCGTGATCTATCGGGTCATGATGCGGCCGCTGGTGCGCCGTTCGGGGGGCTCCGGCCGTCTGGAAGTCGATTCCATTCTGGCGACCTTCGGGCTGCTTTTCGTTATCCAGGGCATCATGCTTGTGGCGTTTGGCGGCAACTACCATTCCTATTCCTATCTCGCCGAAGGCATCGACATTTTCGGCACGACCGTGGCGCTGAACCGGCTCTTGTCCTTCGGCCTGTCGGTGGCGATCGGCGGCGGGCTCTATCTGGCGCTCACCCACAGCCGCTGGGGTCTCAACCTGCGGGCGGTGGCGCTTGCGCCCAAATCCGCGCCGCTGGTTGGCATTGATGTGAACCGCGTGGCCTCGATCGGCTTTGCCCTTGGCGGCGCACTCGCCGTGGCCGGCGGGGTGATGATCTCGATGTACCAGACCTTTTCCGCCTCCTATGGCGTGGTCTTCACCATGAAGGCGCTTGTCGTTGTCATCATGGGCGGTGTCGGCAATCTGCTTGGTGCGCTGGTGGCCGGCCTGCTGCTCGGCCTCGTGGAAACCTTCGTGCTCGTTTATGTCGATCCCGGCCTCACGCTTGCCGCCACCTATCTGCTTTTCCTCGTGGTGCTGCTCTGGCGTCCGGAAGGCATTTTCGCAAGGAGGGGCAAATGATCCCGCTTCTCATTGGCCTTGCCGCAGCTGCACTGCTGGCGCTTTCCCCCTTCTTTTTCGATGCCTATGGCGTCGGCGTCATTATCGGCCTGCTGGGCTATGCGACGCTCGCCTCCGCCTGGGCGATGTTTTCCGGTCCGACCCGCTATATTTCGCTCGCCACCGTCGCTTTCTTCGGTGTCGGGGCCTATACGGTTGCGGTGCTGAGCGAGGTTTTGCCATGGCCGCTGGTGCTTCTGTGCGCGGCCCTTGTCGGCGCGGCGCTTGCGCTTGTCGTCGGGCTTTCCACGCTGCGCGTCGCGGGCATTTATTTCGTGATCTTTTCCTTCGGTCTTGCCGAACTCATCCGCCAGCTCATCACCTGGTATGAGGTGAATGTGACCGGCACGCTCGGGCGCTATATCTTCCTGCCGCTGGAGCCGCAGCATGTGCTCTGGCAATTGCTGGCGCTGGCTGTCATCACCCTCCTGCTGGCAATCCTGATCGACCGCAGCAAGCTCGGACTGGCGTTGAAGGCAATCGGTGACGACGAGGTCGTGGCCGCCCATGCGGGCATTAATCTCGCCCGCACCAAGCTGACGCTCTTCGTGCTGTCTGCCACGATCATCACGCTGGTCGGCGCCATTCAAGCCCCGCGCTGGGTCTATATCGAGCCGGCCATCGTCTTTAATCCGCAGGTATCGTTCCTCACCGTCATCATGGCGTTGCTTGGCGGAGCCACGCGCCGCTGGGGACCCATTCTCGGGGCGGTGCCGCTGTTCCTGCTGTTCGAGTGGCTGGGCGCCAACTTCCCCAACCATTTTTCCATCATTCTCGGCGCTCTCTTCATCCTCATCGTCTTTGTTCTGCCGGATGGCGTGCTGGCGGCACTGGAGAAGCTGCGCAAAAAGGAGAAAGCCGCATGAGCGCCGTTCTCGAAATCACCGATATCCGCAAGACCTTCGGCGGGTTGAAGGCGGTGGATGGCCTTGGCCTCACAATCGAGGCCGGCGAGGTCGTCGGGCTGCTCGGGCCGAACGGCTCCGGCAAAACGACGCTGATGAACCTGATCTCCGGGGCGCTGAAGCCCACCGAAGGGTCGATACGGCTGAAAGGGCAGGAGATTGCCGGCCGGCGGCCGGATGTGATTGCGCGCGCCGGCGTGGCGCGCACCTTCCAGCTGGTGCGGCTTTTGCCGTCGCTTTCCCTGCTTGAAAACGTTGCCGTATCGGCCATGTTCGGGCCACAACGCCTGTCCCGTCTCGAGGCGGAGAAGGTCGCGCGCGCCTGCCTCGAAAGAATAGGCCTTGCCGGGCGGGAAACCATGCCGGCCGGCGATCTCACCTATATCGACCAGAAACGGCTGGAACTGGCGCGTGCGCTGGCGGGCGAACCGAAGCTTCTGCTTCTCGACGAATGGCTTGCAGGCCTCAACCCCACGGAGCTTCAGGAAGGAATAGCGTTGATCCGGCGGCTGGCTTCCGAGGGTACGACGATCCTGCTGGTGGAACATATCATGGCCGCCGTGCGCGCGCTCTGCCCGCGATCCGTGGTCATGGCGGCCGGTCGCAAGATCGCCGATGGGCCGACGGCTGTGGTGCTTGATGATCCGCAGGTCATTTCCGCCTATCTGGGAGCGGCACATGCTTGAAATAGACGCACTGACAATCCGCTACGGCAAACATCTCGCGGTTGACGGCATATCGCTCAATGTGGCCAGGGGCGAAACGGTGGTGCTGCTCGGTGCCAATGGAGCCGGCAAGTCGTCACTGCTGAAAGCGGTCGGCGGCATGGTGGCTCCGGCCTCCGGCGACGTGCGCGTCAATGGTTCGTCGCTTGCCGCTGTTCCCGCCCATCAGATCGTGGAGCGGGGCGTGGCGCTGGTGCCGGAGGGGCGCGGAATTTTCGCGGCGCTGACGGTGGAGGACAATCTCCGTCTCGGGGCCAATCCCCGCCATGCCCGCTCAGCGGAAAAGGCGACACGAGAGCATATTTTTGCACTGTTTCCCCGCCTTGCGGAGCGGCGGCAGCAGCTTGCCGGTACCATGTCCGGCGGTGAACAGCAGATGGTCGCCATCGGGCGGGCTTTGATGTCGGCACCGGATTATCTGCTGCTGGATGAGCCGAGCCTTGGGCTTGCGCCCATCGTCACGCAGGAACTTTTTGCCGCCCTGGCGGAGATCAAGAAGAGCGGCCTTTCCATTCTGCTTGTGGAGCAGAATGTGCGCGAAAGCCTTGCGCTTGCCGATCGCGGTTATTTGCTGGAAGCAGGACGGATCGTCGGGGCAGGCACGGCTGAGGCCCTGTCCGCCGATCCCGCCGTGCAACGGGCGTTTCTCGGCGGCACCACCGCCGCCATTGTCTGAACTCAGGAGAAAGACCATGCAGACTGTCAATCTTTTCATCGGCGGCGATCATTGCCCGGCCGCGAGCGGCAAGCGTTTCGAACGCAGCAACCCCATTACCGGCGATGTGGCGACCAGTGCGGCGGCTGCAACGGTAGAGGACGCCACCCGTGCGGCCGATGCCGCGGCCGCGGCCTTTCCCGTCTGGTCGGCAACCCCGCCCGGTGAACGCCGCCGCCTGCTTCTGGCCGCCGCGCAGGCGCTCCTCGCCGCCGGGCCTGACATTACCCAGGCGATGAAGGAAGAAATTGGCGCAACCGATGCCTGGGCCGGGTTCAACGTCAAACTGGCGAGCGACATGCTGGTGGAGGCGGCAAGCCTGACGACCCAGATCAAGGGCGAGATCATCCCCTCCAACCGTCCGGGAACCATGGCAATGGCATTGCGTCAGCCGGCAGGTGTTGTCCTGTCCATGGCGCCGTGGAATGCGCCGGTTATTCTCGGCGTCCGCTCCATCGCCACGCCGCTTGCCTGCGGCAATACGGTTGTCATGAAGACCTCGGAACTTTGCCCGCGCACCCATGCGCTGATCATCGAAGCCGTCGCTTCCGCCGGTCCGCCCAAGGGCGTGCTCAACGCCGTCTCCAATGCGCCGGAAGATGCGGCAAAGATCGTCGATACGCTGATCGCGCATCCCGCCGTCAGACGCGTGAATTTCACCGGCTCGACCCGCGTCGGCCGGGTGATTGCCGAAACGGCCGGCCGTTACCTGAAACCCGCTTTGCTGGAGCTTGGCGGCAAGGCGCCGTTCATCGTGCTTGACGATGCCGATATCGATGCGGCTGTCGCGGCTGCCGCTTTCGGCGCCTATATGAACCAGGGCCAGATCTGCATGTCGACGGAGCGCATCATCGTGCTCGACAGCGTTGCCGATACATTTGTCGAGGCCTTTGCCAAAAAGGCTTCGAGCCTCACGGCCGGTGATCCGCGTGAGGGCAAAACACCGCTTGGCTCGCTGGTCAGCGCCGAAGCGACATCGCGCATCCGGGCGCTGGTGGATGATGCCGTCTCCAAGGGCGCGCGGCTGGTCGCGGGTGGCGGCGGCAATGGCACGATGGTGGATGCGATCGCCGTCGATGGCGTCACGCCCGCCATGCGGCTTTACGCCGAGGAAAGCTTCGGTCCCGTCGTCTCCATCATCCGGGCCGGCAGCATCGACGAGGCCGTGAGCATCGCCAACGAAACCGAGTTCGGTCTTTCCGCTGCGATTTTCGGCAGGGATCAGGCAAGGGCGCTTGCCATTGCCGCCCGCATCGAAAGCGGCATATGCCACATCAACGGCCCGACTGTTCACGATGAGGCGCAGATGCCTTTCGGCGGCGTCAAGGCCTCCGGATACGGCCGTTTTGGCGGCACGGCGGGCATTGCGGAATTCACCGAACTGCGCTGGGTCACGCTGCAGGACGGGCCGCTGCATTATCCCATCTGAACCGCAAACGGTACAGGCTGGCGGGCGGCGTCATCGCCGCTCGTCGATCAGCCAGCCGGTGAGTTTTCTCACCGCACTGTCGCTGCTTTTCGGCCGCATCAGCCAGTAGCCGCGTCCCGGCGCATCGAGGCTCGGGCCTGCCGTCACCAGCACGCCGGCCTCCAGCAACGGATCGACCAGTCCGGCCCAGCCGAGCGCGAAACCCTGTTCGCCAATGGTTGCCTGCACCACCATGGTGTAATTGTTGAAGCTGATATCGCCGCCATCATGCTCGGCACCGCGATGCACGCCAAAATGCTTGAAATAGGCAGCCCAGTCGAACCAGTGCGCCTGCGAGGTGTTTTCGAGGTGGATGAGTTTATGGCGTGAAAAATCAGCGACACCCGCTGGTGCCGGCGTTTCCGCCAGGAGCGCCGGCGAGCAGACCGGCGTGACCTTCTCCGAAAGCAGCAATACCGCTCCTTCGCCCGCCTCCTGCCGCGTGCCGAAAATCACCATCACGTCGCTGTCGTGTTTGCCCTGGCCAAGCGGATCCTGCGTGGCGACGATCTGGATGTTGATGTCGGGGTTGAGCGCGCGAAAGCCGTGCATGCGCGGGATGAGCCACAGGGACGAGAAGGCATAGTCCGTGTGCAGACGGATGGTCTGCCGTTCCTCCGTCCGGCGAAGCTGCTGAGCGAGAAGGTCGATGGCGTCGACATTGCGTGAGACGATCTCGAACAGCCTCTGCCCCTCCGTCGTCAGTTCGATGCCGCGATGTCTGCGCTGCACGAGCGCTACGCGGAGTTCCTCCTCCAGCCGGCGAATCTGATAACTTACGGCAGGCTGCGTCAGCCGCAGGGATGCCGCCGCCGCCGTCAGGCTGCCGCGGCGGGCAACCTCGGTGAAAATGCGCATCCATCCCAGGTCAAGCGGCCGGTCTGACATTAAAATTCCTTATATCAACTATCGAAAAATACCCGCTTCACAGGCAAAAGCAACGTGGTGTTCAATAAACTGGATTGATAAAAGGGGAGCCGCAATGAAAACCATTTCTCATCTGCATCGCATCGCCGCCGGTCTTTTTCTGTCCGTGGCGGCCTTCTCCACCCCGCTTCAGGCGGCCGATGACGCGGCCTGCAAGACGATCCGTCTCAGCGATCCCGGCTGGACCGACATCACCGCCACCAATGGCGTTGCCTCCGTGCTGCTCGATGCCTTGGGTTATGAGGCTGACGTCAAGACACTGTCGGTGCCGATCGGTTATCAGGCGATGAAAAACGGCGAGATCGACGTTTTCCTTGGCAACTGGATGCCGGCGCAGAAATCCTTCGTGGACGATCTGAATGCCGCCAAGGCGGCCGAGGTGATGACGAAGAACCTCGAGGGCGCCAAGTTCACATTGGCGGTGCCGGCCTATATGGCGGAAAAGGGCGTCAAGGATTTCGCCGATCTCGCCAAACATGCAGATGAATTCGAAAGCAAGATTTACGGTATCGAGCCGGGCGCACCGGCCAACCAGAATATCCAGAAGATCATCGACGCCGATGATTTCGGTCTGAAGGGCTGGCAACTCGTCGAATCCGGCGAACAGGCCATGCTGGCGCAGGTGGAACGGTCGGGCAGGGACAAGAAGGCGGTGGTCTTCCTCGCCTGGGCGCCGCATCCGATGAACGAGAAGATCGATATCGCCTATCTCTCCGGCGGCGACGCCTATTTCGGTCCGAATTTCGGTGGGGCTGAGGTCTATACGCTCGCCCGCACCGGCTGGCCGCAGCAATGCCCGAATGCGGCGACGCTGTTCAAGAACCTGAAATTCGATATCGGCATGGAAAATACCCTGATGGGCTCGATTCTCGGTGGCGAGGATTCGAAGGCGGCGGCAGCGGCCTGGCTGAAGGCCAATCCGCAGGCGCTGGATGGCTGGCTGCAGGGCGTTACCACGCTGGATGGCAAGCCGGGTGCGGACGCCGTCAAAGGCAAGCTTGGTCTCTAAGCCGGAAAGTGGAAATGCCGCGTCCCAATATCCTGATCCTGATGGCCGACCAGTTCAACGGAACGTTTTTTCCCGACGGCCCGGCCGATTTTCTTCACGCACCCCATCTCAAAACACTGGCGAAGCGGTCCGTCCGCTTCGCCAACACCTATACGGCAAGCCCGCTCTGCGCGCCGGCCCGTGCGTCCTTCATGTCCGGGCAATTGCCGAGCCGCACGCGGGTTTACGACAATGCTGCCGAATTTGCTTCCGATATCCCGACCTATGCGCACCACCTGCGGGCGGCGGGTTATTACACCGGCCTTTCAGGAAAGATGCATTTCGTCGGCCCGGACCAGCTGCATGGCTTCGAGGAGCGCCTGACGACGGATATCTATCCGGCGGATTTCGGCTGGACACCCGATTATACCAAGCCGGGTGAGCGGATCGACTGGTGGTATCACAATCTCGGCTCGGTGACTGGCGCAGGTGTCGCCGAAATCACTAACCAGATGGAGTATGACGACGAGGTGGCCTATAACGCCACCCGCAAGCTTTACGACCTGTCGCGCCGCCTTGATGAACGGCCGTGGTGCCTGACGGTCAGCTTCACCCACCCGCACGACCCCTATGTGGCGCGGCGCAAATTCTGGGACCTCTATGAAGACTGCCCGGCGCTCGACCCGCAGTCGCAGGCGATTGCCTTCGATGAGCAGGACCCACATTCGAAGCGGTTGCTGGAAGCCTGCGATCACGGGGCGTTCGAGATCACAGGCGAGCAGATACGCCGGGCACGGCGCGGTTATTTCGCCAATATCTCCTATATCGACGAAAAGGTCGGCGAAATCCTCGAGGTTCTGAAGACTACGCGGATGGAGGAGGACACGATCATCCTCTTCCTGTCAGACCATGGCGATATGCTGGGCGAGCGTGGCCTGTGGTTCAAGATGTGTTTCTTCGAAGGTTCCGCCCGTGTGCCGCTGATGGTGGCCGCACCCGGTTGGCAGCCGGCTTTGATCGATGCCCCTGTCTCGACACTCGACGTCACGCCGACGCTGTGTGGTCTGGCCGGGCTTGATATTACTTCACTCAAACGCTGGACTGATGGCGAAGATCTGGCGGCGCTGGCTCACGGGACCGGCGGGCGTGGCCCGGTGCCGATGGAATATGCCGCCGAAGGCTCCATCGCACCGCTCGTTGCCATCAGGGACGGCCGCTACAAGCTGTCGGTCTGCGAGGCTGATCCGCCGCTGCTCTATGATCTCGGGGCCGATCCGGAAGAGCGCACCAACCTTGCCGGCGATCCCGCTTTCAGCGATGTGCTCTCATCGCTTTCCGCCGAGATTGGTCGGCGTTGGCAATTGCCGGTGTTCGACGCCGCCGTTCGCGAAAGCCAGGCGCGGCGCTGGGTGGTCTACAAGGCGCTGCGCAACGGCGCCTATTATCCGTGGGATTACCAGCCCCTGCAGAAAGCATCGGAACGCTACATGCGCAACCACATGGACCTCAACGTGCTGGAGGAAAATCAGCGTTTTCCGCGCGGAGAGTGAAACAGGCTGGATGCCTCAAGCGGCGGTGGTCACCCTCGGTGCACCGCCTGCCGCCTGCACGGCAAGGCTGCCCGCAGCGACCCCGGCTTTGAGGCATCGCTGTTCGTCCTGCCCCTGAAGCCAGGCGTCAAGAAAACCGGCATTAAAGGCATCGCCTGCGCCGGTCGTATCGATAACCGGGACTTTCTGGGCCGCCACATGCTGCAGCCCCGTCTGAGAGGAAACCCACGCGCCCTGCGCGCCGCCTTTCAAGGCCACGACGGGAAACGTCTCTGCCAGGGCGCGGATCGCGGTTTCCGGGTCAGAATGACCAGTAATAGCCTCGGCTTCTTCGAGATTGGGAAGAAACACGTCGACGCCCGCACAGGCCCTGAGCAGGCCCTTGTCGTAGATCAGCGCTGCATCCCAGCTTGGATCGAGCGATACTGACAATCCGCTCGCCTTGGCGCGCGAGACCAGATCGGGAATCTCGTGCAGGGTAGCGAATTCGGCAATGTGCAGATGCCGCGCCCTGTCCCACGCAAAGGCGGCATCCAGCGTTGACGGCCGGGCGGCACCGGCGCGGCGCGTCAAGAATGCCCGGTCCTGGCCAACCACTGTCGCCACCGTAACTTGCGGTCCGGCATCTGCCGCGTGTTCCAGAAACTGCAGGTCGATGCCGCTCTGCGCCATTTTCTCACCGATATCGCGCGAAAACGTATCGGTGCCGAGCCTTGCCAGCAGCGCAACCGGGCGGCCTATATGGGCGAAATGTGCGGCGGCAATGAAGGCGCCGCCGCCGGCGGCAATTTCCATGTCGCGGGCAAACAGTTCCCGGCCGAGCACAGGCAATTCATCGAGCCCGGTGAAAATGAGGTCGCAATAGATCCGGCCGATGCTGATGACGGCTGTTTTTTCTGTTGTCATCATGCGCGGCCCAGAAGCTTTTCCGTTTTCGCATCGAAAAGATAAAGCGCGCCTGTTGTCGCCCGGCATTGCAACCGGCTACCGACGGCGGGAATGGATTTGCCCCGGGCCGTAGCGATCACCGAGGTGGTGTCGGTATCCAGATGAACGAGCGTCTCCGGCCCCAGCGGCTCGACCGCCGTTACCGTTCCCTCAAGCGTAAACGTTCCCTGTGCAGCACCGTTCTCGCCGACCAGCAGATCATGCGGCCGGACGCCGATCAGAAGCTCACCGTTGGCGGAGGGCGCAACGCTGCTGGTTGTTTTGGTCCCTCGCAGCAGGTTCATCGAGGGGCTGCCTATGAAGCGGGCGGTGAAGATATCGACGGGTGTTTCGTAAAGTTCCGTCGGCGTGCCGACCTGCAATATATGACCGTCCTTCATCACCACGATACGGTCCGCCATGGTCATGGCCTCCACCTGATCATGGGTGACGTAGACGGTGGTCGTCTTAAGCCGTTGGTGCAAGCGCTTGATTTCAATGCGCATCTGCGATCTCAACTGCGCATCGAGATTGGATAGCGGCTCATCGAACAGGAAGGCTGCGGGATCGCGCACCATGGCGCGGCCGATGGCGACGCGCTGCCGCTGGCCGCCCGACAGGGCCGCGGGACGGCGGTCGAGCAGGGCTTCAAGCCCCAGCACCCGGCCGGCCTCTTCGATGCGGCGGTTCTTTTCCGTCTTGTCGAGCTTTGATGTGTAAAGTCCGAAACCGATATTCTGGCGAACCGTCATATGCGGATAGATCGCATAGTTCTGGAAGACCATGGCGATGTTGCGCTGTTTCGGTTCTTTTTCATTGACGACGTTGCCGGCGATCTTGAGCGTACCATCGGAAATCTCCTCCAGCCCGGCGATCATGCGCAGCGTGGTGGATTTGCCGCAGCCGGAAGGGCCGACAAAAACGACGAACTCGCCGTCTTCAATGGCGAGATCTATGCCTTTGACCGCTTCGACCTTGCCGTAGCGCTTCACGAGTTGATTGAGTTCGATTGTCGCCATTATCGCGCTCCCGTCAGGGCGGTGAATTTCTCTGCCAGTTCGGCGGCTTTCGCCGCTTCATGATCGGTGAACCGCTGTGCTTCCGCCGCAAAAGCGCCGAGCCTTTCGCGGTATGCCGCAATCGCTTCCCGCATGGGTTCAGGCGCCGGGCCGCCGAAACGGGCGCGCACCGCGACGAAGTGTTCTGGCGAGACGATCTGTCTGAACTTTTCCTCGTCGATGCCGGTCTCGTGTCCTGTCAGTTCATGAAACGCCTTGAGGAACGGCTGGTATCCGTCATTCGGCAGATCCCCCTTCAAGGCGACGACGCTTTTGGCGACGGTCGCGGCAATTTCATGCGCCTGGCGGAACGACAGGTCTTCGATGCGGACAAGCGAATCCGCCAGTTCCGTGATGGTGATGCAGGATCGGCGAATATTCTGGTCGACCTTTTCAGGATCGATGCTGATCTGGCCAACAAGGCTGGCGAGCAGATCGAGAACCCGGCCGGCAGAAGTGAAGGCCTCGTAACCCATGCCCTGCGTCTCGCCCTCACTGTCATTCATGTCGGTGAAGGGCGTATTGTGCATCACATCCAGCACGGTCCGCGCCCGGCCGAAGGTCTGGCTGGCGAGGTGGCGCAGATGCTCGATCGGCACCGGGTTGCGTTTCTGCGGCATGATCGAGGAAATCTGCACCAGCGAATTCGGCACGTAGATCTGGCCGACCTCAAAACTCGTCCAGAACTGGAAATCCTGAATGAGCCGGCCGAGATGCAGGAACATCAGTTCGATCGCGCCATAGGTTGCCGTCGTATAATCCACGGCGGCGATGCAGGAATAGGAATTGCGTAAGGGTGCGGCAAAGCCCAGCAATTCGGCAACCCGCGCCCGATCAATGGGAAAGCCCGAGGTGGTGATGGCGGCAGCGCCCATCGGCGAAAGATCAACGATGCGGCGTGCCTCCGCGAAACGGTCGATATCCCGGATCAGCACCTCAATGGCGGCGGAGAGATAGTGGCCGAAGGTGGTGGGCTGGGCCGGCTGCCCATGCGTATAGGCCACGATCAGCGTGGATTGGTTACGCTCGGCGGCATCGATCAGCGCTTTCAGCAGAACACGCGCCTTGGCGGTGAGCGTGTCGATCTTGTCCTTCAGGCCGATCTTGAACAGCGTGTGATCGATATCGTTGCGCGAACGGGCCGTGTGCAGGCGGCCGGCGACATCGACGCCGATGCGGGCTTTCAGTTCCTTCTCGATCAGGAAGAAGAAATCCTCGACTTCGCCGGTATAGACGAGCTCGGAGGGCTCGATGGTCCTGTCGATATCCTCAAGCGCGCCCGCGATCTTCGCCGCTGTTTCGGCATCGAGAATGCCGGTTTCGCGCAGCATGACCAGATGAGCGCGGTCTATGCGGCGGAAGCCGTCGACATGGTGGTTCTTGGCGCCGTCGAAAAGCGGGCGCAGCACGGTTTCCTTGTAGACAGGATCGGGAAACTTGCTGGTATCCGACTGGCGCGGGTTGATATCGGCCATGATATTATCCTTTCAGGCCCGCCAGCATCACACCGCGCACGATGTAGCGTTGCAGGACGATGAAGACGATGAGGGTAGGGATGGTCGCAATGGCTGCGCCCGTCATGATCATTTCCCACTGGATCTGCTGTTCCACGGCAAAGCTCGAAAGACCGACAGGCAGGGTGTAGAGTTCCTTGCTTGTCGTAACGATCAGAGGCCAGAAAAAGGCTGTCCAGTTGCCGAGGAAGGTGAAGATCGCGAGTGCGGAGAGCGCCGGCGTCACCAGCGGCAGGGCGACCTTCCACCAGATCTGGAATTCGTTGAGCCCATCGACCCGCGCTGCCTCGATGAAGTCGTTCGGAACCGTCTCGAAGAACTGCTTCATCAGGAAGGTGCCGAAGGCCGTCATCATGCCCGGGAACATGATGCCCCAGTAGCTGTCGAGCCAGCCCAGCTGGCTGGACATCAGATACCAGGGAATGACCAGCATTTCTGTCGGTATCATCAGCGTCGAGAGGATGGCGAGGAAGATGAAGTAACGGCCGCGGAACTCGAATTTCGCCAGCGTGTAGCCGACCAGACTGTCAAAGAAGCAGTTGGACACGGTGACGATGACCGCAACCAGCATCGAGTTGAAGAACCAGCGCAGGAAACGGCCGTCGGCCATGACGGTGATGTAGTTCGCAATTGTCGGCGCGGCCGGAATGAGACGTAGATCGTAAACCTGATCCGCTGTCTTGAACGAGGTCGCGAACATGAAGAGCAGCGGCGAAACCATGATCAGGCCGCCGATGAACAGCAGCGTCCAGGCGAGAATGCGGCCGGGGCGGATACGGGCGTGGGAGAGTGGCGACGCTTCGCTCATTTCTTTTCCCTCAGGACCCAGAGCTGGATCAGCGATACGACGAGAAGAATGGTGAACAGGACAACCGTCTGCGCGGCGGCATAGCCCATCGCATAGGAGTTGAACGCGGTCTGGTAGATCATCAGCACCAGCGGTTTGGTGGAACCGAGCGGGCCGCCCGGATCATTGGTGGTCATGTTATAGACCTGGTCGAAAATGCGCAGGAAGCCGATCGAGGAAAACACCACGAGGAAAACGGTGGTGGGTTTCAGAAGCGGCAAGGTTATCTTGCGCAGGATCGCCCATTCACCCAGCCCGTCGATGCGGGCAGCTTCGTAAAAAGTTGTCGGAATGGCGCGCAGACCGGCCATGAAGATGATGATCTGGAAACCGAGGCCAGCCCAGATGGCGGTTACCATGACCGAATAGAGCGCCTGATCGGTGGAGCGAATAAAGGGCTGCTGGGGAATGCCGATCATGCCGAGCACGTCGTTGATGATGCCGATGGGCGGCGGCTGATAGAACCAGCGCCAGACCCAGGCCATGGCGGCAGCCGTGGTGAGATAGGGCAGGAAATAAAGCGCGCGGATGAAACCGTGCAGAATGCGCACCCGGTCCAGATAAAATGCGATGACGAAAGCCAGAACGAGGCTGATCGGCGTGCCGACGATAAGATAGGCAAAGGTGTTCTTGAACACCTTCCAGAATTGCGGGTCCTTGAACAGCTTGACGTAATTGGCAATGCCGATGAACTTTGCCGGCCTGAGCAGGTCCCAGTTGGTGAAGGAGAGGTAGAAGGCCTGCAGCGTCGGGTAAAAACGGATGACGCTGTAAAACAGGATCGGGATCGCCAGAAAGCTCCAGATCCACAAAAGCCGTTTGGTGCGCATGGAAAGGCGATCTCCAAAGGAGCCGCCGGGGCGGCCGGATGCCGCCCCCTGTTGATCTATCGCTGTCATGGTCGGACCTGCGGTTTTCAGGGTTTCGCCGCGTCGATGATTTCCTGCTCGGCCTCGGCGGCCTGCTTGATGGAATCTTCGACCGACTGCCCTTCGAGAAGCACCCGGTTGGTCATGTCGATGGCGTTCTGCCGCTGGGCGGCTTCATCCATGAACAGCGTCGTATGGGCATATTCCAGACCCTTCAGGAACGGCGCGTAGATCGGGTCCTTCAGGTTTTCTTCAGTCAGCGCCGCAGAGCGGCGTGCCGGCAGTTCACCCACCGTCTTCAGCCAGATCGCCATGGCTTCCGGGGAAGAGATATAAGCGAGGAACTTCTTGGAAGCCTCAAGCTCTTCACCCGTCGTCTTGGCGCTGATGCCATTGGCGAAGTAGCTCGCATAGTTGGAGCGGATGTTCTTGTCATTGGTGGGAAGTTCGGTCACGCCCCATTCGAAATCCTTGATGGTGCGGAACGAACCCAGCCGGAAGGTGCCGTCGATGGTCATGCCGGCCTTGCCGGCGCGGAAGGCGGCCTGGCCTTCATCCATGAAGCCCACCTGACCGATCTTCTTTTCAAGCTGCAGGCTGGTGTAGAATTTCAGGGCCTGAACGCCCGCCTCGCTGTTATAGGTGACCTTCTGGTCGTTGTCGGTATAGGGCTCGCCGCCATATTGGCGAATGAGGACTTCACGCCACCACTGGTGATCCTGGCCGCCCATGTCGAGTGTCGAGCCGGCGACCGTCAGGTTTCCGGCGGCGTCGTGCTTGGCGATCTTTTCCGCGGCTGCCACGAATTCGTCGAGCGTTTTCGGCGGATTGGCGGCGTCAAGGCCCGCTTCGGTGAAGAGCTTCTTGTTGTAGAAGAGCGCCAGCGAACGAACCGCCGTCGGCAGGCCGTAATAATCGTCGCCGCGCTTCATGGCGCTGACGATCGGGAAGAATTCGCTTTCGATCTTGTCATGCGGGAAGGTGTCGGTCGGCAGTGGCTGCAGGATGCCGCCGGCCGCGAACTTGTCCAGCCAGCCATAGAACAGCTGCATCACGTCAGGGCCCTTGCCGGAAAGATTGGCAGCGATGACGCGCGTCTGGTAATCGGCGTATGGAAAGGTCACCTGCTTGACGGTGATGTCAGGATTGGCCTTCTGGAATTCCGCGATCAGCTCATCCATGGCTTTTACGCGTGTGTCGAAGACATATTGCCAATATTCGATTTCAACCGCCTGGGCGGCGTTGAATGCAAATGTGCTGAAACCGGCGACCAAGCCGGCGAACAGAGTTGCCCTGCGCATGTAACCCTCCATTTTCTCCGTCCGGTCTTCCGGATGCGGAGCGATCGTTCCCTTTATCCGCGCTTTCGCGCGCGCTCACTTATTCGGCCGGCAACGGGAATTTTCGTGTCCCATCCCCCATGCGAGCCTGACCCCCGGTCGTTCTCTACGGTTCTCCGAACACGGGCATTTGTCAATAAGATAATTTACTTGAATTATTATATTGCGCTTATCGTCATTTGGACGTTATGAATTTTCCAAGGGACGGGGAAATTGAAGAGATGACGGTGCACACGGTGGATGCCTATCCCGTAGCAATCGGAAAAAATCCTGAGCGGAGCCGCGAGCATAACAGGCGAGTCGTCCTCGACCTCGTCAGGCGGCACGGTTCGCTCGGCCGCGCCCAGATCGCCAAGATCACCCACCTGACAGCCCAGGCAGTCGCCAATATCGTCGATGAGCTGGTGGGCGAGGAATTGCTGAAGGAACTCGGCCGCCGCCGCACTGGCAGGGGCCAGCCGCCGATCCAGTTCGCAGTCAATCCGGATGGCGGCGCAACGATCGGCGTTGAAATTGCCGCCGACCATATGGTCACCGTTGGCCTCGATCTGGCCGGCGTGCTGCGTACCCATCGCGTCACGCCGCTCACGGACACCACGCCGGAGGCCATATTCAAGACCTTCGCCGCCGAGCACGCGGCTGTCGCGAAAAATCTCGGTTGCAGGCTGCTCGGCACCGGCGTCGTCATGCCCGGCCCCTTCGAGATCGATGGCATGACCTCGGTCGGGCCAACGACCCTTTCCGGCTGGGGCGGCATCGATGCCCGCCAGATGCTGAGCGATGCCTGCGGCCAGCCGGTGGTGGTGGAAAATGACGCGACGGCCGCCGCCGTCGGGGAACGCCTGTTCGGCGCGGGGCTGGCGATCCCCAATTTCTGCATGATCTATTTCGGCGTCGGTATCGGTCTTGGCATCATTCAGGATGGCTCGCCCTATCGCGGCGCTTTCGGAAACGCCGGCGAAATCGGTCACGTCACCGTATCGCCGCGGGGCAGGGCCTGCCCTTCCTGCGGGCAGAAAGGTTGCCTCGAAGCCTATGCTTCCGTTTATGTGCTGAAGGAAAAGCTCGGCCATGCCGGTATCGCCGATACTGAACTTGGCGATCTTGAAGCCCTGTTCAAAGCCGGCGATCCGGTCGTGACAGAGTGGATCGACGATGCCGCGGCCCATCTCGCGCCGATGATCGCCATGCTGGAGAATATTCTCGATCCGCAGACTGTCATCCTCGGCGGCGCGCTGCCGGAGGTCATCATCAGCGAGATCATTCAGCGCATGGGGGATTTGCCGACCTCGGTCGCAAGCCGGCGGCAGCGGGAACTGCCGCGCGTCATGCACGGCAAATCCGGGCAGTTGACCGCCGCCCTTGGCGCCGCGGCACTGCCGCTGTTCGACATCGTCACACCAAAACTGGAGACATCCCCGGGAGCCGCAACACAGGCGCCGGGCTGAATATTGGAGGAGACCGCCCATGCTTACCCCCCGCGAACGCATCGAACGGCAGATGGCCGATCCATGGCTCGTTCGCCTGCACCGCAAGCTGAGTGCGCTGAAATCCACCGCCACCGTCATGCATACCGGCGCGCATCCGGATGATGAGCAGAACGGCCTCCTTGCCTATTTCCGCATGGAACTCGGCATGCGGATCATCATCGCCTGTTCGACACGCGGCGAGGGCGGGCAAAATGCGCTGGGGCCGGAAAGGCTGGGGGCGCTTGGTGTCATTCGCTCGCGGGAACTCGAAGAGGCCGCCCGTGTCATCGATGCCGACATAAGCTGGCTCGGCCACGGACCGGCGGATATGATCCACGATTTCGGTTTCTCCAAGGATGGCGATCAGACCTTCGGCCGCTGGGGGCAGCAGCGCATCGTCGAGCGGCTGGTGCGGGCCTATCGCAAGGAGCGGCCCGATATCGTCATTCCGACATTTCTCGATGTGCCGGGGCAGCACGGGCATCACCGTGCCATGACGCGGGCTGCAAGAAGCGCGATTGCGCTGGCGGCCGACCCTTCCGCTTACCCTGAACATTTCTCCGAGGGGCTGAAGCCCTGGAAGGTGGCGAAGTTCTACCTCCCGGCATGGTCGGGCGGTGGCGATACCTATGATGACGAAGTGCCGCCGCCGGAAACGACACTGACAATCAATGCGGCTGGCAAGGAGCAGGCAACCGGTGCCGAATATGACCGTATCGGCGAATGGTCACGTTATTACCATGCCTCGCAGGGAATGGGGCACTGGCCGAAGCGGGCGCAGGAACTCTGGCCCCTTCATCTCGAACTCACTGACGCCGCCAATCGAGAAGAAGGATCGATCCTCGACAACCTGCCATCGACGCTTGTCGCCCTTGCCGGCGTTGCGGGGCTTGATGCCGAATTCCGGAAAGCGCTGGTCGAGGCCGAGCAGGCCATCACCAGGGCGATTGCGGCCTTTCCCGACACGCGGGTAATCACCAGATCGCTGCTGGATGCCGCAGCCCTTCTGCAAAAGGTGGATGAAGCCGCGACAAGCGAATTCACGGACTTGCACGGCCACAGGATCACGCGCAAGCGCGCCGAGGTCGATGCTGCCATTCTGACCGCGCTTGATCTTTTCGAGCGGGCCTATGCCGAACCGGCGGAGATCGTTCCGGGCGGGGAGACGTCGCTTTATGTGGAGCTTTCCGACCGGGCAGCCGAATTCGATGTCAAGGTAACACCGGTCCTTCCGAGTGGTGTGTCTTCATCCATCAAGTCGCTTGGCAGGACGGTTGTCTTTTCCCTCGCGGCCGATCAAAACGCGGCTGTCTCGGGCCTCTATCAGCCGGACTGGAAAGCGGCAGGCGGCAACGGCCATGGTTTCGTGCGTGTGGCTGCAACGCTTGAAGGGCGGGAGGTTTCCGCCCTCTTCGATCTCGAAGAACCATTTTTCGTTACGCCGGCGCAGTCGCTCACGCTTTCGCCGGATGCGTTTCTCGTTCCGCTGGGACAAGGCCGGGACACACATGTGTTTCAGGCCCTCGTGAAAGGCGCGGATACACCGCTGTCATTCAGGAGCGCCGGCGGCTGGAATGTGCAAAAATCGGGAGACGACTGGATTGCCGAACGCACGGGCGAAGGCGCGGCGGGGCTTGCACAGCTTGAGGCGATTTCCGGTTCGCAGCCGGCCTTCCAGATCACCCCCATCGCCTATCCGCATATTGGCCGGGCGCGGTTTCTGGCCCCGTCCGTCATGAAAATCCTGTCGCTGGACCTCAATCTGCCCAGGCGCGCGCGGATCGGTTATGTCGGCGGCGGTGCGGACCGGGTCGGCTCATGGATGTCGCGCATGGGTCTCGATGTCACCGAACTCGACGCGCAGGCGCTCGGCGGCGATCTCTCGTCTTTCACGACAATTGTCGTTGGCATATTCGCCTTCGGCATCCGCAGGGATCTCACTGCTGCGACGGAGAAGCTTCACCGTTTTGTCGAAAACGGCGGCCATCTGGTCACGCTCTATCACCGGCCGACCGACGGATGGACCCCGGAGACAACGCCGGTTCGGCGTCTTGAAATCGGCAAACCGTCGCTGCGCTGGCGGGTAACGGACCCGAAGGCGGAGGTGACCATGCTCTTGCCCGACCATCCGCTGCTTGCCGGGCCCAATGTCATCGATGCCGCCGACTGGGCGGGCTGGGACAAGGAGCGTGGGCTTTATTTCGCCTCGCGCTGGGATGATGTCTATGAGCCATTGCTGGCCATGCATGATGTCGATGAGCAGCCGCTGAAGGGCGCGCTGGTCTCGGGTGTCATTGGCAAGGGCAGGCACACCCATACCAGCCTCGTGCTGCATCACCAGATGGACAAGCTGGTGCCGGGGGCGTTCCGCCTCATGGCCAATCTTGTGCAGCCGGCGTGAATGGCCACGGGCAAAGCGAAAAACGGGAAAACCCGCGTGAAACGGATACGCGCGCGGGTGTCGGCTGGCTGCTTCTGGATATGGCCCTCGTTTCGGGTGGAATGACGGCGCTCGTCAAGGCGCAGGGCGTTACCTATCCCGCTTTTCAGCTCGTCTTCATCAGGGCCATGATCGGCCTCATCTTCATCCTGCCTTTGATCTGGCGGCATCGGATGGAGATGCTGCGTGTCAAATATCCCTGGCGCAACCTTTTCCGCATCTGCTGCAACGCCATCGCGCTTACCAGCAATTTCATCGCCATCACCCTGCTGCCGCTTGCCACCGTCAACGCCGTCGGCTTCTCCCGACCACTGGTGACGATGGCGATGGCAGTTGCCTTTCTCGGTGAAAGGGTGAGCCGATATCGCTGGGCAGGGGCCTGTCTTGCCTTTGCCGGGGTGCTCGTCGTCATCGGACCGGGTGGGGCGGAGTTTAATGCGGGCGTGCTTGTCGTCCTTGTGTCGGTGGTGTTCGGCGCGCTCGCCGTGATCCAGACCCGGGCGCTGCGGCAGGAAAACACCACGGTCATGATGGTGTTTTATACCGTCGGCCTTGCCGTCATCACTGCCGTTCCGGCGATCTGGACGTGGAAGCCGGTTGCGCCGCTCGACTGGGGTCCGCTGCTGGCCATCGGGCTTCTGGCGCAGATGGGGCAATATTGCTTTCTGCGGGCCTATCGTATCGCCGATGCCAGCGTCCTTGCCCCCGTCGGTTATCTCTCGATCCTGTTCGTCACGGCTGTCGGATATTTCCTGTTTGACGAGGTGCCGGAAACCCGCGTCGTGCTCGGCATTGCCATCATCCTCGTTTCGCTGCAGTCCACCGCACTTGTGGAATATGTCCTGAAGACGCTGCGCCGCCGGAAGTAACGGAAGCGCCCCTACCTCTGGAATTCCATGACCCTCAGCCGGATCCAGTTCAAGGTCGCGAGTTTGGCGCGATCGTAAAAGGAACGGGCGAAGCGCACATAACGCATGATCCAGGCGAGCCAGAAATAGGTGAGGAGCTTTTCCCTGCCCGCGTGATAGATGCGTTCGACGATCAGGAAGGTTGCCAGATGGGCAAGGATCGTCAGACAGATCCCGGTCTTTATTGCCCCGTGGGCAATCAGGAGAAGGCCGACGATCTTCATGGGTTCGGCAATGGCGAAGGGCACGGCAAGACAGAGAAGAATGGCGAGACGCGGCAAGCCGGCGATCCGGTTTTCCAGTTGCCTGATGAATGTCAGGCCGGATATGGTCCTGATGACAGGCCGATAGAGCGGCCGGAAAATGCCGTCGAGGATCAGGGCAAATACGATGATTGCCCTGATTGGAAAGACGAGGATCGTGCGGATTTTGCTGTTCACCTCAGCCGGTCTCCAAAGAGGTTGTTCCGTCCATTCTTAATCGCCTGAAACGTGGCAAAAGGAAGTTGTTTTTTCAGGTTCCGTCCTGCCGAACGCTCGCATACATGCCGGTGGTGCGAAATTCGCTGGGGTTGGTGCCATAGAGCCTGCGGAAGACCTTGGAAAAATAGTTCGGGTCCTCGAAACCGCACAGTACGGACACTTCCTTGACGGGAATATTTCCGGCCGTGGTCAGCAGTTTTGCCGCCCGCCGCAATCGCCGCTGCAGCACGAATTCAGCCGGCGGCAGCCCTTCGCTCGCGGTGAAGATGCGGGAAAAATGCGCGCGGCTGAGGCCGGCCACCGCCGCAAGGTCGCTGACCGACAGCCGCTCGCCGAGATGGCTGTCTATATAGCTCAACACCTGTTGCAGGGTGCGATATTCACCGCCGAAAGACGGGTGCGAGCCGAAGACATCGTCATAAAGCGTCATCGCCGCCTCATAGGCAACGGCGGAGGCAGCGCCCGGCGTCTCCGCGCCATTGACGAGGCGTGAGCAGCATTCGGCAAGGTGATCGACGGTTTCGGGCTGGAGCTTGAGGATCGGGCCGGTGACGGCGAGGATGTTGCGGTGAATGCGCAGGGCCTCTTCGCCATTCATGGAAATCCAGAAGAACTCCCATTCCTTGCCGTCTTCCAGCCAGTAGCGGTGATTATGCGGGATCAGTAGCAGCAGGGTTTCACCCGGCTTCACCACATAATGGCGGTTCTCGTAACGCAGATTGCCCTGTCCGCCGATGCAATATTGCAGCACCGTGAAAGGCGTCTGGCCGCGTTTGCGCCCATCCCAGTCATAATTGCCGCCGCGGCGGATTTCATAACCGCTACTGGTCGGCATGGTGTGCAGCGTCTGGCGGCCGCGCGGCAGCGAGACGGTGCGCATGCCGGGTCCCTGATCGATCAAATCGCGCAGCACAAAATTACCCATGAAAGCATAATCCTTCTCTGGTCCTATCCGTCTTTATACGCATAATCCCGATCCGAGGAGACAGCCAGCGGGATATTGCTGCTGAAAAATTGGGAGGAAGGCCGGTTTTCCGGGATTCTCAAGGGTATTTTTCTGCAGTGCCATTTCACGATCCTTCGGCCCGTTTCACCCGTTCGATTTGCAACAGAGGTGGCGTTATGAGTTTCAAAATCGCTATTATTGGCGCAGGCAGCGTCGGTTTCACGAAAAAACTGTTCACCGATCTCCTGTGCGTGCCGGAGTTTCGCGATATCGAGGTCGCGCTGACGGATATCAGCCAGCACAATCTCGATATGATCAAGGCGATCCTTGAAAAGATCGTCGAGGCCAATGGTTTCCCGGTGAAGGTGACGGCCGATACCAATCGCCGCCGGGCGCTTGAGGGCGCGAAATACATCATCAGCTGCGTGCGGGTCGGCGGTCTGGAAGCCTATGCCGATGATATCCGTATTCCGCTGAAATACGGCATCGACCAATGTGTGGGCGATACGATCTGCGCCGGCGGCATCCTCTATGGCCAGCGCAACATTCCCGTCATTCTGGATTTCTGCAAGGATATCCGCGAGGTCGCGGCACCAGGTGCAAAATTCCTGAACTATGCTAACCCCATGGCCATGAACACCTGGGCGGCCATCGAATATGGCAAGGTCGATACGGTCGGTCTCTGCCACGGCGTGCAGCACGGTGCGGAACAGATCGCCGAAATCCTCGGCGCGAAAAGCGTGTCCGAGCTGGATTACATCTGCTCAGGCATCAACCACCAGACATGGTTCATCGATCTGAGGCTCAACGGCCGCAAGATCGAAAAGGACGAGTTGATTGCCGCTTTCGAGGCGCATCCGGTCTTCTCGCAGCAGGAGAAGTTGCGCATCGATGTGCTGAAGCGTTTCGGCGTCTATTCGACCGAAAGCAACGGCCATCTCTCGGAATATCTGCCGTGGTATCGTAAGCGGCCGGAGGAAATCGCCCGCTGGATCGACATGTCCGACTGGATCCACGGTGAAACCGGCGGGTATCTCCGCCACTCCACCGAAACGCGCAACTGGTTCGAAACCGAATTCCCGCAATTCCTCGCCTCGGCCGCCAAGCCGATCGATCCGGCAAAGCGCTCCAACGAACATGCCAGCCATATTCTCGAGGCGCTGGAGACGGGACGCGTCTATCGCGGCCATTTCAACCTCAAGAACAATGGTGTCATCAGCAATCTGCCGGCCGACGCCATCATCGAGTCGCCCGGCTTCGTCGACCGTTTCGGCATCAACATGGTGTCGGGCATCACGCTGCCGGAGGCCTGTGCGGCCACCTGCATGGCCTCCATAAATGTCCAGCGCATGTCTGTGCATGCGGCGGTGAGCGGCGATATCGATCTGCTGAAGCTCGCGGTACTGCATGACCCGCTGGTCGGCGCCGTGGCCACGCCGGAAGAGGTCTGGCAGATGGTGGACGAGATGGTCGTCGCGCAGGCGCGCTGGCTGCCGCAATATGCCGATGCCGTGCCTGCGGCGAAGGAGCGGCTTGCCAAATCCAGCGTCAAGACCCGTGAATGGGCGGGGGCTGCGCGCCGCAACGTACGTTCCATCGAGGAATTGCGGGCCGAAAAATCGGCGCTGAAAAAGGCTGTTTGAGGAAAAGCATGGGAACAGGCCGGCGGCGAAAGGGAGTTCGCCGTCCGCTCAAAACGATCACAGAGGGTGGGCGGTCGAAGAGCTGCCATTTGGGAGGAATGACGATGTTACTTCAACGCAGGATCGGTATCATCTCGGCACTGGGACTTGGTGTTTCGATGATCGCACTTAATGCGAATGCCTTCGAGACCACCACGCCGCCCGAGCCGCCGCAATTTCCGGCCGAAGGCAAGATCAATTATGTCGCGCGCGACTCGATCCTCGAATTCAAGGCGCTGCCGAGCTATAGCGAACCCGACTGGGTCAGCGAGAAATTCGAAAAGACCGGCAAGCTGCCGCCGCTGAAGGAGCGCCTGCCGGAAGAGCCGCTGGTCTATAAGGCCGCGAACATGCCTGATGGCGCCGGCGTTTATGGTGACACCATGCGCCATGTGGTTGGTGGCCGGCCGGAGGGCTGGAACTACATTGCCGGCCAGAGCCAGGGCTGGGGCGGCATCGATATCGCCCTTTCCGAATGCCTGACGCGCACCGCGCCGCTTTTCCAGGTGGATGCCAAGGACACCGAACCGCTGCCCAATCTGGCCAAAAGCTGGGAATGGTCCGAGGACGGTCACAAGCTGACGATGCATCTGGTTAAAGGTGCCAAGTGGTCGGATGGCGAAGCCTTCAACGCCGATGACGTGATGTTCTATTGGGAAGATGCTGTCGTCGATCCCAATGTCTCCCCGCTCGGCGGCGGTGCGTCGCCCGAGGCTTTCGGTGAGGGAACGACGCTCACGAAGATCGATGATTACACCGTCGAATGGACTTTCAAGGCGGCTTTTCCGAAGCAGTATCTCTACACCATGGCCTATCCGAGCTTCTGCCCCGGACCGTCGCATATTCTCAAACCCCAGCATCCGAAATATTCCAAGAACACCTATAACCAGTTCAAGAACGCTTTCCCGCCGGAATATATGAACATGCCGGTGATGGGCGCATGGGTGCCGGTCGCCTATCGGCCAGATGATATCATCGTGCTCAGGCGCAATCCCTATTACTGGAAGGTCGATGAAAAGGGCCAGCAGCTGCCCTACCTCAACGAGGTCCATTACAAGCTTTCCACCTGGGCGGATCGCGATGTGCAGGCCGTGGCGGGATCGGGCGATTTCTCCAATCTCGAACAGCCGGAGAATTTCGTCGCCTCGCTGAAACGCGCCGCAGACCCCAATGCGCCGGCCCGCCTTGCCTTTGGGCCGCGGCTTATCGGTTATAATCTGCAGATGAATTTTTCCGCCAATGGCTGGGGCAATCCGGATGAGCGCGGACAGGCGATCCGTGAGCTGAACCGCAACGAGGTATTCCGTCAGGCCGTGACATCGGCCCTCGACCGCAAGGCGATCGGCGACTCGCTGGTGAAGGGGCCGTTCACGGCGATCTATCCGGGCGGCATTTCGTCGGGCACCAGCTTTTATGATCGCGCCTCCACGGTCTATTACCCCTTCAACCTCGAGGCCGCCAAGGCAGCACTTGCCTCTATCGGCCTGAAGGATACCGATGGTGATGGCTTCCTGAATTTCCCCAAGGAAACGCTTGATGGCCGCAACGTCGAAATTACCCTTCTCGTCAATAATGGCTATGCGACGGACAAGAGCCTTGCGGAAGGTCTCGTCGGCCAGATGGCGAAACTCGGCCTGCGCGTTGTCATCAACAGCCTCGATTCCAACCAGCGCGATGCCGCCCATTATGGCGGGCAGTTCGACTGGCTGGTGCGGCGCAATTCCACCGAGCTTTCATCCGTGGTGCAGAACACCGAGCAGCTTGCCCCTGTCGGCCCGCGCACCAGCTGGAACCACCGCTCGCCCGAAGGCAAGGAACTCGATCTGATGCCGTTCGAGAAGGAGATGGCCGATCTGGTGCGGAAATTCATCTCCTCGCAGGACAATGCCGAACGGGCCGAGCTGATGAAGCAATATCAGAAGGTCTACACGCAGAACCTCTATACGATTGGTCTCACCGAATATCCCGGTGCGCTCATCGTCAACAAGCGCTTCTCGAATGTGCCGCAGGGCACGCCGATCTTCATGTTCAACTGGGCTGAAGACGCCATCATCCGCGAACGCCTGTGGGTCGCGGCCGACAAGCAGGGCAAATACGAACTTTTCCCTGAGCAGCTTCCCGGCAAGCCGGGCGAGGGCGGCCCGATCAACTAAAGCATTTCCAGTAAAAGTGCGTAGCGGTTTTACGTCCGGACAATGCGAAACTTGAAGAACTCCTCCCGGAGAACACCCGGTACCGGTCGCGCGTGAAGCGCGGCCGGAGACACACGGCCCATCCAAACCGAGGAAGACCGTTCGATGCTGAGATTTCTGACGATACGCGTAGCATCCGCCATTCCGGTGCTGTTGATCCTGAGCGTGGTGACCTTCGCCATCATCCAGGCACCGCCCGGCGATTATGCCGATTACATCCGCTCGCAGCTGATGAACCAGGGCGGTGCGTCCTTCGAACAGGCGGAAGCGCAGGCGCAGGCCTATCGTGTCGAACACGGCCTCGATCAGCCGCTTGTCGTGCAATATTTCAACTGGATCGGCGGCATAGTGACCCGCGGCGATTTCGGTTACAGCTTCTATTACAACAAACCGGTTGCCGATGTGGTTGGCGAACGCCTGCCGCGCACCATTGCGCTGGCGTTGGTCTGCCATATCTTCGCATCCATCCTCGGCATTGCCTTCGGCATCTGGGCGGCCACACGGCAATATTCCTGGATCGACAACCTGCTCTCCACCGTCGCCTTCCTCGGCATGACGATCCCGCGCTTCCTGATGGCGCTGATCCTTGTCTATCTCATGGTGTTTCATTTCGACGTGTCGGAGATCGGCAGCTTCTTCTCGCCGCAATATGGCGGTGCGCCGTGGTCATGGGGCAAATTCGTCGATCTCGTCAGCCATGTCTGGCCGGTGGTCGCCATCGCCGTCTTCGGTGGGCTGGCCTATAATATGCGGGTGATGCGCGGCAATCTGCTCGATACGCTGAATGCGCAATATGTCGAGACGGCCCGCGCCAAGGGTCTTTCGGAAGGCGCGGTCATCATGCGCCATGCGGTGCCGAATGCCGTGCACCCGCTGGTCATGTATCAGGGCGTCGTGCTGCCCTACATGCTGAGCGGCGAAATCGAGACTGCCATCATCTTCGCGCTGCCGACTGTCGGCCCTGCCATTGTCGGCTCCATGGCCGTGGGCGATGTCTATGTCACCGCGACCTTCATGATGGTGTTGGCCGCGACGCTGATCGTCGGCAACATCATCGCCGACATGCTGCTTGCCATGCTTGACCCACGCGTTCGCGAATTCGGGAGGGCCTGAGATGATGGCGTTTGACGAAGTGAAAAACGAAACCGCCATCACCCCCAAGCCTGAACGCGGCACGCAGGGTAATGAGTCCTATCTCGCGCTGGTATGGCGGCGTCTCAGACGCTCCTTCACCGGCATGGTCGGGCTGGTGCTGGTGGTGCTGCTGATCCTGATTGCTGTCTTTGCGGATTTCTTCGCGCCGATGAACCCGCTTGAAACCAATGCCAGCTTCTCGCCACCGCAGGTGGTGCGATTTTCTGACAAGGACGGTAATGTCAGTCCGTTCCCCCGCGTTTACGCGACTGCCGAAACGGAAGAGCTTGATCCAGTCACCTTCCAGCCCATCGTCGGGCCGGATTACGATAATCCCGTTTATCTCGGGTTCTTCGTCAAAGGTGCGGAATACAGGCTTTTGGGTCTCATTCCGATGAACCGGCATTTCTTCGGCTCGATGGAGGGCCAGCCGGTGCATTTTCTCGGAACCGATAAATTCGGACGCGATGTGCTGTCGCGCGCCATCTACGGTTCGCGTATCTCGCTTGCCATCGCGCTCAGCGTCGTCGCCATCGTCACCGTCATCGGCAC
This sequence comes from Rhizobium sp. UGM030330-04, assembly GCF_003208455.1. NCBI lineage: Bacteria > Pseudomonadati > Pseudomonadota > Alphaproteobacteria > Hyphomicrobiales > Rhizobiaceae > Rhizobium > Rhizobium sp. UGM030330-04. The sequence goes on from NZ_QKML01000011.1 coordinate 84,938, forward strand.
CAGTGTCGGACTGATATCAGGCTATTTCGGCGGGCCGCTGGATGCCTGGGTGCAGCGTTTCGTGGAAGTGGTTCTCGCTTTCCCGCAATTGCCGCTTTATCTCGCACTGACCTCGCTCATTCCGGTCACCGCACCAACCACCGTGTTCCTCGTCTTCGTCGTCGGTGTCATGTCGGCGCTCGGCTGGGCGCAGATGTCGCGGGAGGTGCGCGGCAAGACGCTGGCTCTGGCGCGTATCGATTATGTGCGGGCGGCCATTGCCGTCGGTGCCACCGACCGGCGTATCATCTTCCAGCATATTCTGCCGAATGTGATGAGCCATGTGATCGTCGCCGTGACGCTGCATATTCCAAGCGTCGTGCTGCTCGAATCCTTCCTCGGTTTCCTCGGCTTTGCGGTGAAGCCGCCGCTCATCTCCTGGGGGCTGATGCTGCAGGATACCGCGACCTATTCCGTCATCGGTTCCTATCCGTGGATTCTCGCGCCGGTCGGTTTTGTGCTGGTCACCGTCTTCGCCTTCAACGCGCTCGGCGATGGCCTGCGCGATGCCGTCGATCCCTATTGAGAGGAGCGTAAAATGGTAGCTAGCCAGAACAACACATACGCCCCCGCGATCCGCTTCGATGCTGACAATCGCAACGATGACGCCATCATCGACGCCCGCAATATCGCCGTGAGCTTCAAGGTGGAGCACGGCACTGTCGAAGCGGTGAAGGACATTTCCTTCCAGCTCTACCGGGGCGAGACGATTGCCATCGTCGGTGAATCCGGTTCAGGAAAATCGGTAACGGCGCGCACCGTCATGGGTCTTCTGACGAAGCGGGCTTCCGTTTCGAAATCCGCGACCGTGCGGTTTAACGGCGACGACATATTGAAGTTTTCGAGCCGCCAGCGCAGGGCACTGCGTGGCAACCGCATCTCGATGATCTTTCAGGAGCCGATGAGTTCGCTGAACCCGATCTATACGATCGGTAGCCAGATCGTCGAGGCGATCCGTGTTCATTCGAAACTCAGCCGGAAAGAGGCCGAGGCGAGGGCGCTCGATCTTCTGCGGCAGGTGCAGATACCGGAGCCTGAAGCGCGGCTGAAGCAATATCCGCACCAGCTTTCCGGCGGCCAGCGGCAGCGTGTGATGATCGCCATGGCGCTCTCCAACGATCCGGACGTGCTGATTGCCGACGAGCCGACCACCGCGCTCGATGTGACGGTGCAGGCGCAGATCCTCAATCTCATCCGCGATCTTCAGAAGAAGCGCGGCATGGCCGTGGTGCTCATCACCCATGACCTGACCATCGTGAAGCAGTTTTCCGATTACGTCTATGTCATGCAGCATGGCGAGATGCGCGAGCACAACACCACGGAAAAGCTGTTCGCCGGGCCGCAGCACCCCTACACAAAGAAGCTGCTCGGCTCCGAACCGCATGGTACGGCGAAACCGCTGCCGGAAAATTCCGGTGTGCTGCTGACAGCAAGCGGTGTGCGCGTTTCCTTCATGATGCGTTACGGCGGGCTGTTCAAACCGGAGCTGAAAGAGCTGATCGCCGTCGACAGCCTCGGCCTGACCCTCAGGCGGCACGAGACGCTGGGGCTCGTTGGTGAATCCGGTTCCGGCAAGACCACTTTCGGGCAGTCGCTGCTGCGGCTGAACGAGCCGGTGGGCGGCGAGGTGGTCTTCGATGGCGAGAGGGTCGATGGCCGCTCCCGCGCCGAAATGCGGCCCCTGCGTTCGCGTATGCAGATCGTCTTTCAGGACCCTTTCGCCTCGCTCAATCCGCGCATGACCATCGGCCAGATCATCGAGGAAGGGCTGATCATCAACGGCCTGGGTAAGAACAAAGCCGAGAGGCTGGACCGGGTGCGCGATGCGCTGGAGGCGGCGGGCATGCCCGGCAATATCCTCTCACGGTTCCCGCATGAATTCTCAGGTGGTCAGCGCCAGCGCATCGCCATTGCCCGTGCGGTGGCGCTGGAGCCGGAATTCATCCTGCTCGACGAGCCAACCTCGGCGCTCGATCTTTCCGTGCAGGCGCAGATCATCGATCTGCTCCGCAAGCTGCAGGACGAGCGGGGCCTGAGCTACCTGTTCATCTCGCATGACCTGAAGGTGGTGCGCGCGCTCTGCCACCGCGTCATCGTCATGCAAAGCGGCAAGATCGTCGAGGAAGGCCCTGTCGAGGACGTTCTTAATCACCCAAAAACCGAATATACTCAGCGGCTTGTACGAGCCGCCTTCGAAATCGCTTGAATGCCAAATGCCGGAGGTAGAAATGGCAAGAGATCCCAAGATCACATTTATCGGCGCAGGTTCCACTGTTTTCATGAAGAACATCATCGGTGACGTGCTGCAGCGTCCGGCGCTTTCCGGCGCCACCATTGCGCTGATGGATATCAATCGTGAAAGGCTGGAAGAAAGCGCCATCGTCGTCAACAAGCTGATTTCGACGCTCGGGGCAAAGGCGAAGGCCGAAACCTATACCGACCAGAAAAAGGCGCTTGCCGGTGCCGATTTCGTCGTCGTCGCTTTCCAGATCGGCGGATATGAGCCCTGCACGGTCACCGATTTCGAGGTGCCGCGCAAATATGGCCTTCGCCAGACCATTGCCGATACGCTCGGTGTCGGCGGCATCATGCGCGGCCTTCGCACCGTGCCGCATCTGTGGAAAATCTGCGAGGACATGCTGGCCGTCTGCCCCAACGCCATCATGCTGCAATATGTGAACCCGATGGCGATTAACACCTGGGCGATTGCCGAGAAATACCCGACGATCCGGCAGGTGGGCCTTTGCCATTCGGTGCAGGGCACCGCCATGGAGCTCGCCCATGATCTCGATATTCCCTACGAGGAAATCCGCTATCGTTCGGCCGGGATCAACCACATGGCGTTTTTCCTGGAGTTCGAGCACCGCCAGCCCGATGGCAGCTACAGAAACCTTTATCCGGATCTCGTGCGCGGTTACCGCGAAGGCCGTGCGCCAAAACCCGGCTGGAACCCGCGTTGCCCCAACAAGGTCCGCTACGAGATGCTGACGCGGCTCGGTTATTTCGTCACCGAAAGTTCGGAACATTTCGCCGAATACACGCCCTATTTCATCAAGGAAGGCCGCGAGGACCTGATCGAGAAATTTGGCATTCCGCTTGATGAATATCCCAAGCGCTGCATCGAGCAGATCGAGCGCTGGAAGGGTCAGGCGGCGGCTTATCGTTCTGCCGACAAGATCGAGGTGAAGCCATCAAAGGAATATGCCTCCTCCATCATCAATTCCGTCTGGACCGGCGAACCCTCCGTCATCTACGGCAACCAGCGCAACAATGGCTGCATCACCTCGCTGCCGGCCAATTGCGCGGCGGAAGTGCCTTGCCTCGTCGACCATAACGGCGTGCAGCCCACCTTCATCGGCGAATTGCCGCCGCAGCTGACCGCGCTGATGCGCACCAATATCAATGTGCAGGAACTGACGGTGCGGGCGCTGATGAGCGAAAACCGCGAGCATATCTTCCATGCGGCGATGATGGACCCGCATACGGCGGCGGAACTGGACCTCGACCAGATATGGTCGCTGGTGGACGATCTTCTTGTCGCCCATCGCGACTGGCTGCCTGAGTGGACGCAGGTGGAAGTGAAGCGGGCGCGGGCGGTGTAAACTGCCGACAGTCGGCGGCGGACCGAAGGCTGCTGCGTAAGCGTACGGTCTCGCTGACACCCATTCCGGCGACGCAATAATCGGGCATGATCGATCCCGTTTTGTCGCGCAGGGGGCGGGAGCCTTTATCGGCTATATCTATCCCGCCCCCTAATCTCATGGCCATTTCGCGTTGCACCTCCTCCAAGAGGCTGGATTTCGCCGGGCTTTCCGGCTCCACGCCGTAATTCGGTATGCTGCTGATCCTGTTCCCGCCGCCGTTGCAAGCACTTCCGGGGGGGGCTGTGGTCTGGCCGCAACTGCTGGCGCTGCTCGCCATCGGCTCGGCGCTCCCTGTTTTCGCGCTTCACCGATTCCGGCGGTTCTTGCGCTAATGCGGGAGAAAACGCCGGTTTTCCGGCCATTTCCGGACAAGTTGAATTAATTGTGTTCGGTAACGGTATGTTCGCCTTCCGGGAATATGCCTATGAGGACGGCTGGGTAAAAGCGGGCTTTGTTCAGGAGTAGCAAAATGAATATTGCAGCACGTCTGTCTTTGACGGCCATGATCGCACTGGCCGCGACATCATCTTTCGCGTCTGAGGATATGGCTTCGGAGACGAGCGAGGCGATATTCGGTTTCGCTGGCGCCATGACGAAGGAAGACATGCTGAAAAGTGCGGCGCTCATTCCCGTGGAATATGAAAGAAACGCCATTATCGGGGGCGGCTACCAGTTTTATCCCTACCGCATCGGCAATGTGAAACTGGGCGGCGAGATCGGCATTGCCGCCAGGGTTGGTAAAGGCTTCACCGGCGAGGTCTGGGCGGGCCCGGTCGCCCGTTACGAGCAGATCAGGCTTGGAGAGCGGCTGTTCATCACGCCGAGCTTTACCGCCGGCCTCAGCCTTGTCACGGATGCGCAGCCGGGCCGCGAGCGCGAACAGGAAATCAAGGACGACGGCAATGCCAATGTCCTGTTTTATCTGGGGCCGGAAATCAACGTGTCCTTCAGTGAGGATTCCTCGACGGAATTCTTCTGGCGTCTGCACCACCGCTCCGGCGGTGGCAAAACATTGGGCAATATGAAGGGCGCCACAAACGCCAACGTATTCGGCGTCCGCTACAAGTTCTGAGACGGCAGGGACGGTCGCATGGCCGGCGAACCGTCTGAATTTCAGTCAGGTTTCTTTTTCGCTGCAAACCGCCACGGAGAACCCTTGCGTCTGGCGCATGGGTGGATTGCCTTATTCTGCCTGTTCATTGGGCATGAGAAAGCGCATATAGGGGGCATCAAAGGACGCCGGAACGAAAACGTTACTGACGTCACCTAAACCTCAGAAAGGGTCATGTCATGAACGTAGCACGCAGCTTTAACAACTGGCGCAAATATCGTCAGACCATCAACGAACTGGGCCGCATGAGCACCCGTGAACTGCACGATCTCGGTATTGATCGCAGCCAGATCACCAGCGTTGCCCGCGCCGCAATCGGCAAGTAATAAGACGATACAGTCGCTTTTGAATGCCCAAACGCCCGCTTCGCGGGCGTTTTTGTTTTTGGGCGTCATTCAAACCCTTTGCCGTTTTTCAGGCCCGCAACAGGGTTCTTTCGGGCCGCCGCATCATTCTGGACTTGTGCCGCCTCGGGCGCATGCGTCACGGCAAGGAATGTGACGTGCGGTATCCATGTCTCGGCACGTAAAATTCGCCATGCGCTTCGTGCATATCTGTGCTGCAAGCTTGTGCCTGTGAAATGCGCAGAAAAATGCTATCTTCCAATCATCGAAACGGATGTACCTCCTCCCACATCCTTTTGGTAATGCGGGCGATCCTACTCCTCCTCCCAAAGGATTGCCCCGGGGACAGCGGTTTTCCTCCTCCCATATCGCTGTTCATCTTTTCAGAAAGCCTGCCGCACCTCCTCCCGCGGCAGGCTTTTCTGTTTTCAGCCTCAGTTTTAGGTATCGCCTCAGTCGAAAGCCATCATGCCTATCGGCGTTACGGCGTGTGTGCCGGCGCGCTTGGCAAGCGCGTAGGAGAGGCATTGTTCCACGGCATCCTGCGGAACGGGCTTGGCGATCACGCCGGCGCCGATACCGAGATTGACGACCACTTCCGGGTTTGCCGTCATGAAGATCACCACCACGCCGTGATCCTGCGAAAGCCGCCGGCCGATCTCAGGGCCTGTCTGGCCGTCGGCCAGGTTGACGTCGACAAAGGCGATATCGGCGCGACTGCCGAGCGCCACGGCCTCATCCAGCCGGTTGGCGATGCCGATGACATTTGCATCTTCATCCGCCTGCAGAATGGAATCTTCGATATCCATGGCGATGAGGAACTCGTCTTCCACGATCAGCACCCGTGGCTGTTCCGTGCGGAAACCCGGTTCGCTTTGCAAGACGTCTGCCAACATATGCCTGCCTCCATTCTGTGCGCCTGAGCGCTGTCGGCAAGCAAACACTTGTCGGCACAACTCGTTCCAAACTGAGATAAACATAGTGAATGGAGTGTAAACGGCGTGCCTTTTCGGCTATCACCATTCAATAGCGAAGCAGTTGATTCGGTTTGGTTTTCATCCGGGGGAAGGGTGGGAGAACGTTGCCGTAGCGCATCTTTCGCCGCTGGAGCACAAGTCTTTTGGCCGCAATCGGCCGATAAGGCTTATATGCAAATTCAACGCGTTAAAGCCTCCTTCGTGCGCCAGGAAGGAAGTGCGGGAACGCCGCCGATCATTCGCGTGCCGCGGTCAAAAACGGCGCGGGACCCTATGAGTTTAGAAAGAGAATAGACGATGACCCAGTCTCCGCGCGCCACCATTGCCCGCAACACGCCCAATATCGCCGTCGTCGGCGTCGGTGGCGGTGGCGGCAACGCGATCAACAACATGATTGCCGAGGGCATCGGCGGGGTGGATTTCATCGCCGCCAACACGGATGCGCAGGCGCTGAAGAAAACCAACGCGCCGAGGCTCGTGCAGCTCAGCTCCGAACTGACAGGCGGGCTTGGAGCGGGCGCCGATCCCGAGGTCGGCCGGCAGGCGGCGATCGATTCCCTCGACGAGATCATGGATCACCTGAGCGGTTACGACATGTGCTTCATTACCGCCGGCATGGGCGGTGGTACGGGCACGGGCGCTGCCCCGGTGATTGCGGAAGCCTGCCGGGCGAAGAACATCCTCACCGTCGGTGTCGTCACGCTGCCTTTCAGCTTCGAGGGCGCGCGCCGCATGCGGGCCGCCGAATACGGCTTTGCCAACCTGCTCAACACTGCCGATACCGTCATCGTCATTCCCAACCAGAACCTGCTGCGCATCGCTGACGCCGGAACCACCTTCGAAAACGCACTGAAGACGGCCGACAAGGTCCTGTCGCTCGGCGTGCGCTGCATCACCGATCTCATCCTGCGCGAAGGCCTGGTCAATCTGGATTTCGCCGATGTGCGCTACGTCATGAAGAATGGCGGCCGGGCGCTGATGGGGACGGCGCAGGCCAAGGGCGAAAAACGCGCCTCTGAAGCCGCCGCTGCGGCCATTGCCAATCCGCTGCTCGGTGAGCCGTCGCTGAAGGAAGCGCGTGGCGCGCTGGTCTCCATTTCCGGCGGCAACGACCTGACACTCTATGAGATCGACGAGGCGATGACGCTGGTGCGCGAGGCGGTCAGCGAAGAGACCGATGTGGTGATGGGCGCTTCCTTCGATCCCACGCTGGACGGTGCTTTCAAGATTTCCGTCGTCGCCACCGGCCTGCGCAACTGAGGGCTCGTTTGAGGCGGGACATTGCCGCGCATTTCTTCTCCCCGCCGGGGAGAAGATGGCCCGGAGGGTCAGATGAGGGGGCAACGTTGCCGTATCTCATGACCCTTGCCCCCTCATTCCGCTGCCGCGACCTTCTCCCCGGTCGGGGAGAAGAAACAAGAGGCGTGCTCCTCGCTCCCCGGATCGGGCGCAGCTTCCCAAGCGGCCGTGCCTCATAAACAGCATCCACGTCACAAAATGAATGTTTGATGCCGTCGCGGGCAATTTTCGCGACGGCTTTTTGTTGTTTTTGAACAATTATTCCGCCATTCGGGATGGCATAGCCGAAGCGCGGCGTTGATCGGGAAAAAAGATAATAGTACTCTTTATGTCGACAAGAGGGATTTGATGATGACGGATATAATTGCTTCTGCCGAGCGCAAGCGCGGCTCCGGCGTGAAGATGGTCTATGATCTGCTGCGCGACGAGATTCTCGATCTGGTGCTGCCGCCGGGCAGCCCCATCGACGAGGTGCAGCTTGCCGAAAGGTTCAAGATGTCGCGCACGCCGATCCGAGAGGCGCTGGTGCGGCTTTCGGGTGAGGGGCTGATCGATACGTTGCCGAACCGCTCGACCATGGTGTCGAATATCGATTTCCTCAACATGCACACCTATTTCGATGCGCTGGTGTTGATGTATCGCGTCACCACCCAGCTTGCCGCGCAATATCATCGCCCGGAGGATCTGGTCGAAATTCGCGCCCATAATGCGGAATTCGCCATCGCAGTGGAGGAGCAGAACGCGCTGGCGATGATTTCCACCAACGCAGCCCTTCACCTGTCCATCGCCGAGGCCGGTCGAAATCCCTATTTCACCAGCCTGTTCAAACGCCTGCTGGATGAGGGGCGGCGCATTCTGCGGCTTTATTACCAGTCTTATGAGGATCGTCTGCCGAGGCGTTTCGTCGATGATCACGAGGCGATGATCGCCGCCATCGCCGCGCGCGACATCGCCCTTTCTGAAAAACTGGCACGGGAACATGCCGAACAGATCGTGCAGCAGGTGCAGAAACTGTTGGTGCGAAACGAGCGGCTGGAAATAAATCTGTAGCTTGTCGATTTCTTGTCGACAAATAAAATACAAGATAGTAATGTCCTTGTCGAAAGGGTGGCGCGAAGCTGCGTCCATTCCTGAAAACATGTCCCTTAGGAGCTAATAATGACGGCCAGCATTTTTTCCGGCGTGATTCCCGCATTGATGACCCCTTGCAAGGCGGATCGCACCCCTGATTTCGATGCGCTTGTGCGCAAGGGCAAGGAACTCATTGCAGATGGCATGTCGGCCGTCGTTTATTGCGGTTCCATGGGCGACTGGCCGCTGCTCACCGACGAGCAGCGCATGGAAGGCGTGGAGCGCCTGGTCAAGGCCGGCATTCCTGTTATCGTCGGCACCGGCGCGGTCAACACCGCGTCCGCCGTGGCACATGCCGCCCACGCCCAGAAGGTTGGCGCCAAGGGCCTGATGGTCATTCCCCGTGTCCTGTCGCGCGGTTCGGTCATCTCCGCCCAGAAGGCGCATTTCAAGGCCATCCTGTCGGCTGCGCCTGATATCCCGGCGGTTATCTACAACAGCCCCTATTACGGCTTTGCCACCCGCGCCGATCTCTTCTTTGCCCTGCGCGCAGAGCACAAGAACCTTGTCGGCTTCAAGGAATTCGGCGGCCCGGCCGACATGCGTTATGCGGCCGAGAACATCACCAGCCGTGATGATGAAGTAACCCTGATGATCGGCGTCGATACGGCCGTTTTCCACGGCTTCGTCAATTGCGGCGCAACCGGCGCCATCACCGGCATCGGCAATGTTCTGCCGAAGGAAGTTATTCACCTCTGCAAGCTGTCGCAGGCCGCCGCCAAGGGCGATGCGGATGCCCGCGTCCGCGCGCTGGAACTGGAGCAGGCGCTGGCCGTGCTCTCCTCCTTCGATGAAGGTCCGGACTTGGTTCTCTATTTCAAGCACATGATGGTGCTGAAGGGCGACAGGGAATACACGCTGCACTTCAACGAAACCGATGCCCTGACGGACAGCCAGCGCGGTTATGTCGAGGCACAGTTCAAGCTGTTCAACAGCTGGTATGCCGACTGGAGCAAGCTTCCGGGCGCCGTTCAGACCTGCAAGGCGGCCTGAGATATTGCTGCTGCGAAAAAAAGGCCCGCAACTGCGGGCCTTTTTTGCATGTGATGAGGTTTGACGCCTCTCCTCCGTCATGCCGGACTAGATCCGGCATCCAGCCACGGCGCGTCTGCGCCGTGAAAGAGTCTTCCGCGATCAAGGACTTGATCGCGCTGGCCCCCGGATCTAGTCCGGGGTGACGGAGCGGGGATGCTATGCAGTCGCAAAAAACGCTGAATGACGTTGTCGCTATGAGGCCCGCAATTGCGGGCCTTTTTTCATTTCCACATCCAAATGGTCAGGAAACCGCGTCCAGCCCTTTCTCCAGCAACCGATCCAGACCCGCTATTTCAGCGGCGGTAAGCGTAATGCCTTCGCTTTCGGATTTGGCGCGGGCCGCAAAACGGCGGCCGGAGGGCAGGCGGGCGCCCTGGCCGATGATGGCGTCGAACAGCACTTCCGCCCGCTGGAAGGGGTCGCCCGGGCGACCCTTGGCGAAAGCTTCCGGGGAAAACGCGACGATCAATTCGCCATGGGTCGGCGCAAGTGTTGTCGTGCCGAGGAATTCGAGGGCTTCGGGGCTGGTCAGGTCACCGATCATGATACCGGCGAGAAGTTCGATCATGGTGCCGATCGCCGATCCCTTGTGGCCACCGAAAGGCAGCATGGAGCCGGCCAGCGCGGCTTCCGGGTCGGTCGTCGGCTTGCCTTCGGCATCCAGCGCCCAGCCTTCCGGCAGGGATTTGCCTGCGCGCCGGTGCAGTTCGATTTCGCCGCGCGCGGCAACCGACGTGGCAAAATCGAAGACATAAGGGGAGGTGTCCTTGCGTGGCCAGCCAAAGGCGAAGGGATTGGTGCCAAGCAGCGGTTTGCTGCCGCCGGTGGGGGCGACGGTCGAATAGCTGGGGCACATTACCAGCCCGGCGAGACCATTCGAGGTCAGCCCCTCGACCTCAGGCCAGAGCGCCGAAAAATGCGTGCAGTCATTGATGACAAGAGCTGCGATGCCCGAACGTTTTGCCCGCTCCACCAGAACCGGCAGGCCCAGTTCGAAGGCGGGATTGGCAAAGCCGCCATTGGCGTTGACTTTGACAATCGCCGTGCCGTCGTCCCCGGCCACGTCGGGTATCGCGCCCGGCTTCACCTTGCCGGCCTTCACGGTGCGCAGGGCGCCTTCGATGCGATAGATACCATGTGATTTGCAGGCGTCGCGCTCACCGGCGGTGATGACGCGGGCAAGCGCTCCCGACTGCACGTCATTCAGCCCCGCCTTGCGGAAAATTTCGTCGACCCGCTGTGAAAGCGCGGCAATGGTCAGGGTGGTGGTGTCGCTCATCATGTTCCCTCTGATATCGGTTCGCACATCTTGAATACATAAAGTATACAAAGCACTCCCTATTGCAATCGTCTTTTCGGAAACCGCTCGCGAAATTGTAAATCCGCATTCAGCGCCAACGGTTTCACGATTTTACGGCGTCTTTTTCCTGTTTCCCACTGCCGCGCCCACCGCAGCAAGGGTGTTGCTCCAAGTCATTGGGCTGAAAAGAGTCTTTCCGCCATGAGCTAGCTTTTCCGCTCGCGTGGCAAATCCCCATTGTTCGCAGCTGCAAAATTCTTTTTGTATACTAGTTGTATTTTTATGTTGATTTATCGGCCCCATGGGGAAATAGTGACCGCGCCTTCAAGGGCGGACCAAATTCTGGGAGCAAATCAAGAATGAAAAAATCGGTCATCTTCGCCGGCCTTCTGGCCGCTACTTCCGCTATCACGCCGGCCAAGGCCGACAAGCTCGACGACATCATTTCCGCCGGCACGCTGCGCTGCGCCGTCGTGCTCGACTTCCCGCCCATGGGTTCGCGTGACGACGCAAACAACCCTGTTGGCTTCGACGTCGATTATTGCAACGATCTCGCCAAGGCGCTCGGCGTCACGGCTGAAATCGTCGAGACACCGTTCCCCGAACGTATTCCGGCGCTGATGTCCGGCCGCGTCGATGTCGGTGTTGCCTCGACCTCCGATACGCTGGAACGCGCCAAGACGGTCGGCATGACCGTGCCTTACTTCGCCTTTGAAATGGCTGTTACCGCCAACGACAAGTCGGGCATCAAGTCCTTCGAGGACATGAAGGGCAAGACGGTCGGCGCAACCGCCGGCACGTTCGAAGCCATCGCGCTTGAAAAGTCGGTCAAGGAGTGGGGAACCGGCGAGTTCCGTCCTTACCAGACGCAGGCCGACGTTTTCCTCGCGCTGAGCCAGGGCCAGATCGACGCCACCGTTTCCACCTCCACGGTTGCGCAGTCCAACGTCAAGGGCGGCAAGTTTGCCGGTATCTCGGTCGTCGGCAAGGCGCCCTATGATATCGATTACGTCGCGCTCTTCACCAACCGTGACGAGTATGGCTTCATCAACTACCTGAACCTCTTCATCAACCAGCAGGTTCGCACCGGCCGTTACGCCGAACTCTATGAAAAATGGGTTGGCGGCGAAGTTCCCTCGCTCACCGTCAACGGCGTTTATCGCTAATCAGGACTTTTCGTAAACGGCGCGGTCAAAATGATCGCGCCGTTGATCGTTTCTGAAAAGGCGGGACGCTTAATGTTCAACTATACATTCCACTGGAATCAGGCGCTGAAGGCTTTGCCGCAGCTTCTGGACGGTGCGGTGGTAACGCTGCAGATCGCCCTTCTGTCGATGGTGATCGGTCTTACCTTCGCCATCCTGCTGACGCTGTTCCGGCTGTCCGGCAACCGTGTTCTCGGCGCTTTGGCCTCCGTCTGGGTGGAGGTTGCCCGCAACACGCCGGCACTGTTCCAGATTTACATGGCCCATTTCGGGCTTGGCAATTTCGGCATCCACCTCAGCCCCTATACCGCGCTTCTGGTCGGTATCGCGTTTAACAATGCCGGTTATCTGGCGGAGAATTTCCGCGGTGCGCTGAAAGCCATACCGGATACGCAGACGCGGTCGGGCCGTTCGCTTGGCATGACCTCGATGCAGACCTTCCGGCTGATCATCCTGCCGCAGATGCTGCGCGTGGCTTTCCTGCCGGCCACCAACCAGATGGTCTGGGCGATCCTCATGACCTCGCTCGGTGTCACGGTCGGCATGAACACGGATCTCGCCGGTGTCACGCAGGCGCTCAATGCGCGCTCGTTCCGCACCTTTGAATTCTTCGCGCTCGCCGCGGTCATCTATTACGTGATCGCCAAGATCGTCACGCTCGCCGCCAGATTGCTGGCCTGGCGTCTGTTCCGTTACTGAGAGAGGTGCGCCATGTTTGAAACCGCTCTCACCTGGAGTGATCTCGCCTTCCTGGCCAAGGGTGCCGGCATGACGCTTGCCGTCACCGCCGTCGCCGTCACGGCAGGCACCGTCATGGGGATCATCTTCGGTATCATCCGTTTCCAATTCGGCCCCTATTGGTCGCTGCCGCTGACCTTCGTGCTGGATATTTTCCGTTCCGTGCCGCTGCTCATCCAGCTGGTTCTCGGCAATGCCTTCCAGTCGATTGCCAAGCTCGGCTGGCCGCCCTTCACCACCTCCTGCGTGGTGCTGTCGCTTTATACGGCAGCCTATTGCACCGAGATCGTGCGCGGCGGCATCGATGCCGTGCCGTCCAATACGCGCCGTGCCTGCCGCTCGCTCGGCATGACATGGTCGCAGGACATGCGCTATATCGTGCTGCCGCTCGCCACCCGCGTGTCGTTGCCGTCCTGGATCGGACTGACGCTCGGTGTCATGAAGGATTCGGCCCTGGTGCTTTGGCTTGGCCTTATCGAGCTTCTGCGCGCTTCGCAGATCCTCGTGACCCGCCTGCAGGAACCGTTGACCATCCTGATGATCTGCGGCGCCATCTACTTCCTTATCAGCTTCCCCATCGCCCGTTTCGGCGGGTATCTCGAAAGACGGTGGTCCCCCAATGATTGAGATCGAAAACGTCCGCAAATCCTTCGGCCCGCTGGAGGTTCTGAAAGGGATCAACCTCACCGTCAACAAGGGCGAGGTCGTCACCATCATCGGCGGTTCCGGTTCCGGCAAGTCGACGCTGCTCACCTGCATCAATGGCCTGGAGCCGATCGACAGCGGCAGGATCGTCATCGATGGCACGGAAGTGCATGCCAAATCGACCGACCTCAACAAGCTGCGCCGCAAGGTCGGCATCGTCTTCCAGCAATGGAACGCCTTTCCGCATCTGACCGTGCTTGAAAACGTCATGCTGGCGCCGCGCAAGGTTCTTGGCATCTCCAAGGAGCAGGCCGAGGAGATCGCGGTCAAGCAATTGACCCATGTGGGCCTTGCCGAAAAGCTGAAGGTCTATCCGAACCGCATGTCGGGCGGCCAGCAGCAGCGTATGGCGATTGCCCGCGCGCTTGCCATGTCGCCGGAGTATATGCTGTTCGACGAAGTCACCTCGGCGCTCGACCCGATGCTGGTCGGCGAAGTGCTCGATACGCTCAAGATGCTGGCCGATGAGGGGATGACGATGATCTGCGTCACCCATGAAATGGCCTTCGCCCGTGATGTCTCCAACCGCGTCGCTTTCTTCCATCAGGGCGTGATGGCGGAAATCGGCACGCCGGACCAGCTGTTCGGCGCGCCGCAGCATGCCGAAACCCAGAAGTTCCTGGCGAGCGTGCGGTAATGCCTGCAAATGATGTCATCGTCATAGGGGCCGGCGTTGTCGGCCTCTCGGCGGCAATCGCCGCGCAGGGCCGTGGTCTTTCGGTTACGGTCATCGATCGTGAAGGACCGGCGGCGGGCGCGTCCGCCGGCAATGCCGGCGCCTTCGCCTTCACCGATATTCTGCCGCTTGCATCGCCGGGCATTCTCTGGAAAGCGCCGAAATGGCTCATCGATCCGCTGGGGCCGCTCAGCGTGCCGCCGGCCTATGCGCTGAAGATCGCGCCGTGGATGTTCCGCTTCTGGCGGGCCTGCGCGGCATCGAAAGTCGAGCATTCCACCGCCGCGCAGACGGCGCTGATGGACCTTTCCAAAGCAGAGCTGGAGCCGTTTCTCAAAAAGACGGACACGATTGCGATGCTGCGCAAGGAGGGGAACCTTCAGGTCTATGAAAGCGAGGCGGAATTCGAAAGCTCGCTTGCCGGCTGGAAGGCACGCGAACGCCACGGCATCGAGTTCCGGCATCTGAACGCCGAACAGATGGCCGAGATACAGCCCGGCATCGCGCCGCGTTTTACCTGCGGCACGTTTACGCCCGGCTGGTTTTCCATCGCCGATCCCAAGCTTTACACGCTGGCGCTGGCCGAGCATTTCCGCAGCATTGGCGGCCGTATCGAATGCCTCGATATCGCTTCGCTGAGGCCGCTGGAAGACGGCGTTGAGGTGGTGAGCCATGATGGCCGAACCCGCAAGGCAGGCAGGGTGGTGCTGGCGGCCGGGGCTTTCTCGCACCGTATCGCCCGTTCGCTTGGCGAAAAAATTCCGCTGGAAACGGAACGGGGGTATAATACTACCCTGCCTTCAGGTGCTTTCGATCTGCGCACGCAGGTCACCTTCGGTGGCCATGGTTTCGTCGTGACCCGCCTTTCCTCCGGTATCCGCGTTGGCGGTGCCGTGGAGCTGGGCGGGCTGGAGCTTCCGGCCAACTTCGCCCGTTCCGAGGCGCTTTTGACCAAGGCGAAGGCTTTTCTGCCGGGCCTGAAAACCGAAGGCGGCAAGCAGTGGATGGGCTTCCGCCCCTCGCTGCCGGACAGCCTGCCGGCCATTGGGCAAGCGCGGCACACGGCGCGGGTGGTTTATGCTTTCGGCCACGGCCATCTGGGGCTGACGCAATCGGCGGGCACGGCCCGCCTCGTCGCCGATCTTCTGACGGGGCAAAAGCCCGTCATCGATACAAGGGCATTTTCGCCGCAACGTTTCTGACGGGGATTTTTCAATGTCTTCTTCCGTTTCGCCAATCACTACTCCTCAGGCGCGCAGCATTCTGGCCGGTGCCGCCGAAGGCAAGGTCATCGCCACCACCGAGGCGCTGAGCTTCTGGGGCGGGGTCGATCCCGCCACCGGCAAGGTGATCGATGTGCATCACCCGCTGCATGGCATCTGTCTCACCGGCGGCGTGCTGTTCATGCCGACCAGCCGTGGCTCCTGCACCGGTTCCGGCGTGCTGCTCGATCTCATCCTCACCGGCCGTGCGCCCGCGGCGCTGGTTTTCTGCGAGGCTGAAGACGTCCTGACGCTCGGTGCCCTCGTTGCGGCGGAAATGTTCGACAGGGCTCTGCCAGTCGTCCGTCTCGATGCGGATAATTTTGCCCGCTTCGCGCGTGCCGCGCATGTCAGCATCAATGAGAGCACCATTGAGGCCGACGGTATCTCGCTTGCCATCGCGCCGCCGGCGACGGCCCATCTCGACCTGAAGGACGAGGATGGTGCAATGCTGGAAGGGAGCGACGGCATTGCCGCGCGGCAGGCCATGCGCATCATCGTCGCCATGGCCGCCCAGCAGGGTGCGTCGACGCTTGTCGATGTGACGCAGGGCCATATCGATGGCTGTATCTATGCCAGCCCTGCCAACCTCACCTTTGCCGAAAAAATGGCTGACATGGGCGGCAAGGTGCGGGTGCCGACCACCATGAACGCCATTTCCGTGGACAAGGCGCACTGGCGGGCGCAGGGCGTGCCGGAGGATTTCGGCGATCCGGCCGCAAGGCTGGCGGATGCCTATGTTCGCATGGGGTGTCGCCCCACCTTCACCTGTTCGCCTTACCTGCTGGACAGTGCGCCAAGTGCCGGCGAATCGATCGGCTGGGCCGAGTCGAATGCGGTGATCTTCGCCAATACGGTGCTCGGTGCCCGCACCGCAAAGCACCCGGATTTTCTCGATCTCTGTATTGCGATGACGGGCAGGGCGCCGCTTTCGGGGGTGTATCTCGAAGAAAATCGCCGGCCGCAGCGCATCGTCGATGTGGCCCTGCCAGCTGGCATCGATGACGCCTTCTGGCCGCTCGTCGGTTATCTCGCCGGCAAGGCCGCGCCGGATTGCATTCCGTTGCTGCGTGGTCTTGGAGCTGCAAAACCGTCGCGGGATGATCTGAAAGCGCTTTGCGCCGCCTTCGGCACCACCTCTGCCTCGCCCATGCTGCATATCGAGGGCGTGACGCCCGAAGCGGGACTTGCGCCGCTCGAAACCGCCGGGACAGTGACCATTTCGCTCGCCGATATGGCCGCCGGCTGGTCGCTTCTGAACGAGGGGCCGGAAGAGGTGCAGCTTGTCGCCATCGGTAGCCCGCATGCCTCGCTGGAGGAATGTCGGGCGCTGGCGGCCGTGTTTAATGGCCGCAAGCGCCATGCGGATGTCGCCGTCATCGTCACCGCCGGTCAGCAGGTCATCGATGCGGCCATGCAGGACGGCACGCTGCAGAGCCTGAAGGACAGCGGCGTGCAGGTGCTGCCGGATCTCTGCTGGTGTTCGATTTCCGAGCCGGTGTTTCCGACGAAGACCCGCGCACTGATGACCAACTCCGGCAAATACGCCCATTACGGCCCCGGCCTCAGCGGCCGCGCGGTGCGCTTCGGCAGCCTTGCCGATTGCGTCGACAGCGCGCTGACCGGCCGTGCCGTATCCCGCCTTCCTGTCTGGCTTTCGTGAGGAGAACTGAATGCGCAGTATCAAGACAGTTCATGTGATTTCCGCCCATGCGGAAGGTGAAGTGGGGGATGTGATCGTCGGCGGGGTGAAGCCGCCGCCGGGCGAGACGATCTGGGAACAGAGCCGCTTCATCGCCCGTGATGAGACGCTTCGCAACTTCGTGCTCAACGAGCCGCGCGGCGGCGTGTTCCGCCACGTCAATCTGCTGGTGCCGCCGAAACATCCTGACGCGGACGCCGCCTTCATCATCATGGAGCCGGAAGATACGCCGCCCATGTCCGGCTCCAATTCCATCTGCGTTTCCACAGTGCTTCTGGATGGCGGCATCGTACCGATGCAGGAGCCGGAAACCCATATGCTGCTGGAAGCGCCCGGCGGACTGGTGAAAGTGCGCGCCGAATGCCGCAACGGCAAGGCCGAGCGCATTTTCGTGCAGAACCTGCCGAGCTTTGCCGCGAAGCTCGATGTCGAGCTTGAGGTCGAAGGCCTCGGCACGCTGAAGGTGGACACCGCCTATGGCGGCGACAGCTTCGTCATCGTGGATGCCGAATCTATGGGTTTCAGCCTGAAGCCAGAAGAGGCGCATGAGATCGCCCGCCTCGGCGTGCGCATCACCAATGCCGCCAACAGGGCTTTGGGTTTCGACCATCCCGAAAACCCCGACTGGCGCCATTTTTCCTTCTGCCTCTTCGCCGGCAAGGTGGAGCGCACGGCCGAAGGCCTGCGGGCAGGGGCGGCCGTTGCCATCCAGCCGGGCAAAGTGGACCGTTCGCCAACCGGCACGGCGCTTTCAGCCCGCATGGCGGTGCTGCATGCGCGCGGCGAAATGAAGGAAGGCGAAACGCTGACGGCGGTGTCGCTGATCGGCTCGACCTTCACCGGCCGCATCCTCGGAACCACAACGGTCGGCGACCGCCCGGCCATCCTGCCGGAAATCTCCGGCCGCGGCTGGGTCACCGGCATCCATCAGCATATGCTTGATCCGTCCGACCCATGGCCGGAGGGGTATCGGCTGACGGATACATGGGGTGCGCGGTAGGGAGAACACGTCTCTTCTCCCTCATCCCTGTGCTTGTCACAGGGATCCAGCCAGCCCAGGTCCTTGGGCTGAAGGGACTCTCCCCGCCGCGCAGACGCGCGTCGGCTGGATTCCTGTGACAAGCACAGGAATGAGGGAAGAGAATGGATCAACCACCCAGCCGCCTTGTAGTCTCCCGCACGATCAGCTCGAACCCGACATCCACCCGCGCGCCTTCGGGAACAGCGGCATCCTTTTCCGGCTCCAGTATCGAAAGCAGCAATTCGCCGGCCTTGCGGCCGATCATCTGGGCATCGACCCGGATCGTTGAAATCGCCGGGTAACATTGGCGGCTGATATCGAAATCGCCGAAACCGAGGATGGACACTTGATCGGGCACGGCAATGCCGCGGCGGTGACATTCCATCAGCGCGCCGACGGCGGAAATATCGGAGACGGCAAAAATGCCTTCGACATCGGGCGCCTTCGCGAGCAGGGAGCCGAGCGTCTTTGCCCCGTGATCGTAGGAGACCGGCGCGCTGCCTTCGCGGATGATGAGGTCGTCAGAAATGCCGGCTTCGCGCAACGCTGCAGCAAACCCGACAAGGCGGCTTTCGCCGCGCCAGTCGTTCACGGCGCCGTCAGCCCGGGAGCCGAGTGCGCCAATACGCTTTAAACCAAGCGATATCAGATATTTGGCGGCGTTTCTTCCCACTTCGTAGTTGGAAAAGCCCACCGCGTGGTCGATCGGGTGTTCCGGCACGTCCCAGATCTCCACGATCGGAATGCCGGCGCGCATCAGAACTTCGCTCGCCATCTTGGTATGCACCGTGCCGGCGACGACGATGGCGTCGGGACGGCGCTCCATCATGGTGCGGATGACGCGCTCCTCTTCCTGCAGGTCATACATCGTATAACCGATCAGCAACTGGTAATCGGCCGCGCGCAGCGCCTTCGCCAGCCCCTGCGCGCTGTCGGCGAAGTTGGAGTTGGTGAGCGTCGGCAGGATGGCGGTGATGAAATTGGTGCGCCGGGAAGAGAGCGAACCGGCGATTCGATCCGGCACATAGCCAAGCTTCTCGATGGCCTTCATTACCTTCTGGCGTGTCTCTTCTGACACCAGGGCAGGATCGGCCAGCACCCGCGAAACGGTCATCTTGGAGACGCCCGCGAGTTTCGAGACGTCGCTCATGGTTGCTTTTTTTGACGTGACTAACGCTGCGGCCAAGGGCGTGCGCTCCACCAAAGCATGTCTCCCTAAATTCGAACCGTTTCAGGACAAGACATACACGAAGATATCAAGGGAAAGCACGCCGTATGATTGCAGATCAATGCGGCGTGCACCGGATTTATGCGACGCGGCTATAGACCAGATGGTAAAAACGTCCGTCGCACATGCTCATCATCTCATCCGTCAGTACCCGGCCTTCCAGCCGGACCGGCGAGACCAGCGCTTCCTCCACGGCTTCCATCGAAGGATAGTCGATTTCCTGCACCATGATGATCGAGGCTGCGTCCGGATCGGTGCGCTCGGTGCGCATCACCCGCACGGCCTGCGCATTCGGCATGCGTTTCCAGACCGGCAGCAATTTTTCCTCGACGATGCGGAAAAACTCCTCCTCCCGGCCGGGGTGGATCCTGCCTTCGAAAATTGCCGAGCGTGTATACATGGTTTCCTCCCGAATGAATGTCCGATGCAACAGTTCTGTAGATCGGACTTGCAATGATACCGATAACATGCATTATTGATCCTGCCAAGAACGTGAAACGGTGTCGACGAGAGGAAAATCGATAACCAGCCGAAATTGTTGAATTTCAAGCGAAATTCATACAGTTTTGAGCTTTCGCGGTTTCTTGGGAGGAGTTTTTTGTCAATCGCGGTGAAATGTTATCGAGAACATTTTTCGCTTTGTGCAAGATCGCTGTTCCGCTTTGGGCAGCCACTTAAAAGGTTGGAGGAGAAACCATGAGCATATCCAGATTTCTGAAGAACATCACCGTTGCCGTCGGTGTTGCCGCAGCAACGCTCGCCGCCAGCACATCCGCCCATGCTGTCTCGCTCAGCGAGATCACGGCGCGCGGCAAGGTCAAGATCGGTGTTCTGACCGGCGCTCCGCCGATGGGCATGGTGGATGAGAAGGGCAATCCTTCCGGTTATGACGTGGATGTCGCCAACCTCATCGGCACCTATCTGTCGCTGCCGGTTGAGCTTGTGCCGCTGACGCCGCCTGCGCGCATTCCGGCCCTTCAGACCGGGAAGGTCGACTTCCTTGTCGCAACGCTTGCGCCGACCGGCGAGCGCGCCAAGACCGTCATGTTCACGCAGCCGTACAGCGCCTTCAACATGGACATCATCTCGGGCAAGGACCAGAAGTTCGAAAATCTCGACAGCCTCAAGGGCAAGCGCGTTTCGGTCAATCGCGGCTCTTCGCAGGAAACCGCGCTGCGCAAGGCCAATGTCGAAGGTCTCGAAATCGTCGTTTACGAAGACGATTCCACCAGCGCCCAGGCACTGCTCGCCGGCCAGGTCGATGCTGTCGCCCTGCCGTCCACGGTGGGCGAAGCGATCATCAAGCAGCGCCCGGAAGCCGGTCTGCAGGTTGGTTTCACCTTCTTCCAGCAGGGCAATTCCATGGCGACAAAGCTTGAGGATTTCGAGCTGCGGCAATGGCTGAACACGTCCATCTATCTCATGAAGATGTCGGGCGATCTCGACCGTATCTCGGTGAAGTGGACCGGTCGTCCGCTGCCGCAATTGCCAAGCTTCTGATTGAGCCTTTCAACGCGTCCGCCGGAGAAAAATTTCCGGCGGACCGGGAAATGTCAACGGAGTGACGCATGTCCTATACTTTTCAATTCGGCGCGCTCGCCCAGTATCAGAATGAAATTCTGAACGGCATATGGCTGACGATCAAGCTGTCGGTCCTCTCCATCGTGCTCGGCTGCGCTTTCGGCATTCTTCTGGCCTCGCTGCGCTCCATCAAGGGCGGCATCGTCCGCATCATCGTGGACGGTTATGTGGAGGTGATCCGCAACACACCGTTCCTGGTGCAGCTTTTCATCGTCTATTTCGGCCTTCCGGGTCTCGGCTTTCGCGTCGGGGCGGATACCGCGGCGCTGATCGGCATGACGATCAATCTTGCCGCCTATTCGACGGAGATCATCCGCGCCGGCATCGAGGCGGTGCACAAGTCGCAGATCGAGGCGGGCGAGGCGCTTGGTTTCACCAAGTACCAGATATATCGTCACGTCATCATCGTGCCCGCCATCGCCAAGGTCTATCCATCGCTCTGCAGCCAGTTCGTGCTGATGATGCTGGCATCGAGCATATGTTCGGCCATTTCCACCCATGAGCTTGCGGCTGCCGCAGCCTTCGTGGAATCGCAGACCTATCGCTCCTTCGAGGTCTATATCGTCGTCACGCTCATCTATCTGGCGCTGGCGCTCAGCCTGCGGCTTATCCTTGCCCTTATCGGCATGTGGCTGTTTGGCCGTCGTGTCGCCCGCAAGACGATGACCGCTTTGCCGGAGGTGCAGTCATGACTCTTCGAACTTTCGGCTGGAACGAATTCGGCTTCCTGCTGACCGCCCTGCAGTGGACCGTGCTTCTGACGATCATTGCGCTTATCGGCGGTGGTATCGTCGGCTTTTTCATCGCTCTTGCCCGCACCTCGGATAACAAGCTGCTGCGCATTGCCGCCGGCACCTATATCCAGGTCATTCAGGGCATTCCGGTGCTGATGATCCTGTTCCTGTCCTATTACGGCCTCAGCCTTGCCGGGCTGGAACTGCCGCCGCTCTTTGCCGCCGGCGCCTCGATGACGATCTATACATCGGGTTATCTCGCCGAAATCTGGCGCGGCTGCATCCAGGCGGTGCCGAAGCAGCAATGGGAAGCGTCGGAATCGCTGGCGCTGACCCGCGCCCAGCAATATCGTTACGTCATCCTGCCGCAGGCGATCCGCATTTCCCTGCCGCCGACCGTCGGTTTTGCCGTTCAGGTCGTCAAGAATACGTCCATCGCATCGATCATCGGTTTCGTCGAACTGGCGAGAGCGGGGCAGCTCATCAACAATGCCACGTTCCAGCCGTTCCGCGTCTTCGTCGCGGTGGCCGTGCTTTATTTCATCGTCTGCTACCCGTTGTCCCAGCTGTCGCGTTGGCTGGAAAGGAGGCTTCATGCCGGAAGTAATCGTTGAAAACGTTCACAAGAGCTTTGGCGCTCTGGAAGTCCTCAAAGGCGTGTCGCTGACGGTCGGTCGCGGTGAAGTCTTTGCCCTCATCGGCCGCTCGGGCTCGGGCAAGAGCACGCTGCTGCGCTGCATGAACGGGCTGGAGAAGATCAATTCGGGCCGCATCGAAATCGCCGGTCATGCGATTGGCGAAGATGCCAAGGCGCTGCGCAAGCTGCGCACCGACGTCGGCATCGTGTTCCAGAGCTACAATCTTTTCCCGCATCTGACGGTCGGTGAGAACATCATGCTCGCGCCGCGCATCGTCAAGGACGTGGCGAAATCGGAAACCAGGGATATCGCCCGCGAGGTTCTGCAACTCGTCGGCCTTTCGGAGAAATTCGATTCCTATCCCGACCAGCTGTCCGGCGGCCAGCAGCAGCGCGTGGCGATTGCCCGCTCGCTTGCCATGCGGCCGAAGGTGATGCTGTTCGACGAGGTGACCTCGGCGCTCGATCCTGAACTGACCGAGGAAGTGCTGACCGTCATGGAAAACCTCGCCAAGGGCGGCATGACCATGATCCTCGTGACCCACGAAATGGCTTTTGCGCGCCGCGTGGCGACCGAAACCATCTTCATGCACAAGGGCAAGATCTGGGAGCAGGGCCGCTCGTCCGA
This sequence comes from Rhizobium sp. UGM030330-04, assembly GCF_003208455.1. Taxonomy (NCBI): domain Bacteria; kingdom Pseudomonadati; phylum Pseudomonadota; class Alphaproteobacteria; order Hyphomicrobiales; family Rhizobiaceae; genus Rhizobium; species Rhizobium sp. UGM030330-04. The sequence continues at coordinate 107,935 of NZ_QKML01000011.1, forward strand.
ACTCTTCGCCAATCCGCAAACGCCGGAACTCCGGCAATTCGTCAAGGCCGATGTGAAGTAGTTCACCGGCGCAAAGGAAAGTCCATGACCACTGAAATCGTGCAACTGTGCCCGCTCATCCCGGCACTGGAACAGGAACTCGCCGAGCGCTTCACCGTGCACCGCCTGTTCGAAGCGGCAGACAAGGCGGCGTTCCTTGCTGAAAAAGGCGGCGCGATCCGCGGCGTCGTCACCGGTGGCCATATCGGCCTGCCGGCGGATATTGGCGCTGCACTCCCCAATCTTGAAATCGTCGCCATCAACGGCGTCGGTTTCGACAAGGTCGATCTCAATGATGCCAAACGGCGCGGTTTCCGCGTTTCCAATACGCCTGACGTGCTGACGGCAGATGTCGCTGACCTCGCGCTCGGTCTGGTTCTGGCGCAGGCGCGCAAGCTGCCGCAGGCGGACCAGCATGTGCGCACAGGCCAATGGCTGAAGGGCGATATGGGGCTTTCCACCCGCGTTGCCGGCCGTCGTTATGGCATTTTCGGCCTCGGCCGCATCGGCCAGGCAATCGCAAAGCGGCTTGAAGGTTTCGATGCGAGGATTTCCTATACCGCCAGAAACCGCCGCGATGTCGCCTATGATTATCACGACAGCATCGAGGCGCTGGCCGCCAATTGCGACGTGCTGATCATCGCCGCCGCAGCCACCGCCGAAACGCGCCACATCGTCAATGCCGGTGTGTTGCAGGCGCTTGGGCCACAGGGTGTGCTCGTCAACGTGGCGCGCGGTTCGCTGGTGGATGAAAAGGCGCTGGTCGAGGCTCTTTCGAACGGCACGATCGGCGGCGCGGCGCTTGATGTTTTCGAGGATGAACCGCGTGTGCCGGAAGCGCTTTTCGCCTTCGACACCGTCACGCTTGCCCCACATGTCGGCAGCGGCACGCATCAGACGCGGCGCGCCATGGCCGATCTCGTTCTGGCCAATCTCGACGCACATTTTGCCGGCAAGGAGCTGCCGACCCCGGTGGTCTGACATACCCTCCATCTAAGCCTTCAATCTGACGGCGCGGCTTTTATCCGCGCCGTTTCGATTCGGACTGTCGGCTGTTCCTGATTCAGCCTGCAAAAGGGCAGCCATTCGCCCCTAATTCCGGCCTGTCGTTCATATTTATATAATATGTATAATCCTACTATTCTGCTTCCTTATAAAGCGATGAGGCGGAGAGGTGCGTTCCAAAGGCCCGAAGACACCCGTGCAGGACCGGATGTCGCGAACGAAGCGCGGCGTAGCACCGTCTGTCTCTCCTGCAACGACTGAAAACACCAACCCGTCCGATCGGCATGTGCTTCTGGAAGCGATGATCGACCATGTGCCGGATTTCATCTATGCCAAGGATCTGGAAGGCCGCTTTCTTTTCGCAAACCGCGCCATCGTGACCGAAAACGGCTTCGACAGCGTCGAGGAGCTGATTGGTCTCACCGATTATGACATTCACGGCGAGGCTGCGCGGCGTGCCGGCATTCCCGATACCGAAGCGCGGGTCATGCGCACCGGCGAGCCGGATCTCGGTTATGAGGAACGCGCCATGCGCGGCGATATCGACCGCTGGCTGATGATGTCGCGCGTGCCGCTGAGGGACAAGAGCGGCAGGATCATCGGCGTGGTCGGCGCTTCCCGGGACATAACCCAGAAAAAGGCCTCGGAAAGGCTGCTGCAGGCGCAGGCGCGTATTCTGGAAATGATTGTTGCGGCGGCGCGGATCGAGGACTTTCTCGAGGAGTTCGTCAAGGCCATTGAAAACCTTGCGACCGGGCTTGCCTGCGCTGTCCGTGTATTTGATGCGGCAGCAAGGGAGCCCTCCGTCTATGCCTCGCCGGCATTGGCGCAGCATGCGGGTCTGACGGCGCTCATTTCCACGGTCAGCGATCCCGGCACCCTTGGCTGTCCAGCCGACAATACGGCTCTCAGCTTCGATATTCCCGCCAGCGAAGGCAGCGCGCATGGTTTCGTCTGGTGCATGCTGGCGGGCCGGCAGCCGGATGCCGCGCTGGTGGAGTTCATCGGGGCTGCGGCACGCATGGCGGGGCTGGCTATAGACCGGAAGCGCGCAGCCGAACATATCGCCTTTCTGGCCGATCACGACATGCTGACCCGGCTACCCAATCGCCGTTTTCTCGATACCCGGCTGCCCGAAATACTGGCGGCGGCGGCAAAGGCGAAGCGGAAAGTCGGCATCGGTTTTCTTGACCTCGACAATTTCAAGCAGATCAACGATACGCTCGGCCATAGCGTCGGCGATGCGCTGCTTTCGAAAACGGCGGAGCGCATCGCCCACAGCCTCAGCCGCCACGATCTCGTGCTGCGGGTGGGCGGAGACGAATTCGTCATCATTCTGGAAAGGCGGAAGGATGGTTTCGAAAGCCGTCTGCAGCGTATCCGGGCGGCGGTTTCGCAGCCGCTGCGCATCGGCAATTACGATATCAAGGTCACCTGCAGCATCGGCATGGCGTTTTTTCCGGAACACGGGGAAAGCACGGCGGAAATCGTCGCCGCCGCCGATCTTGCCATGTATGAGGCCAAACGGAATGGCCGCGACGGCATCGCCACCTTCACGCCGCGCATGGCGGAGGACCTGAGGAAGAAATTCACGCGCATAGAGGAATTGCGCAAGGCGGTGGAGCGGGATGAATTTGTCCTGCATTTCCAGCCGCAGGTCGACCTTCTCAGCGGCCGCATCAGCGGGGTGGAGGCGCTGGTGCGCTGGCAGCACCCGGTGGAGGGGCTGCTGGGGCCTTCGGAATTCATCGGCCTTGCGGAAGAAACCGGCCTTATCGTGGAACTTGGGGAAACAATCCTGCAAAAAGCCTGCCGGCAGGCCCAGGCCTGGGTTGCGGCCGGTCTTTCGCCCGTCAAGATGGCGGTCAATATCTCGCCCCGGCAGTTTCAGGGCGGCCTTGTGGAGCAGATCCGGTCTGTACTCAGGGAAACCGGCCTTTCGCCATCGCTGCTCGAAATCGAAATCACCGAGACGCTCATCATCCAGGACGTGGAAACATCGGTGCGGATCATGCGCGCCATCAAGCAGATGGGTGTCAGCCTGGCGCTGGATGATTTCGGCATGGGGTATTCCTGCCTCGGCATGCTCAAGACCTTCCCGCTTTCCTGCATGAAGATAGACCGCTCGTTCCTTACCCACCTGCCGGAAAAGACCAAGGATAGCGCCATCGTCTCGATCATGATCCAGCTTGCCGGCTCGCTTGGCATCGATGTCATCGCCGAAGGCGTGGAAACCGCCGAGCAGGCGGCATTTCTGCGCGCTGCCGGCTGCCCCTATGGGCAGGGTTATTATTTCAGCCGTGCGGTGGAGGCGGAAGCGATCGGCGACATGCTGGGGAAGATGACGACCTTCCCCACCGGCTCCTCCATCGATCCGCAATAGACCCGCTTTGGCGGGTCTTTTTCCGGAGGCTTATCCGCCTTCGGAAATATTCCTGGCCGGACTTTCCCAACAATCCCGACCTGTTTCCTGACCGTTCCGGGTGCCGGCGCGGCGTGCGCGCCGTTTTCTATGGCAATAATATTCTTTCGTAATAAATAAAATTCGCATTGTCGATTATTTTAATTGAGTAATAAATTCCGTTTATTGAAAATAAATAACGAAATTATTATATTTTAAACTATTGATTTGTTGCAATATTACTACTTAATCCAATTGTGTACTTTTATTGTATTTGCAATTTGCCGATTTGGATTGCGAGTCCGCGGCACTTTCTGTCATTTGCTGAATCAGCGCAGGGAAGCGGGCGGCAGGGAAAGACCAGCCCTCAAATTTGCGCATTCGTTGAAAAATTTTTGACTGGAGATTACAAATGAACATCAAGAGCCTTCTGATCGGCTCCGCTGCGGCTCTCGCAGCAGTATCCGGCGCACAGGCCGCTGACGCCATCGTCGCTGCCGAGCCCGAGCCCATGGAATATGTTCGCGTCTGCGACGCTTTCGGCAAGGGTTTCTTCTACATCCCCGGCACCGAAACCTGCCTGAAGTTCGACGGTTACGTTCGTTTCCAGACCGACTTCGGCCGCAACAAGTCCGGTTCGTCTGACTGGGATTCGTTCACGCGCGGTCAGTTCAACATCGACACCCGCACCGACACCGAGCTCGGCGCTCTGCGCGGCTACATCGGTCTGCGTGCCGAAGCCGACAACGACACCAGCAAGGGTGCCATTCTCGACCAGGCTTTCATCGAACTGAGCGGCCTGAAGGTCGGTTATTACTACAACTGGTGGGATGACGGTCTCTCTGGCGAATATGACCAGCTCAGCTCCAACCGTACCCGTCTGAACGCCATCCGTTACACCTACGACGCCGGCTCCTTCTATGTTGGCGCTGCCGTTGAGGAACTGGAAGGCGACCGTAAGGGCACTTCCGAGCTCGGCGTCCGTAAGGCGCCTTCTTCGTTCAAGCCCCTGACGAATGATATTGGCGTAAGCGCTATCATCGGCGCCAACTTCGGTGGCGTTAAGGCCAACCTGCTCGGCGGTTACGACACGAACCAGGAAAACGGTGCAATCCGTGCAATCGTCACGGCTGACCTCGGTCCGGGCACGCTCGGTATCTCGGGTGCCTGGGCTTCCGGCGCCAACTACTACTACGAAGAGTCCGAGTGGACGGTTGCTGCCGAATACTCCATTAAGGCAACTGACAAGCTGACCATCACCCCCGGCTTCCAGTACTTCGGCAAGATCGACCTTGGCGCTAACAACGACTTCGTTGGCGATCGCAATGCATGGCGCGCTGGCGTAGCTGCTGGCTACAAGATCACCTCCGGTCTCTCCACGCTCGTTTCGGTTACCTACCAGGACGTAGACGGCACCGAGGGTGTAAATGGCGGCGGCGACAGCTGGACCGGTTTCGTTCGCCTGCAGCGCGCGTTCTAATAACCAAAAAGCATAAACCGGGTTAGACAACTCAGATCCACCCCGTTTCCGAACGGGTGAGTTACTAGCTCCAGTCAAAGTTCTGGCAATGAATGCCAGTTTCGCTCCCCGGACCCCTCCAGGCCGGGGAGTTTTTGTTTCTGCGAAAGGTTTCCGGCACTTCCACTTGCGCTATCGGAAAGATGCTGGCTCTTTATTATTCGTCGTGGCCGATGCCGCCTTGTTGCCCGTGAGCCGCCGGCTCCGGTGGCCGGGGAGGGTGGACAGGTTCTTCGAAGGTCCGCAACAGTTGGCCCCAACCCGGGTCGTGCATATGCGCTTCAAGACCGGCGCGGGCGGCGAGGGCCAGTGCTTCTTGCTGGCCGAAGTCAAGTGCTGCATCAACGTCGGTTGTCAGAACCCGGCCATTTTCCATCAACATCCTGCCATCCACGAAGACAGTATCGACATCGCTGCCCAGCACCTGATGCACCAGCCGGTGCACCGGCATCCACATCGGCATCAGATGCGGTTTGCGCATGTCGATGATGACGACGTCGGCCTTTTTGCCGACTTCCAGCGAGCCGATCTCGTCCTCCATGCCGATGGCATGGGCGGCGTCGATGGTGATCATTTCGAATATCTTGCCGGGCGGCAGCAGGTAACGATCATGGTTGTGTAGCAGGTGCTGAGTGAATTGCGCCAGACGCGCCGTCTGCAACATGTCGAAATGGCGGCTGGGGGCTGCGCCGTCGGTGGTGATGGCAACGCGAATGCCTTTCGACATCATTTCCATGATCGGCGTCGCCCGGCCGGGCGGTGCGTGCGTAACCCGAGTTCCGGTTTCGGCCAGAATGTCGATCTCGTCATGCGAGATGCCCCAGCAATGCTGGAGATGGATATCAGGGCCAAGCAGCGCATTTTCCTTGTCCTGATACGCCATGCGGATCTGTCCGGCAAAAGCGTCCGAATGCAGCCTGACGCCGGTTTTTCGTGCCGTTTCACGAATTCGGCGCGCCTGCATCCGGTCATTTTCCGTCAGTTTCACCGCCTGATCGGGTGTGGAGGCATTGGAGGGCTCCACTGAGGGAACGATGGTGAAAGGTGTGAGGAAGACGCTGATGCGGCCATCTGCCGTGCCGTTCAGCGCCTCGATGGTTGCCTCGCTGCCTTCGATCATCTCTTCGAAGCTGATATGCCGGCGCTCCGGCGAACCGCTCTCCCAACGGGTGACCGCATGTGGCCATGGCAGGCCGGATGGGCCGACACAGATGATTTCGCGAAGGCCGATCTCCTCATAGGCGCGGGCATGGTTGATGGCGAAGACGGGATCGTCGGCGCGCGGCATCGAGGTGATGATGCTGGCGCCGGTCGTCACGCCGGCGCGCAGCCGCTCGATGCCGGAGACCAAGCCGTCGGCGTACCAGTAATCGCGGGTGACATAATGATAATAGGTCGGCGTCACCACCTTCATCCACATGGCGTTGGTATCGGCAGCAATGCTGCGGATAAGCGCATGCCCGGCATGGCCATGCGCATCGATCAGGCCGGGAATGATGAGTTTGCCCCGGCAGTCGATGATCTGCTTGTCGGGGTGCCGTGAGGCGAGTTCCCCGGCCGTGCCGATGTCAACGATGCGATCATCCTGAATGGCAAGGCCGCCATCCTCGATAATCCGTCTTTCCCGATCCACGGTGACGATCGTGCCATGCAGCAGCAGATAATTTCCCATTCGCCTTCTCCCATATGTTTGCAGTCGGTATCCAGAATTTCCAAATTTTGAATACGATAATTGTCAACAATATTATTGACAATAAGCCGCAGCAAAACAATACTCCGCTTGCTCAGCCGCCAGCCGGCTTTCCAACGACCTATAAAAAGGGGGGATCAAATGTCCCGAATTAGAAGTTTTGTCCTGGCCGCCATGGCCGCCGCCGCCATTGCCGCTCCCGCAAGCGCAGAGACCCTGCGCTGGGGTAGCCGCGCCGATCTTTATTCGCTCGATCCGTATTCGGTGCCTTCCACCTCCAACCTTGCTTTCCTCAACCACATCTATGAAGGGCTTGTCCGTTACGGGCCGGACTTCAAGATCGAGCCGGCGCTGGCGACGGAGTGGAAACTCGTTGATGGAAAGACCTGGCGCTTCACCCTGCGCAAGGGTGTGAAGTTCCATGACGGCTCGGATTTCACCGTAGATGATGTGGTCGCTTCCTTCACACGCGCTTCAGATTCCACCTCGCCATTGCGCGGCAATATTCCGGTCTTTGCCGGTGTGAAGAAGGTCGATGATTACACGGTTGATCTCGACGTCACCGCACCGACCTCGCTTTTCCTGAACGACATCACCAATATCTTCATTTTCAACGCCAAGTGGTTGAAAGATAACAATAGCGAGAAGCCGACCGACTTCGCCTCCAAGGTCGATGGTTATACGACGATGCACACCAATGGCACCGGGCCGTTCAAGCTCGAAAGCCGCGTGCCCGATAGCAAGACGGTTCTTGTTGCCAATGACGGCTGGTGGGACCAGAAAAAGCATAATCTCGACCGTATCGAATTCGTGCCGATCGCCTCTGCCGCGACACGTGTTGCAGCGCTGCTCTCCGGCGAAATCGATCTGATCGATTCCGCGCCGATCCAGGATCTGCCGCGGCTTGAATCCTCGCCCAATATCACGGTGAAGAAGCGCACCGAACTGCGCACGCTGTTCATCGGTTTCAACCGCCGTGAAAAGCTGGAAGACGGCAAGCCCAACCCGTTTAATGATCTGCGTGTGCGTCAGGCATTCGAGGCGTCGCTTGATCGCGATCTCATCAACAAGAAGGTCATGCGCGGCCTTGCAAGACCTTCGGGCTCGCTCATCGCGCCTGAAATCGCCGGTTATGCCAAGTCGCTCGATACCTATGAGCCTGCCGATCCGGCAAAAGCACAGAAGCTGCTTGCCGATGCGGGCATGAAGAACCTCGCTTTCACCTATACCTGCATGAATGATGAAAGCATCAACGAGGAAGATATCTGCTCCGGCGTTGCCAACATGCTGAAGCGCGGCGGTTTCCAGCCGACGATCGACATTGCACCGCGCTCCGTGCAGTCGCCCAAGCGCAATGGCGGCAAGGCCGATGTCTTCAATCTCAGCTGGGCGAACGAGCCGACGCTCGATGCCTTCTCGTTCCTGTCGCAGATCCTGTCGACCCGCAAGGGTGCGATGGGCGTCTCCAATTATGGCGGCTGGTCGAACCCCGAGATCGACAAGCTGGTCGATCAGGCGGCGCAGGAGCAGGACAACACCAAACGTCTGGCGCTTGAAGAAGCCGTGTTGAAAATCGCCAAGGATGAAACCATGCTTGTTCCGCTGCATCAGCAGCCCATCGCATGGGCCATGCTCGGAAAGGTCAAGAGCGTCGACTTCCGTGCCGATAACAAGCCGCGTCACTGGCTGACACAGCTCGACAAATAATGCGGAACGCTGGAAGGGCGTCGGCTGTCGCCGAACGCCTTTCCAGCCTTTCCGGCGCAGCCCGCCTCAGCCGTTGAAACTGTGATGCTCACGAACCGGGACGGCCGAAACGCGATCCTCCGCCGGTGCAATTGTCGACAATGTGACGGGTTCAGGCGCGCGGCATCGTCGCATCGTTGCGAAAGCTCTACCCTGTCTCTGGAAGAGAATGGTCGAACCTGGCACGCCTTGTGGCGCGGGTTCTCATCCGAGAGGTAACCATGCTGGTTTTCATCATCAAGCGTTTGGGAAATGCCGTGCTCGTCATGCTTTCCGTCGCACTTATCGCATTTCTGATTTTCCGGCTCGCGGGTGATCCCGTTGAGCTGATGGTCGGCGAACAGACCTCGCAGGAGGATCGGGCGGCCCTGCGTGAGCGCCTCGGCCTCAATGACAGCCTGCCGACGCAATATCTGCGGTTTGTGAAAGATGCGGCAGAGGGCAATTTCGGCGTTTCCTATCGCAACGGCCAGCAGGTGCTGCCGCTGATAGCGGAGAGGTTTCCGGCAACGCTGGAGCTTGTTCTTGTCGCTACCGTCCTGTCGCTGGTCGTCGGTCTGCCGCTTGGGGTGCTGACGGCAATCAGGCGCGGCAGGTGGTATACGGAGGGCCTGCAGTTCCTGTCGATCGTCGGCGTCTCCCTGCCGAGTTTCGTTGTCGGCATTCTGCTCATTCTCGTCTTTTCGGTGTCGCTCGGCTGGGCGCCGGCCTTCGGTCGCGGAGATGTCGTGCAGATCGGCTGGTGGTCCACCGGGTTGCTGACGTCCTCCGGGCGTGCGGCCATCATTCTACCGGCCATTGCGCTTTCGCTTTATCAGATCACGCTCGTCATGCGTCTGGTTCGCGCCGAGATGCTGGAAGTGCTGCGATCCGATTTCGTGAAGTTTGCGCGGGCCCGTGGCATTCCCCGCTGGCGCATCTATTTCCGCCATGCGCTTCGCAACTGTCTCATGCCTGTCGTGACGCTGACGACGATGAATGTCGGCTCGCTCATCGCCTTCGCACTGATCACGGAAACGGTGTTTCAGTGGCCGGGCATGGGCATGCTGTTCATACAGGCGGTGACGTTTCTCGATATTCCCGTCATGGCGGCCTATCTCTGCATCATTTCCTTCATCTTCGTTGTTCTCAACACGTTCGTCGACATTGCCTATGCGGTGATCGATCCGCGTCTGCGCACCGCTCGTTAACCGAAGGGAGCCGGTTTCATGACAGACCTTCCACAAATGGCAAAACCCGCCCGCCGGTCGCTTTTCAGCCGCATGCGCGACAGCGATCTCTACTGGTCCTTCAGCCGCAGCAAATCGGCGAAAATCAGTGCGCTGGTCCTCTCGATCCTGATCCTCGCTGCCATATTCGCGCCGCTGATCGCGCCGCAAAACCCCTATGACGGCGCTTCACTGGACATGTGGAAGGCCGAGTTGCCGCCGGTGTGGCAGGAGGGCGGCGAATGGCCCTATCTGCTCGGCACCGATACGCAGGGGCGGGACATGCTCTCCGCCATTCTTTACGGCACACGCATATCGATCGTCATCGGTGTTGCCTCCGTGGCGCTGTCGCTGGTCATCGGCATGACGGCCGGGTTGGTCGCCGGTTACTTCGGCGGCTTTGCCGATAACCTCCTGATGCGGATCGGCGATATCACGCTCTCCATCCCGACAATTCTGGTGGCCATCCTCGTCTCGACGGTGGTGCGGCAGATGTTGCCGGACAGTCTGCGCGAGGTGGGGGCATCCGCCGTGCTCATTTTCGCCATCGCCCTTTCCGCCTGGGTGCAATATGCGCGCACCGTGCGTGCCCAGGCCATCGTCGAAACCGGCAAGGATTATGTGCAGGCGGCCAAACTCATCGGCGTTCCCGCCCGTCGCATCATGGCCAACCATATCCTGCCCAATACGCTCACACCGATCATGGTTGCCGCCACGCTCAATTTCGGCATGGCGATCCTCACCGAAGCGACGCTGTCCTTCCTCGGCATCGGCATGCCGCCCAGCCAGCCTTCGCTCGGAACGCTGATCCGCATCGGCAACCAGTTCCTGTTCTCGGGTTCGTGGTGGATCGTATTGTTTCCCGTTTTCCAGCTCTGTCTGCTCGTCGTCACCGTCAACCTTCTGGGTGACTGGCTGCGCGATGCGCTCAATCCGAAACTGAGGTGAGTTCCATGCACGATCTTCTGCTCCGCAACATCAGGCCCATGGCGGGCGATACCTGCGACATTCTGATCAGGCAGGGAAAGATAGCCGGTTTCGGAAAGTTCGAGGCCGAGCCGGGCATGCCGGTCGAAGAGGGAAATGGCGCGATTGCCGTTCCCGGCCTTATCGATGCCCATACCCATCTCGACAAGACGACATGGGGCATGCCCTGGCATGTCAATAATCGCGCCGCGATCCTGCGCCAGCGGATCGACTTTGAACGCGAAAACCGGACACAGATCGGCATCGATCCGCACCGCCAGTCCATGCGCCACGCCATCGGCCTTGCGGCCAACGGCGGCACCCATATTCGCAGCCACGTGGATATTGACCCGACCCATGGCCTGACGCTTGTGGAGGGCATCTGGGAGACCCGTGAGAAGCTGAGGGGCATCATCGACATCGAAGTCGTCGCCTTCCCGCAATCCGGCGTCATGGTCATGCCCGGCACCGTGGAGCTTCTGGATGAGGCCTTGAAACAGGGCTGCGAAGTGCTTGGCGGCATCGATCCCTGCGGAATCGACCGCGATCCGAAAGGCCAGCTGGATATTCTCTTTGCGCTTGCGGTCAAGCACGGCGTGCCGATCGACATCCATCTGCATGAGGCCGCCGATCTTGGCGCCTTCACCATGGAGCTGATCTTCGAGCGTATCCGGGCCAATGGCATGGAAGGCAAGGTTGCAATCAGCCATGCCTTTGCACTTGGCATGAATGATTACCTGCGGGTCGGCAAGCTGATCGAAGAGATTGCAAGGCTCGACGTGGCGATCCTGACGACCGGTGCGCCTTCGGCAAACGTGCCGTCGATCATGCGGCTGAAGGAAGCGGGCGTGCGTGTCGGCGGCGGTTGCGACGGCATTCGCGATACCTGGGGGCCGTGGGGCCAGCCGGACATGCTCGACCGGGCAAAGATCATCGGCATGAAGAACGGCCTGCGTTCCGATATCGAGCTTGCCCATGTGCTGCATGTGGTTTCGCAGGGCGGAGCCGATGTCATGGGGCTTGGTGATTACGGCCTGCGGCAAGGCTGCGCCGCGGATTTCACGCTGCTTACGGGCGAAACGCTCGCCCATGCCGTTGTCGATATCGCGCCCCGGCCGCTCGTCGTCAAAGGCGGCCGCGTCACCGCCAGAAACGGCAAAGCCATCGTGGAGGCGCCGTGATGAGCGCCGCTTTGCAATCTCTCGCGCTTGGCGAACGTCCGTCGGGCCGCACGCTGCTTACCGCAAGCTGGGTTGTCGGACACAGGGACGGATCACACCGGCTCTTGAAAAACGGCGAGGTGGTCTTCGAGAATGGTGAGATTCTCTTCGTCGGGCACGGTTTTCCCGGCGAGGTCGCCCGTCGCGTCGATTTCGGCAACGCCCTCATCAGCCCCGGCCTGATCGATCTCGACGCGCTTTCCGATCTCGATACGACGATCCTGGGGATCGATCACTATCCCGGCTGGGCCAAGGGCCGGGTCTGGCCGCGATCTTATGTCGAGGCTGGTCCTTACGAGATGTATTCCGAGGAGGAACTGGCCTTCCAGAAGCGTTTCGCTTTCGGCCAGCTGCTTCTCAACGGCATCACCACGGCAGCACCCATCGCTTCCCTGTTTTACCGGGAATGGGGCGAAACCGTTGCCGAATTCGAGGCTGCGGCCGATGCTGCCGGCGAACTCGGCCTGCGCGTCTATCTCAGCCCCGCATACCGCTCCGGCGGCATGGTGCTGGAAGAGCCGGGGCGCATGGTGCCTGTCTTTGACGAAGAGCGCGGCTTTCAGGGGCTGAAGGATGCGGTGTCCTTCATCGAAAGACAGAGCGGACGGCATGGCGATCTCGTGCGCGGCATGCTCGCGCCGGATCGGGTCGAGACATCGACGCTCGCCCTGTTGCAAAGAACCGATGCGGCCGCGCGCGATCTTGGATGCAAGTTCCGTCTGCACATGGCGCAGGGCACGATGGAGGTCGATACCGTCCGCAGCCTTCATGGCTCCACGGCGCCCGTGTGGCTGGCCAAGGCCGGTCTCCTCAGCGAGCGCCTTGTCGCGCCGCACGCCACCAATGCGACGGATGAGGATCTGACGCTCTACGCTGAAAATGGCGTTTCTATCGTCCACTGTCCGCTGGTGTCGGCCAGAGGCGGCAGCAAGCTGTCGTCGTTTTCGTCGTGCCGGCAGCGTGGCATCAACATCGCGATGGGCACGGACACGGCACCGGCCGACATGCTGATGAACCTTCTGGTCGGGCTCATCACCTGCCGCATCAGCGACGGCGTGCCCGACAGGGTCCGTTCGGCCGATCTGTTCGACGCCGCCACAATCGGTGGCGCAAGGGCGCTGGGCCGTGCCGATCTCGGACATCTCTCAAAGGGTGCCCGCGCCGATATCGCGGTCTTTGACCTCGATGATACCGTCATGGCGCCGAGCGTCGATCCGATTACGACCATCGTTACCGGCGGTTCGGGCAAGATCACGCGTGCGGTCTTCGTTGATGGCCGCCTGTCGATGCGCTCAAGGCAGGTCGCGAATATCGACATGGAGCAAGCCCGCGTTCAGGCGCAGGCACAGTTCGACGGGCTGATCGCGAAATATCCCGAACGAAGCTGGGCCAACCCGCCCGTTTCGGAAATTTTCCCCCCGAGCTACCCGGTGGAGGTTGACGCCAATGGATAACATGAACCAGTCGGTTATCGATGTTCGCAATCTGAAAGTCGAGTTTCCGGGCCGCAGAGGCACGGTGACGGCCCTTTCTGATGTCAGCCTGTCGATCCGCCCCGGCGAAATCCTCGGTGTTGTCGGCGAATCCGGTGCCGGAAAATCCATGACCGGACTTGCGATACAGGGCTTGCTGGAAAAACCCGGCCGCATCGCCGAGGGCGAGATATGGCTTGGGTCGCGGCGTATCGACAAGTTGGACGACAGGGCGATGGAAAGCATTCGCGGCCGCGAGATCGGTGCGATCTTTCAGGATCCGCTCACCTCGCTCAACCCGCTCTTTACGGTTGGCGCACAGCTGGTCGAAACGATCCGCCAGCATCTGCCGCTCTCCAGGAAAGAAGCGCGGGGGCGGGCGGTTCAACTCCTGAAAGATGTCGGCATTCCGTCTCCGGAAGATCGCGTCGATCATTATCCGCATCAGTTCTCCGGCGGCATGCGCCAGCGTGTCGTCATCGCACTGGCGCTGGCCGCCTCGCCAAAGCTCATCATCGCCGACGAGCCGACCACGGCACTTGACGTGTCGATCCAGGCGCAGATCATTTCGCTGCTGCGCAGGCTGTGCAAGGAGAAGCAGACGGCCGTCATGCTGGTCACGCATGATATGGGCGTCATCGCCGAAGCCGCCGACCGCGTTGCCGTGCTTTATGCCGGCAGGTTGATCGAGGTCGGGCCGGTCGAGCAGGTTCTGCATGCGCCGAAACATCCCTATACGCAGGGCCTGATGGCCTCCATCCCTTCGCTCGGCGCGCGGGTGGAGCGGCTCAACCAGATCGACGGGGCGATGCCGCGTCTTGATGCGATCCCCCCGGGCTGCGCCTTCAATCCGCGCTGTGGCTCTGCCGGCCCGCGCTGTCTTCGCGAGCGCCCGGAACTGGAAACGCAGGGCAACAGCGCAAGCGCCTGCTGGATGAATGCAGGAGGAACCGCATGAAAACCTCGGTGACAAAAACACCCGCACTGACGGTGAAGGGTCTGACCAAGACCTTCGATGTTTCCGCCCCGTGGCTCAACCGCGTCATCGAGCGCAAGCCCCGTCAGTTCGTGCAGGCCGTCAACGACATCGATTTTACGGTGCCAGCCGGTGGCTGTCTCAGCATTGTCGGCGAAAGCGGCTGCGGCAAGTCCACCGTCGCGCGGCTGGTGACAGGGCTGTTCCGCCCAAGCGCCGGTGACTTTCGCTTTGCCAAAGGGCGGAAGGATACACCGCTATCGGCGCAGATGATCTTTCAGGATCCCTATGCCTCGCTCAATCCGCGCTGGCGGGTGAAGAACATCATCGCAGAGCCGATCCGCGAGCTGAAACTGCGCGCCACCCGTGCAGAGACAATGGAGCGGGTGGAGGAACTGCTGCGAACGGTCGGCCTCTCTGCCTCCGACGGCGAGAAATTCCCGCATGAATTTTCCGGCGGCCAGCGCCAGCGTATTTCGATTGCCCGCGCCCTGGCAAGCGAGCCGGAGTTTCTGGTCTGTGACGAACCGACATCCGCGCTTGATGTATCGGTGCAGGCGCAGGTGCTGAACCTGATGCGGCGGCTGCAGGACGAGCTGGGGCTGACTTATCTGTTCATCAGCCACGATATGAGCGTGGTTCGCCACATGTCGGACCGTATCGCTGTGATGTATCTCGGTCGCATCGTGGAGGAGGGCGATACGGAGGAGCTGTTCGCCCGCCCGCGTCACCCCTATACGCAGCTTCTGCTGCAGACCATTCCCAATATCGAGGCCCCGCGCCGCGACCGGGAACTGGTGGCAGGCGAAGTCCCAAGCCCGCTCAGGCCGCCCTCGGGCTGCACCTTCCATCCGCGCTGCCCGCTTGCAACGGCGCGCTGTTCGGCGGAAGTGCCGCAGGTGCGCACGCTTGCCGGCGGCACACGCGTTGCATGTCATCTGGTGGAGGATGAAGAGGTGTTGACGCAGGACCGGGAGCGCGCCTGAGCCGCAAGGTCAGGCGAGTGCCGCCCGCAGATCATGGGAAAGGTCGCGGATTTCGCTGAGGTCGAGTTCCGCTTCCACATGTTCGAGGTGATGGGTCATCAGATGCGTGGCCCTCGCCGGATCGTTATTGGCGATCGCGTCGACAATTTCCGCATGTTCGTCGGGCCCGCAGTTAAAGCGGTCCGTGTTGCGGTAAACGGCAGTGATGAGGGAGGAACGCGAAATGAGGTCGCGCATGGTGGTGAACAGGAAATCGGAACCGACCGTTTCCGCAAGCAGCAGGTGGAAGCCGCCGGAAAGCTTGATGATGTCGGTGGTGATGTTGTGAGCGTTGGCCACACGCTCTTTTTCGACATGGTCGCGAAGCCGCTTCAGAGCGGCCTTGGTGGTGGATTTGCAAAGCCGCTCAACAACACATTGTTCCACGGTACGGCGAACGAAGAACACGTCTCTCGCCTCTTCGACCGAGGGTTTGGAAACGAAGGCGCCGCGATTGGGAACGATGGTGACGAGACCGTCGCGCTCCAGCACGGAAAGCGCCTGGCGGATGCGCGCGCGGCTGACACCGAAAATCGTGGCGAGCTGTTCTTCCTTCAGCTGCACGCCCGGGCGAAGCCGTCGTTCAGCGATCGACAGCCAGACTTTCTCGACAATTTGCTGCGTGGACTGGCCGTTCTGTTCGGTCATCGGTTTCGCTCTCCATTGTGGGTAGAGAAGCGTGATGCGGTGGAAAAAGTCAACCGTTTCAACAGAGTTTTGGTTGCAAAATTGTCAACAATCTGAAATAATATTGTGTACTATAAACAGGGCAGTTGTCATGGAATTCGACTTCACCACGCTCGAGCCGCAGAGCCGTTACCGTCTGCTGACGAATTTTATCGGTCCCCGGCCGATTGCGCTCGTCACGACGCGTTCGGCTGCCGGCCACAACAATGCGGCGCCGATGAGCTTTTTCAACGTTTTCTCCCATGATCCGCCGATCGTCGTCCTCGGTATCCAGCCGCGGGTGACGGGCGAGGAGAAGGACACGATGGTCAATATTCGCCGCACCGGCGAATTCGTCATCAACATGGTGGATATGGCCCTGTCGGAACAGATGCTCGTCTGCGGCCTCGGCTTTGACAGCGAGGTGGACGAACTTTCCATGGCGCGGCTGACCGCGACCCCCTGCAACAAGATCGATGCGAGCTTTGCGGCGGAATCACCCTGCGCCTTTGAGTGCCGGGTGGAGCGTCTGATCGATTATCCGCGCCGCACGCTGGTTCTGGGTGAGGTCGTGCATATGCATGTGCACAAGGATTGCCTCGATGAAGAGGGGCGTTATGTCGATCCGGACCGCTACCAGCCGATCGCACGTCTTCACGCCGACAATTACATTACTTCGGACCGCCAGTTCGTCCTAAAGGCGCCAGCGATTACCGACTTCATCAAGCCAGATGGCGCGTGAAGGTCCTGAAAGGCTTACCCCGATGCATATTCGCCTGATCAACCCGAACTCTACGGCCTCGATGACGGCGCAGGCGCTCGACAGTGCCTTGCGCGTCAAACACATGGATACGAAAATTTCCGCTGCAAATCCCCTCGATACGCCCGTCAGTATCGAAGGTGGAGCGGATGAGGCGCTGGCCGTTCCGGGCCTGCTGCAGGAAATCCGCAAGGGTGAACAGCTGGGCGTCAACGCCTATGTCATCGCCTGCTTTGACGATCCTGGACTGCATGCTGCCCGAGAAGTGGCGCGCGGGCCGGTCATCGGCATCTGCCAGGCCGCCGTGCAGGTGGCGATGACGATCAGCCGCCGATTTTCCATCATCACCACCCTGCCGCGTTCGATCCCCATCATCGAGGACCTTGTCGGCAACTATGGGGCGGAGCGGCATTGCCGCAGGGTTCGCGCCATCAATCTGCCGGTGCTTGGTCTCGAAGAAGACCCTGTCGCCGCCGAACTGATGCTGATCCGCGAGATCGAAGCGGCCAAGAAGGAGGATGCGGCGGAAGCGATCATCCTTGGATGCGCCGGCATGTCGGCTTTGTGCGACAGGCTGCGCGAGGCAACCGGCGTGCCTGTTATCGATGGGGTTACGGCGGCGGTGAAACTGGCTGAGGCGCTGGTGGGGGCTGGTTACAGCACTTCGAAGGTCAATGCCTATGATTATCCGCGTATCAAGGGAATAGAACTCGTCGCCTAAGCCTGATTTCTGGGAAAACGGCCGCAGCCATTTGCGGGCTTGCGCTCCTCGCTTTAGTGTTCTCCCGCGCGCCGCCTTCGCAAGGGTCGCGCGCTGCGGGGAGGACGCATGATCGACAAGCTGGAATTTTTCATCGCATTGGCGCGCGCGGAGCATTTTGGGCGGGCCGCGGAGGAATGCGGCATTTCGCAGCCCAGCCTCTCGGCGGCGATCCGGCAACTGGAGGATCAGCTGGGTGTCGTTCTGGTGGTGCGCGCCGCCCGTTATCAGGGGCTGACGCCGGAGGGCCAGCGTGTGCTGGAATGGGCGCGCCGCATCGTTGCCGATACGCGCACCATGCGTGAGGAAATGCGCGCCGCCCGCAAGGGTCTGGCCGGCCATATCCGCCTTGCGGTCATTCCCACCGCGCTTGCCATGGTACCGCGATTGACGGAACCGTTTCAGGCCCGCCATCCCGCCGTGACATTTTCGGTAACGTCACGCACCTCGCTTCAGGTGCTGGGGCAGATAGAAAATCTCGAGATCGACGCGGGAATCACCTATCTCGACAATGAGCCGCTGGGGCGGGTGACGACGGTGCCGCTTTATTCGGAGCGATATCACCTGATCGCAGCGGCCGGAACACCTTTGGCCGATCAGGAAAGCGTTACCTGGAGGCAGGTTGCCGGTCTTAGGCTATGCCTATTGACTTCGGACATGCAGAACCGCCGTATCATCAACAAACACATGGCGGAAGCGGGTGTGGAGGTGAAGCCAACACTCGAATCCAATTCCATGATCGTGCTTTTTTCCCATATTCGAACCGGACAATGGGCTTCAATAATGCCGCGTAACATAGCGGAATCATTCGGTTTTCCAAAACAGATAAAAATGATCCCGATCATCGAGCCCGATGCCGAGCATCTCGTGGGGTTGATTGCGACTTACCGCGAACCGCATACGCCGCTGGTTTCAGCGCTTCTTCACGAGGCGCGGCAGCGCGCTTCGGAGCTGGCTTTTGATAGGAAATTCCTATCGAGCGACGGAAACACCTTATTGACCTGATCCTGCCGCTCTCGCCATTCTTGCCGCCAATGCAGGGGCTGCGAAAGGGCTGAAAATGTCCCGCCCGCCATCCTTGCCCCTGTCGGTTTGGGAGGACTGGCTTATGAATATCCAGGCGGTTGCCGCAGATGAGGCGGCCCGTGTTTCCGCGGTCATTGACGACTTTCTTCACCTCGAAGGGCCAATGCTGCCCATTTTGCACGCGGTTCAGGAAGAATTCGGCTATATTCCTGAAAGCGCCAAGCAGATCATCGCCTCCGCACTGAACGTGTCGCGGGCGGAGGTGCATGGCGTCGTAACCTTCTATCCCGATTTTCGTGATCATCCTTCCGGCCGGCATGTCTTGAAGCTCTGTCGCGCCGAGGCTTGCCAGTCGATGGGTGGCGAGCCTCTGGCGGATACCATCAAGTCCCGCCTCGGCCTTGACTGGCACGAAACCGCCGCTGACGGCTCCGTCACGCTGGAACCGGTTTTCTGTCTCGGGCTTTGTGCGCAGGCGCCGGCCCTGATGCTGGACGGCGAAGTCCACGCCCGCCTTGATGAGGACTGTCTTGGCGACATTCTGACGGAGGCGCGCCGATGAGTGTCACCGTTTTTGTTCCCGGCGATTCCGCCGCACTTGCCGTTGGCGCAAACCGCGTGGCAGAAGCCATTGCCCGGGAGGCGGCCAGCCGCAATCTTGATGTGCATATTGTCCGCAACGGTTCGCGCGGCATGCTCTGGCTGGAAGTGCTGGTCGAGGTGCGCACCGACCATGGCCGCATCGCCTACGGGCCGGTGAACGCCGGCGACGTCGCCTCGCTTTTCGATGCGGATTTTCTGACTGGCGGCGAGCATCGTCTCTGTCTCGGGCCGACCAAGGACATCCCGTTCCTGAAAAGCCAGACGCGTCTGACATTTGCGCGCTGCGGCGTTACCGATCCATTGTCGCTGGAGGATTACCGCGCCTATCAGGGCATGAAAGGCCTCGAAAAAGCCGTCGCCATGGCACCGCTCGACATCGTTGCACAGGTGACCGAAAGCGGCCTGCGCGGACGCGGCGGCGCAGGTTTCCCCACGGGCATCAAATGGAAGACCGTTGCCGATGCGGTGGCCGACCAGAAATATATCGTCTGCAATGCGGACGAGGGCGATAGCGGCACCTTCGCCGACCGCATGATCATGGAAGGCGATCCCTTCGTGCTGATCGAAGGCATGGCGATTGCCGGCCTCGCCGTCGGCGCGACGAAAGGTTTCATCTATACGCGTTCGGAATATCCTTTCGCCATCAAGGTCATGGAGCAGGCGATCGAGATCGCCCGCCGCGAAGGCATCATCGGCGCCTCCGTCCTCGGTTCCGGGCGGGCCTTCGATCTCGAAGTGCGCATGGGTGCCGGCGCCTATGTCTGCGGCGAGGAAACATCGCTTCTCAACAGTCTGGAAGGCAAGCGCGGCACCGTGCGCGCCAAGCCGCCGCTACCTGCCCTGCAGGGCCTGTTCGGAAAACCCACCGTCGTCAACAATGTGATTTCGCTGGCCTCCATTCCGGTCATCATGGATCTGGGTGCCGCCTTTTACCGCGATTTCGGCGTCGGCCGTTCGCATGGCACGATCCCCATCCAGCTTGCCGGAAACATCCGGCATGGCGGGCTTTACGAGACCGCCTTCGGCCTGCCGCTCGGGCAGCTGGTCAACGATATCGGTGGCGGCACGATCACCGGCCGTCCCGTCAAGGCGGTTCAGGTGGGCGGTCCGCTCGGCGCTTATTTCCCGGTTTCGCTGTTCGACACGATCTTCGACTATGAAGCCTTTACGGCGGCTGGCGGCCTTATCGGACATGCCGGAATCGTGGTTTTCGATGATACCGCCGATATGTTGCATCAGGCCCGGTTCGCGCTGGAATTCTGCGCCGTCGAAAGCTGCGGCAAGTGCACGCCCTGTCGCATCGGCTCCACGCGCGGCGTCGAGACGGTTGACAGGATCGCGCTCGGCATCGAGCGGGAGAAAAATACGGCGCTCCTCGCTGACCTCTGCGAGACCATGAAGTTCGGTTCGCTTTGTGCGCTTGGCGGCTTCACGCCCTATCCCGTCATGAGCGCGCTCCGGCATTTCCCTGATGATTTTGCCCCCATCCCACGTGTTGAAGCGGCGGAGTAAGACCATGGCCCTTGTTTCTGAATTCGACTACGGAACCCCGAAATCCCGCGCAACGGACATGGTGACGCTCACCATCGACGGCCGGCAGATCACCGTACCGGCGGGAACGTCGATCATGCGCGCGTCACGCGAAGCGGGTATCGACGTGCCGAAACTCTGCGCCACCGATATGGTGGATGCTTTCGGCTCCTGCCGGCTCTGTCTTATCGAGGTGGAAGGCCGCAACGGCACTCCCGCCTCCTGCACCACGCCTGTTGCTCCCGGTCTTGTCGTGCATACGCAGACGGAGCGGCTGAAGCAGATCCGCAAGGGTGTGATGGAGCTTTATATCTCCGACCACCCGCTCGACTGTCTGACCTGCGCCGCTAACGGCGATTGCGAATTGCAGGACATGGCGGGTGCCGTGGGCCTGCGCGATGTGCGCTACGGTTATGAAGGTGACAACCACGTCAAGGCACGCACCGGTGATGGCGATCTCAATGCCCGCTGGATGCCGAAGGACGAAAGCAATCCCTATTTCACCTATGATCCTTCCAAATGTATTGTCTGCTCGCGTTGCGTGCGCGCCTGCGAGGAAGTGCAGGGCACTTTCGCACTGACGATCGAAGGGCGTGGTTTTGAAAGCCGCGTGTCACCCGGCGCGCATGAGGCCTTCCTTGATTCCGACTGCGTTTCCTGCGGCGCCTGCGTGCAGGCCTGTCCCACCGCGACACTGACGGAAAAATCGGTGATCGAGATCGGCCAGCCGGAACATTCGCTGGTCACGACCTGCGCCTATTGTGGTGTCGGCTGTTCCTTCAAGGCGGAAATGCGCGGCGAAGAGCTGGTGCGCATGGTGCCGTGGAAGGACGGGCAGGCCAATCGCGGGCACTCCTGCGTCAAGGGCCGTTTCGCCTATGGTTATGCGACCCACAGGGACCGTATCCTCAACCCGATGATCCGCGAAAAGATCAGTGATCCCTGGCGGGAAGTCAGCTGGGAGGAGGCCTTCTCCCATGTCGCGTCGGAGTTTCACCGCATCCAGGGCCAATATGGCCGGGAAGCCATCGGCGGCATAACCTCGTCCCGCTGCACGAATGAGGAAACCTTCCTCGTCCAGAAACTCATCCGTGCCGGTTTCGGCAACAACAATGTCGATACCTGTGCCCGCGTCTGCCACTCGCCCACGGGCTATGGTCTCGGTCAGGCTTTCGGCACCTCGGCGGGAACGCAGAATTTCGACAGCGTGGAGTATTCCGACGTCGTCGTCGTTATCGGCGCCAATCCGACGGATGGGCACCCGGTCTTCGGTTCCCGGCTGAAAAAGCGGCTGCGGCAGGGCGCAAAACTGATCGTCATCGATCCACGCCGTATCGATCTCGTGCGCGGCCCGCATGTGGAGGCATCCTTCCACCTGCCGCTGAAGCCCGGCACCAACGTGGCGGTGCTGACGGCGCTTGCACATGTGATCGTCACCGAAGGCCTGTTCAACGAGGCCTTCATCCGCGAGCGTTGCGACTGGTCGGAATTCGAGGATTGGGCCGCTTTCGTTGCCGAACCTCAGCACAGCCCGGAAGAAACCGAAAGTTTCACCGGTGTTCCGGCGGAAGAACTGCGCGGGGCCGCACGCCTTTATGCCCGGGGCGGCAATGGTGCGATCTATTACGGCCTTGGCGTGACCGAACACAGCCAGGGGTCGACCACGGTCATGGCGATTGCCAATCTGGCCATGGCGACCGGCAATATTGGCCGCCCCGGCGTGGGCGTCAATCCGCTGCGCGGGCAGAACAACGTTCAGGGCTCCTGCGACATGGGCTCGTTCCCGCATGAGCTTCCGGGTTACCGGCATATTTCCGATGACGCCACGCGCGACATCTTCGAGAAACTCTGGGGCGTGAAGCTCAACAACGAGCCGGGGCTGCGTATCCCCAACATGCTCGACGCTGCCGTGGATGGCAGCTTCAAGGGCATCTACATTCAGGGCGAGGATATTCTCCAGTCCGATCCGGACACGAAGCACGTGTCCGCCGGTCTTGCCGCCATGGAATGTGTCGTGGTGCACGACCTCTTCCTGAACGAGACGGCGAATTATGCGCATGTCTTTTTGCCCGGTTCCACCTTCCTCGAAAAAGACGGCACCTTTACCAATGCCGAGCGCCGCATCAACCGCGTGCGCCGGGTCATGTCGCCGAAGAACGGTTTTGCCGACTGGGAGGTGACACAGAAGCTGGCGCAGGCCATGGGGCTTTCATGGAACTATGCACATCCGTCGGAAATCATGGATGAAATTGCGGCGACGACACCGAGTTTCGCCAGCGTTTCCTATGATTATCTCGAGCGGAACGGTTCGGTGCAGTGGCCCTGCAACGAGAAGTTTCCGCAAGGGTCGCCGATCATGCATGTCGACGGTTTCGTGCGCGGCAAGGGCAAGTTCATCCGCACCGAATATGTGGCGACGGATGAACGCACCGGCCCGCGCTTCCCGCTGCTGCTCACCACCGGCCGCATCCTGTCGCAATACAATGTGGGCGCGCAGACGAGGCGCACGGAAAACGTCGTCTGGCATGAGGAGGATCGGCTGGAAATCCACCCGCATGATGCCGAACAGCGCGGCGTCAAGGATGGTGACTGGGTGAAGCTCGCCAGCCGCTCCGGAGACACGACGCTGAGGGCGCTGATCACCGACCGCGTGGCGCCGGGCGTGGTCTATACGACCTTCCACCATCCCGGCACGCAGGCGAATGTCATCACCACCGACTTCTCCGACTGGGCAACCAACTGTCCCGAATACAAGGTGACCGCCGTGCAGATATCACCTTCCAACGGGCCGACGGAATGGCAGGAGGAATATGACGCGCTCGGCCGCCGGTCGCGGCGGATCGCAGGAAAGCTGGAAGCAGCCGAATAATCGGGGCCGGGGATGCCCCGGTCATTTGAAACATGGACGCCGATCGGCAGGCGGCGCGGGGAACAGCATGTTGCTTAATCACACCGACGAAAAACTGGTGAGAATGGCGAACCAGATCGCGATTTTTTTCCTGTCTCAACCGGAGGATGTCCGCATTGACGGTGTCGCCACCCACATCAATAAATTCTGGGAGCCGCGTATGCGCCGCCGGTTTTTCGAGATCGTGGATGCCGGTGCCGGCGATTTTCTGCCGCTCGTTTTGGCGGCGTCTGCACAGATCAGGCGGCCGGGCGCGCCGGCCGCAGATGCGGTTGGGCTTGGCGAAGACAGCAAGGGCGCGCCGGGCGGAAAGGGGCCGATCGCCGGCGAATCCCTGTCCGAACCGAGCGTGCCGGAGACCGGCGGGGCCTGAACGGCGGGGCCGGAAAAACGTTTTGCCGCACGGGGGACGTGCGGTGGCAATGGTGTTCGCCCGGCGGGGGTGAACGTCACGTCCAGACATCCACGAGGGAGGAAATGTCGATGGCAGTAGCAGGTGCGACAGCGGGAGAGGCGGCCCAGGCCGGGCTTCTGGACCGCGAAAGGATCATAGCAAAACCGGGTTTTAATCGCTGGCTGGTGCCGCCGGCGGCTCTGGCAATTCATTTATGCATCGGTATGGCCTATGGCTTCAGCGTTTTCTGGTTGCCGCTGTCGAAAGCGCTGCCGGCGACGGACCCCAGTTGCTCCAGCCTTACCCTTGTGGGTGCGCTCTTCACCACGCAGTGCAACTGGCGCGTGGCCGATCTCGGCTGGATCTATACGCTCTTCTTCGTTCTCCTGGGCTGCTCGGCGGCGATCTGGGGCGGCTGGCTGGAACGGGTGGGGCCGCGCAAGGCCGGTTTCGTCTCCGCCTGCTGCTGGTGCGGCGGCATTCTCGTTGCGGCGCTCGGTGTCATGACGCACCAGCTCTGGCTGATGTGGCTCGGCGCGGGTGTCATCGGCGGCATAGGTCTCGGCCTTGGTTATATCTCGCCCGTATCGACGCTGATCAAATGGTTCCCGGACCGCCGCGGCATGGCGACGGGCATGGCCATCATGGGCTTCGGCGGCGGTGCGATGATCGGCGCGCCGCTCGCCAACCTGCTGATGAATACCTTTAAGACCGAGGCCTCCGTCGGCGTCTGGCAGACCTTCGTCGTCATGGCCCTGATCTATTTCGTCTTCATGATGGCGGGCGCCTTCGGTTACCGCATTCCGCCTGCGGGCTGGCGTCCCGAGGGCTGGACAGCGCCCGCCGCCAAGAGCGCGATGATAACCCATCGCCACGTGCATCTGCGCGATGCGCACAAGACGCCGCAATTCTGGCTGATCTGGGCGGTGCTTTGCCTCAACGTGTCGGCCGGCATCGGCGTCATCGGCATGGCCTCGCCCATGCTGCAGGAGATCTTCGCGGGCTCGCTGATCGGCTTGCCCGGCGTGGGTTTTGCGGATCTCGATGCCGGGCAGAAGGCGCAGATCGCGGCGATAGCGGCCGGCTTCACCGGTCTGCTGTCCCTGTTCAATATCGGCGGCCGCTTCTTCTGGGCGTCGATGTCCGACAAGATCGGCCGCAAGAACACTTATTTCTGCTTCTTCATTCTCGGCATCATTCTTTACGCACTGGCGCCGACGCTTGCGACCATGGGCTCCAAGGCGCTGTTCGTGCTCGCCTTCGGCGTTATCCTGTCCATGTATGGCGGCGGCTTCGCCACCATTCCCGCCTATCTCGCCGATATTTTCGGCACGCAGTTCGTAGGCGCGATCCATGGCCGCCTGCTGACGGCGTGGGCGACGGCGGGCATCGCCGGCCCGGTGGTGGTCAACTATATCCGCGAGGCGCAGATCGCGGCCGGCGTCGCGCCCGGACCGGCGCTCTATACCAGCACCATGTATATATTGGCGGGCATGCTGGCCATCGGCCTCGTGGCCAATGCGCTGGTGCGGCCTCTCTCGGACAAGTGGTTCATGTCGGATGCGGAGGTCGCGGCGCTTCAGGCGAAGACCGCGGCGGCCAATGCCGGCCCGACAGGCTCCTTCGGCATCGGACGCGGCGGGCTGGAAGCCAAGGCGGCGCTTGCCTGGGCTGCGGTCGGCATTCCGCTGCTCTGGGGCGTGTGGGTCACGGTGAAGAGCAGTCTGGCGCTGTTTGGTTGAACGGCCGGCGTTTTCGTCCGCACCGGATGGATACGTCGCTCAGCCGGCATGCCGACTGATCGGGATGCCCGAAGGCGAGGCGGTTGGAAACTGTCCGGTGAACCGCGCCCCGCTCTCTGCAAAATCCCTGGGCTTCGGGGCGGGTCCAAATCCCGCTCCGCAATCATCGGAACCTCGAGACTTCGTCTTCCGGACCGCTTTTTAGAAACCGCCCCGGCGTTCGGCGCCGGGGCGATCTTGTTCCATGCTTCGTCTTGGGGAAGCCATCTGCCGCAGCGGAACCCTGAGCGCCGCATCGCAGGTGTCACAGCCCTGTCGATCATTCCCCGGTTCGGCTGACGGCGGGTGGGGCAAGGTTCGCAGCATTTCGATTTTCGCGGATGATATCCGGTCACGTCCGCTGCTGCGCCGCGCTGTGCGGCAAGCGGGCGACACCTTGGCCCTTGGGCAATTTTCATGGAAGCGACGAAACCGTATTGACTCCGTCCGGCTTTTGGATTTCTTTGTAAACCGGTTTAGTAAAGCGATTTACAAGCCGATGAGAGGTCGAAAAAAGACCCGAAGAGCGGAACAGGAAATGGGAATAAGATGGCGCGAAACCCTGCGACCAGCCTGAAGGACGTTGCCCGTGCGGCGGGCGTTTCCGTTGCGACGATATCGCGACTGCTGAACGGCACGCTGGAGCTGCCGGCGGAGACGAAAACGCGTATCGAGGCCGCTATTCGCGACCTCAATTATGTCCCCAACCCCCATGCCCGGCGTTTGAGCCGTGGGCGCTCGGATACGATCGGCCTGGTGGTTCCCGATATCGGCAATCCGTTTTTCGGCATGCTCGTCGCGGCCGTGGAAGAGGAGGCCGATCGGCGCGGTCTTGCCGTATCGCTGTTCGCCACGCTGAACCGCACGGGTCGCGAATTGTCATATCTGCGACTGCTGGCCCGCAACCATGTCGATGGCCTCGTCTTTATCACCAACCATCCCAATACGGATGAATTGGCGGAACTCATCAACACCACCGGCAAGGTCGTGGTGGTGGATGAGGATGTGCCCGGCGCAATCGTTCCGAAGCTCTTCTGCGACAACGAGCAGGGCGGTCGTCTGGCGGGTGCGCATCTGGCGCAGTATGGACACAGCCGGGTGCTTTATGTCGGCGGTCCAGAGGACATGATCAGTACCGAACGCCGTTTCAGCGGCTTCAAATCCGCGCTTTGCGAGCGGGTGGCGCCGGCAGAGCTGTCGATTTCCAGATATTGCGGCGCATATACGGTCGAATTCGGCCGGGCCGCCGCCCGCCGTTTCCTGGAGGAGGGGCGTCCGGCGACAGCGATATTCGCAAGCTCGGATGAAATCGCCATCGGGTTTATCGAAGTCCTGCGCGCCGAAGGCGTGCGCATTCCGCAGGATGTGTCGATGATCGGGTTCGACGATGTCGGACCGCTGCATCTTTTCGCGCCGCCGCTGACCGCCATTCGCCAGCCCGTCAGCGCCATCGGCCAACGCGCCTTGTCGCTGCTTCTGGAAACCAATTGGGATCAGGACTCTCCGCTGCTGTCGGAGGAACTGCTGCCCGTCGAAATCGTCGTGCGGGAATCCGTTGCACCGCCGGCGGCCTTATAAAACGCAACGAAAACCAACAGAGGAAGAACGAGAATGATGAGTTTCAAACGTCGATATGTTTCCGCAGCTCTCGCTGCGACGGTCATTGCGGGCGCAACTTTGTCTGCTGGCCTTGCCAATGCCGCCGAAAAGACCATCGCCCTGGTGCAGATCAACCAGCAGGCCCTGTTTTTCAACCAGATGAACGAAGGCGCGGAAAAGGCTGCGAAGGAAGCGGGCGTCAAGCTGGTGATCTTTAACGCCAATAACGATCCGGCGGCCCAGAACAGCGCAATCGAAACCTATATCCAGCAGAAGGTTGACGGCATCGCCGTCGTCGCCATCGATGTCAACGGCATCATGCCGGCCGTGAAACAGGCGGCCGCCGCCAATATCCCGGTCGTCGCCATCGACGCCATCCTGCCCGAAGGCCCGCAAAAGGCGCAGATCGGCGTGGATAACGGCAAGGCGGGCGCCGATATGGGGAAATTTTTCCTCGACTATGTGATGTCTGACATGGGCGGCAAAGCGAAGATCGGCGTGGTCGGCGCTTTGAATTCCTTCATCCAGAACATCCGCCAGAAGGGTTTCGAAGACACCATCAAGGACAAGTCCGGCATCACCGCGGCCGGCGTCGTCGATGGCCAGAATGTGCAGGACACCGCGCTTTCCGCCGCCGAGAACCTGATTACCGGCAATCCGGACATGACGGCGATCTATGCCACCGGCGAGCCGGCGCTTCTGGGCGCCGTCGCCGCTGTCGAAAGCCAGAGCAAGCAGAAGGACATCAAGGTTTTCGGCTGGGATCTGACCAAGCAGGCCATCGCCGGCATCGATGCGGGTTATGTCGCGGGCGTCATCCAGCAGGATCCTGCGGCCATGGGTGCCGCCGCCGTCAAGGCGCTGAAAACGCTTGCGGATGGCGGTACGGTCGAAAAGACCATTGCCGTGCCGGTGACGATCGTTACCAAGGCCAATGTCGAACCCTACCGCGCGGTTTTCAAATGATTGCCGCCGGACAGCATCCAGGCGCTGTCGACGGGGCCGGGGGAGATAGTCTCTCCCGGCAGCCCGGTCGCGAAGCGCGCATTTCCCTGCGCAATATCCGCAAGACCTTCGGTTCGCATCAGGCGCTTCGCGGCGTCGATCTCGACATTTTTCCCGGAGAATGCCTCGGTCTCGTCGGTGACAACGCCGCGGGCAAATCGACCCTGACCAAGGTGATCTCCGGCACCTACCTTCCCGACGAAGGCACGATCACGATGGAAGGCGAAACCATTCGCCTTTCCGGCCCTGCCGACGCCCGCAACCGCAATATCGAAATGGTCTTCCAGGACCTGAGCCTGTGCGACCATATCGATGTGGTGGGCAACCTCTTCCTCGGCCGCGAAATCACCAGGGGACCGTTTCTCGACCGGCAGACCATGCTGTCGGAGGCCCGCAAGATGCTGGATGCGCTGGAAATCCGCATTCCGCGCCTGACCGCCAAGGTGGAAAAGCTCTCCGGCGGCCAGCGCCAGGCCATTGCCATTGCGCGGGCAGCCTCCTTCAATCCAAAGGTCCTGATCATGGATGAGCCCACCTCGGCGCTTGCCGTGGCGGAGGTGGAGGCGGTGCTGTCTCTTATCAACCGTGTCAAGGCGAAGGGTGTTTCCGTCATTCTCATCACCCATCGGCTTCAGGATCTGTTCCGTGTCTGCGACCGCATCGCGGTCATGTATGAGGGCACCAAGGTGGCCGAGCGGCAGATCAACGAAACCAGCCTCGAAGACCTCGTCCGGCTGATCGTGGGAGGGCAACGCCATTGACCGTCTATACCGAACGCGCCAAGGGCTCACCGCTGTCGGATTTTATCGCTGAAAACGCGCAGGTCCTGTCTATCGCGGCATTTTTTGCCCTGTGCCTGGTGTTTTTCTCCGCCACGACGGATACGTTTCTGACGGCTGGCAATCTCTTGAACGTCATTCGCCAGGCCGCGCCGATCCTGATCGTCTCGATTGCCATGACGCTGGTTATCATCACCGGCGGCATCGATCTTTCGGTCGGCTCCATGGTGGCGCTGATCAACGCCGTCGGCGCCATTCTGCTGGCGGCGGGTTACGCCTGGCCCCTGGTTCTGGTGGCCATGCTGATATTGGGCGGGGTGCTCGGCCTGCTGCAGGGCTGGTTCATCGCCTATCAGGGCATTCCGGCGTTCATCGTCACACTGGCCGGGCTTTCCATCCTGCGCGGCGTGGCGCTCTATATCACCCAGGGTTACTCCATACCGATACCTGACGCGCCGGGCTTCTTCTATCTCGGCCGCGGCGATCTTCTGGGCGTGCCGGTTCCGGCACTGATCGGAATATTCGTGACGGCGATTGCTTATATCATCCTTTCCAGCACGCGTTATGGACGCCGTGTGGTGGCCGTCGGCTCCAATCTCGAGGCGGCGCGGCGCGTCGGCATGCCGGCGAAGTGGATACTTGCTTCGGTCTATCTGGGCGCCGGGGTGGCATCCGCCATCGCCGGTCTCCTCATCGCCGCCCGGCTCGGCTCCGGTTCCTCCAACGCGGCTGTGGGTTTCGAATTGCAGGTGGTGGCGGCGGTGGTTCTCGGCGGCACGTCGCTGATGGGCGGCCGCGGCACCATTCTCGGCACCGTGCTCGGCACCATGACGATCGCGGTGATCGGCAATGGTCTCATCCTGATGCATATCTCGCCGTTCTTCACCCAGATCGTCACCGGCGCGATCATCCTTGCGGCCATCTGGCTCAACACACGCATCTTCACCACCAATTTCCGCTTCGGCGGAAAAAGAAAGGGGTGATGCCATGGCCTCAGAATTGTCCGAAGGACATGTCCGTTCCGGCAGGGTCATGACCGTGCGCGGCCCGATCGCGGCAGAACGGCTAGGTGTGACGCTGATGCACGAGCATATTCTCAATGATTGCCGGTGCTGGTGGCATGCGCCGAAGACGCCGGAGCGGCAATATCTGGCGGATGGGTTCGTCTGCATAGAAATCCTTGGGGAGTTGCGGCAGGATCCCTTCGTCAACAGGCACAATATTACCCTGGATGACGAGCCGCTGGCGATCGCGGAGTTGAAGGATTTCGCCGCCGCCGGCGGGCACACGGTCGTGGAGCCCACCTGCCAGGGCATCGGCCGGAACCCGTCTGCCCTGAAAAGGATATCGGAGGCGACCGGGCTCAACATCGTCATGGGAGCAGGCTATTACCTTGCCTCATCCCACCCCCGGAAGGTGGCGGGCCTCAGCGTCGACGCCATTGCGAACGAGATCGTGCGTGAGGCGCTTGAGGGCGTCGACGGCACCGACGTCAGGATCGGTCTGATCGGTGAAATCGGCGTTTCCGCCGATTTCACAGCGGAAGAGGAGAAATCCCTGCGCGGCGCGGCGCGGGCGCAGGTGCGCACCGGCCTGCCCCTGATGGTGCATCTGCCGGGATGGCTGCGGCTGGGGCACAGGGTCCTCGATATCGTCGCCGGGGAGGGGGCGGATCTGCGCCATACCGTTCTTTGCCACATGAACCCTTCGCATGACGATCTGGCCTATCAGGGTGAACTTGCCGGCCGCGGCGCCTTCATCGAATACGACATGATCGGCATGGATTTTTTCTATGCCGACCAGCAGGTGCAATGCCCGAGCGACGAGGATGCGGCCCGCTCCATCGTCGCGCTGGTGGAACGCGGTTACCTGGACCGTATTCTCCTTTCCCATGACGTCTTCCTGAAAATGATGCTGACGCGTTATGGCGGCAACGGCTACGCCTATGTTCTCAGGCATTTCCTGCCGCGGCTGAAACGGCACGGCCTCGGCGACGCCACTCTTCAAACCCTCATGCGGGATAATCCGCTCTCGGTCTTCCAGGCGAAGGCCTGACGAACTTATGGAAATGGAAAGATCATGACAAAAAAAGTGCTTCTCGTCGGTGAAAGCTGGGTCAGCTCGGCCACTCATTACAAGGGTTTCGATCAGTTCGGCAGCGTCACCTTTCATCTCGGAGCAGAACCTCTGGTCAAGGCGCTGGAAGGCAGCGACTATGAGCTGACCTATATGACGGCCCACGATGCGGTGGAGAAATTTCCCTTCGACATGGCGGGGCTCGACGCCTATGACGCAATCATTCTTTCGGATATCGGCGCAAATTCGCTTCTGTTGCCGCCGGCGGTCTGGCTGCATTCCAAAACCGTGCCGAACCGGCTGAAGCTGCTCAAGGCCTGGGTCGAAAAAGGCGGCGGCCTGCTGATGGTCGGCGGTTATTTTTCCTTCCAGGGGATCGATGGCAAGGCGCGCTGGCGGCGGACTCCGGTGGAAGATACGCTGCCCGTGACCTGCCTTGCCTGGGATGACCGGGTGGAAATACCCGAAGGTTCGACCGCGGATATCCTAAAACCCGACCATCCGACGGTTGCCGGCCTTTCCGGCGAATGGCCGCTTCTGCTCGGCGTGAATGAGGTGGAGGTCCGCGACCGCGCCGATGTCGAGGTTGTCGCCCGCCTGCCGGAAGACCAGGGCGCGCACCCTCTGCTCGTTACCGGCAGTTTCGGACGCGGCCGCACCGCCGCATGGACGTCCGATATCGGTCCGCACTGGCTTTCCCCCGCTTTCTGCGAGTGGGACGGATATGGCCGCCTGTGGAAGAACATCCTCGGCTGGTTGACGGAAAAGGCATGACGGGACGGTCTAGGTCCGCACGATCGAGGCCAGTTCCTCGATGTTCGGAAAAGCGTCCTGGGTGCCGCGGCGGCCCACAGTGATGGCGGCGGCTCTCGAAGCGTGCCGCAGGGACCGCTCATCCACCGGAACGCCGCGCAACGATGCGGAGGCGAGTGCGACGCCGGTGAAGCAGTCACCGGCACCCGTCGTGTCGATGATGGTCGCGGGCGTGGCCGGGACGGTGAGGGTGCCGGCCTCGCTCACCAGCAGCGAGCCTTCGCCGCCAAGGGTGACGACGACCCGGCCGACCCCGGCCGAAAGCAGAACGGCGCCCGCCCGGGTGCCGCTTTCGCCGGTAAGCTCTTCCGCTTCGATGCGGTTGAGAAAGGCGACGTCGATCAGCGGCCAGAGGCCTGCGAACCAGGGTTGCAGCGGCGAGGGATTGAAGGCCGTTACCATGCCCCTCGATTTTGCAGCCTCAAGGATCGCCAGGGTGGTCTTTTCCGAAAGATTGCCTTGCAGGACCGCGAGGTCGCCGGCAACGGCATCGCGCAGCGCACCGGTCGCAGCCGCTTCGCCAAGTGCCGACGCAGCGGAACGGGTGGTGATGATGGAGTTTTCACCGTCCGGCGTGGTCAGGATGATGGAAATATCGCTCGGACCATCGACCGCGGCGAGTTGCGGCCTCAGGCGCTCGCGGGCAAGGGCGGTGCGTATCGCGACGGCGCGTTCATCCGTGCCGATGGCGGCAACCAGCGTGGTTTCGACGCCGCATCGTGCAAGGACGATGGCCTGGTTGCAGCCTTTGCCGCCGAGACTGCGGGAAGCCTGCGCGCCGAAAATCGACGCCCCCGCTTCCGGCAGCGCGGAAATGGAATAGGTTTCATCCAGTGCGATATTGCCGATAACAAAGGCGCGCATGCAGAACTTTCGAAAGGGACAGAAATGCAGACCATATCCGACAACGCGGCCAATGCCATTCAGGAAATTTTCGGTCGAAGCAAGGCGCTGATCGGCATGATACATTGCCCCGCCTTTCCCGGCGCGCCGCGTTATCGCAGCGCGAGCATGGATGCGATCTATGATGCCTGCATGCGTGATGCGGAACGGCTTGTCGAGGGCGGCATGCACGGACTGATCGTCGAAAACCACGGAGACGTCCCTTTCTCCAAGCCCGACGATATCGGGCCGGAAACATCGGCCTTCATGAGCGTGGTGACAGACCGCATCGTTCGTGCCGCCGGCGTGCCCGTCGGCATCAACGTGCTGGCAAATGCTCCCATTCCCGCCTTCGCCATCGCCATGGCGGGCGGGGCAAAGTTCATCCGCGTCAACCAATGGGCCAATGCCTATGTGGCCAATGAAGGTTTCATGGAAGGCCGCGCGGCCGAAGCGATGCGCTATCGTTCGCTGCTGCGGGCCGAACATGTCAAGGTCTTTGCCGACAGCCACGTCAAGCATGGCGCGCACGCGATCACCGCCGACCGTAGCATTGACGAGCTGACGCGCGATCTCGCATTTTTCGATGCCGACGCCGTCATCGCCACCGGCCAGCGCACGGGCAACAGCGCCACCCTCGAGGAGATCGAGGAGATTGGTGCGGCGACGCACCTGCCGCTTCTGGTCGGCTCGGGTGTCCATGACGGCAATATTGTCGAAATCCTCAAACGCACCAATGGCGTCATCGTCGCTTCTTCGCTCAAGGAGGGCGGGGTCTGGTGGAACCCGGTCGAACTGTCCCGCGTGCGTTCTTTCGTGGCGGCAGCGCGGCCCGGCCTTGATGCCTGACGAGGAGATGGCAATGGGACAATTGGTAGTCAACGGCGAAAGACTTCTGGCAAATCTGGACCGCTTCGCGGCAATCGGCGCTACCAAAAAGGGAGGCGTGAACCGTCAGGCGCTGACTAGGCTGGATCGCGAGGCCCGGCGGCTGCTGGCGCAACTTGCCGTGGAGCGCGGATTCTCCGTGTTTCAGGATCCCATCGCCAATCTTTTCATTCGCAGGAAAGGACGGGACGACAGCCTTGCGCCGCTTCTGATCGGCAGCCATCTCGACAGCCAACCGTCAGGCGGGCGGTTCGATGGCGCACTTGGAACGCTGGCGGCTTTTGAGGTTATCGAGACGCTGGAGGATTTCGGCATTGAGACCGAGCGCCCCGTGGAGGTCGTCGCCTTCACCAATGAGGAAGGCTGCCGGTTTGCGCCCGGCTGCATGGGGTCGACGGCCTTTGCAAGCCGCACCATACTATCGGGCTGGTCGAGCCTGCGGGCTGCGGATGACGGCGCCGAATTTGCGGGTGAGCTTGCCGCGACCCTGCAAAGCCTGCCCGGGGCAGGCATGCGTGATCTCGGTTTTCCTGTCTTCGCCTTTCTCGAGGTTCATATCGAACAGGGTCCCTCTCTTGAAAAGGAAGGACTGCCGATTGGGATCGTCACGGGCATACAGGGCACCCGCTGGCTGGAGGTGATGCTGAGCGGACAGACCGCGCACGCGGGAACGACGGCGCTCATATACCGACGCGATCCGTTTCATGCGGCTGTGAACGCGCTGGGGTCGCTTTTTGCCGCCATCATGCCATCGGACCCCGCCGCCCGTTTTACGGTCGGTCGAATTGCGGTGCAGCCCGGCGCCGTCAACGCCATTCCGCAAACCGCCGCCTTCACCATCGATCTTCGGCATCCTTCTTCCGAAAGGCTGGACGAGATGGAGGAAAAAATCCGTGCGGTTGTGCACGACGCGGCATCGGCGCAGGGCTGCGAAGCGACGATCCGGCAGATATTCGACATGCCGCCCGCGAATTTTGAGGCAGGCATTCTGTCGGCCCTCGACCGCGCCGCGCAGGAGCGCGGCTTCGCGACGCGGCGGATGTTGTCGGGTGCGTTTCACGACGCGCTGTTCATGAACCGGGTCGCGCCATCGGCGATGATTTTCGTGCCGTGCCGCGACGGTCTCAGTCACAACGAGGCGGAGCATGTCGAACCGGAGCATAGTGTTGCGGGCTGCAACATGCTGTTGGCCGCGATCCTTCAATTGCCGTCACTGGTGATCGTTACGGGATAAGAGCCGATCAGCCTCGATTTGGCGCATGGTGTCGGGCGGCGGTGGTGCCGGCACTATCCGCGGCGCGCGGTGCCGACAGCGATGACGGGACCGGTCGCCTGACCGGTCGGCGAGCCGCCGAACGGTTCGACGCTGATCGCGAAGGTCGTGCCTTCGGTTATGTTGCCGCGCATATCGGCGGGAATGATAAGGTCGCCATTGGTGCCGGGCTGGAAAACACCGAGCGAACGGGTTTTTCCGCCATCCATGACAAGCCACAGTTCCAGCGATTTTTCGTCCGTCTTGCCGGTTGCCACGGGTACGATGCGCATTCGACCCGATTCCGCGTCGTAGGAGGCAAGGAGATTGACCTGGCTGTCGGTCGTGGAAAGTTCGGCCACCAGCGGGGCGGCTCCCTGCCACCTTTCCGGAAACGCAGCGTAAACAATGGCGGCCACGGCGGCGGCGCTGGTGGCGACAGATAGCCAACGCCAGAAGGATGCGGAATTCCAGAGACTGCCATTGGCATTGACATTCCTGGTGCCGAACAGGCGTTCCTCGATGCGGGCGAGAACAGCGGCGCTTGGCAGCTGCTCTTCGTAATCGGCGTTGAAGTCGGAAAATTCCGCTTCCCAGCGCTGTACCAGCTGTGCGACGACCTTGTCGTCCTGCATGCGCCGTTCCAGTTCGCGGCGTTTCCCGAGCGGCAGGACGCCCAGCACATATTCGCCGGCGAGGATTTCGTCGCGCCCGTGCATGCCGCCGCTTTGTTCGCCCGCCGTCATCGCTGCATGCACTCTCTGAGCTTGAGAAGGCTGCGACGCAACCAGGTTCTGACCGTGTTCAGCGGCACGCGCAATTCATCGGCGAGTTCGAGATAGCTCAAACCCTCGACATAGGCCCGGCGGACGGCCTGCGCATGAGCTGTCTCGAGTTCCCGCATGCAGTCGTCGATCCTGCGGCCTTCATCCGCAAGCACGACCTGCTGTTCGGGATCGCGAATGGTCTCGTCGGCAAGATCGTAGGCCTCGCCAATATCGTCATTTATCGGTTTGCGTGCGCGGATCGTGTCTATCGCATGGTTGCGGGCGATGGCTGCAAGCCATGTGGCCGGTTTGCCGGCACTTGCGGCAAATGTGCGGGCGCGTTGCCAGATCTTGATATAGATTTCCTGCAGCGCCTCTTCCGCCTCCGTCCTGTCACGCAGGATTTTCAGGCAGATCGCAAAAAGCTTCGGACTGGTGGCCTGATAGAGCGAGACGAATGCCGAACGATCACCCATGCCGACACGGTTGATTAGGCTTGCGATCTCTGTACCCTGCATTCGAAGGTTCCTTGCTGCTTTTCCTTTATAGGGGTGTTCCCTGCGGGAAAACAAGGCGCTCATGCGAGGAAGTTCGCGTCGTGCCGGCCATATGGTGATCGGATCGAAGCCGCTGGCAATCGGGACGGTCATCATCACAGTCCCGCCGGATTTTCGAGCGGACCGACGAGCCGGACCGTGATGAGATAGCCGATTGCAGCCGCTGCCGCGGAAACGAAAGTTCCCCAGAGAAGGTCGGCAACGGTCAGTGTCGTCGACCAGCTTTTCAGGGTGGCCTGGTTGGTCAGGTCGTAGGTGGCGTAGGCCATGAAGCCGACCACCGCCCCATAAAGCAGTGCAGTCGTCCATTCACCCGAGAGAAGGGCCGGGCGAACGGCGAGAAAGGTCAATCCGGCCACGTAGACGAGGTAGAACACGATCGCCGGAGCAAGCCGGAAATTATCCGCCAGAAGATCGCCTATGGCCGGGCGGTAAAGACGCGACGCCATCGTGCTCAACCAGATGAAATCGATCACCAGAAAGGCGACGAGGGTGAGGAAATAGGCGGCGAGATAGGTCTTCATCGTTGTTTCCTTTGCGGGGCATTAAGAGGGAGGCGAGGCCGGTTTCCGGTCGGAAGACAATGGAACAAATGGATGGAACGACGCGGCGATGGGCGCTAGTCGATCCGGGTCCAGTTGACTCCCTTGCACAGGAGACCGGCGACGATGCAGCCTTTCGTGACCATGCTGTTGCCGGTTATGGTCACCGTTATCCTGTAAGATTTGTCGCGTTGCGGGTCGAAGGCGGTGCCGGAATAACGTCCGCCGTCCCCCGGCCTTATGTCCATGATCAGGCGGTCACCGGCCTTTTCTTTCGGGGTGCCGGGTTTGATCCAGGTGTTGGTTGCGCAGATTTTGTCGCCGCACGCAGCGATGACCACCTTGGCGTTGCCATCGCCGCGCGCCCAGTTGCCGTCGATGTCGGCTGCCGTGGCGCTGAATGCGGCCAGCAGCGGACATAGGGCGGATGCAATTCTCAATCCGTTGATTTTCATCCTCTTTCTCCGCAAGTTGGCCCCGCCTATTGGTGTTCTATCGTGTAGAAGCCGACATTTATGGTCCCTTCGGCAAAACCCGCCTCGCAATAGCAGAGGTAATAATCCCAAAGCCGGCGGAAGCGGTCGTCGAAACCGAGCAGCGAGATCGTCTGCCACCGCGCGTGGAAACGCTGGCGCCATTCGGCAAGCGTGCGGGCATAGGACTGGCCGAAAAGTTCCGTTTCCGTGAGT
Organism: Rhizobium sp. UGM030330-04; assembly: GCF_003208455.1. Lineage (NCBI taxonomy): Bacteria > Pseudomonadati > Pseudomonadota > Alphaproteobacteria > Hyphomicrobiales > Rhizobiaceae > Rhizobium > Rhizobium sp. UGM030330-04. The sequence goes on from NZ_QKML01000011.1 coordinate 145,479, forward strand.
TTAAGGCCGGCCGTCCCGACCGCTATTTCGAGCGCGGCATCGCAGGGCAGGAAGCCACCGGGAAAGACGTATTTCTGGATGAAATCCGGCTTGCGCCGGTATGTGTCGAAGCGGTTCTGTTCGATGGAGATGATCTGCAGCACCGCGTGGCCGCCAGGTTTCAGGCAGCGTTTCAACGTTTCGAAATAGCTCGGCCAATAGGCTTCGCCGACCGCTTCGAACATTTCGATGGAGACGATCCGGTCGAATTGACCGTCTACGTCGCGGTAATCCTGCAGCCTGAGATCGATGCGGCCAGCCCTGTCCGCTTTTTCCGCCGCGTCTTGCGCCCAGTGCAACTGGGAAGGGGAGAGGGTGATGCCGGTGACGTCGGCATGGTGCTGCGTGGCGAGGTGGATGGCGAGCGCACCCCAGCCGCAGCCGATTTCCAACACGGTTTCACCGTCGTTCAATTGCAGTTTCTCCGCAATGCGGGCGAGTTTCTGCACTTGCGCCGCCTCCAGCGTCGGCGTGGCGTCGTCGAAAATCGCCGACGAATAAAGCATCGAGGGATCGAGCCACTGCCGGTAGAACTCGTTGCCGAGATCGTAATGCGCCTCGATATTGCGGCGGCTGCCGCGTCTGGTGTTGGCGTTCAGCCTGTGTCCCATGCGGTTAAGCATGCGCATGGGCAGGCTGCCGCGCATCGACGCTTCAAATGCCTGGCGATTTTGGGCTGCAAAACGGATCAGGGCCGTCAAGTCCGGGGTGCTCCAGTCGCCTTCGATGAAACCCTCGGCAAAGCCGATGTCGCCGTTCAGCAGCAGGCGCCGGATCGCGCGCCAGTTATGCAGGACGAGGATCGCTTCGCTGCCGTCCTTTTCGCCGGATTTTTCAACGCTGCCGCCGGCGGGAAGGATGATGCGCAATCTGCCGCTGTCGATGTTGCCCAACAGCCGGCCGATGAGCCAAGCACCAGGGCTGCCCCGGGGAGGCAGGCAGGTATTTTCCGCCGATAGGTCGGTGAGATTGTCAAACGGGGTCATGAATCTTGGCCTCGATTTGCGACGATGAAGGATGAACGAAGGAGACGGGTGCGGCAGGCGGCGATGGTCGTTTTCTCAGCCGCACGCCCTTCAGCCAGATATTCAGGGCTTCCCAGTGAATGCCCAGAACGACCTTCAGTGTCAGGAAAGGGATGGCGACGAAGGCTTTCAGGAGTGCGCCGTCCGTCAATTCGACGCGCCGGGCGAGATGCCGGGCCGTCAGGACGACGCCGTCCTCGTCGAAAGTATCGATGACGATTTTAAGCCTGTCGCCGGGCGGAGCCACACGGAAAACATAATGGAGGTCCATGTCCATGAAGGGCGAGACATAAAAGGCCTTGTCGCATCGCTGGACGATTTCGCCCGCTTTGCCGGCTTCCACCGGAATGAGGTAGGAATGGCGTTGCCCGAAGGTGTTGTCGACCTCCCAGAGGATGGCTTTGAGCGTCATGTCCTGCCCGTGGCAGAAGAACACGCTGAGCGGATTGAAGGCCCAGCCGAGCACACGCGGCATGGTGAGCAGACGTATCGGCCCTCCATCCACCGCCATGCCCGCCGCCGTCATCGCCGCCTCGATCTGCTGGCGCAATCCCGTCGCGCTTCCGTTGCCGCGGTCTTTCCGATGGAATGAGAACAGGTTGAACCGGTCGACGGAGAAAAACCGCAATTTCCTGTCGAGCAGGTCAAGTTCGTCGAGGTCGAGAAGCAGCGAATAAATCCGGTAGGCGAGTTTGTGCGGCTTCGGCCTGAAACGCGCATGGGTCACATGGCCCGGAAAAAGCGCCGAGGCGAGGGGAGGCGTCATGCCGTCGCCTCCATGAGCTCCGTCTCCGTCGCAATCGTCGCCAAATCCAGGCGAATGATGCGGCTGCTGTCGTCGGCAACCGTCCATGGCCGCGTCACGCCGCCAAGATCTTCGGCGACGGCAAGGCCGGCCTGAAGGCCGTCCTCGTGAAAACCCGATCCGAAATAGGCACCGCAGAACCAGGTATTTCGCAAACCCTGCAAGGCCCACAGGTTCTGACGCATCTGTTCGGTGCCGGCGTCGAAAACGGGATGGTGATAGGTTTCCTCGGCGATGATCTTTCCCGCTTCCGGTTCCCGCATCGGGTTCAGCGTCACGAAAGTGTCGGGGGTTTCGCCCAGGGGCTGAAGCCTGTTCATCCAGTAGGTGATGCTCGGCTGGGCGGAATCGAGGCGCGTGTCTGCCACATAGTTCCAGCTTGACCAGGCGGCGCGACGGCGCGGCATGAAACTCTTGTCCGTGTGCAGCAGGGCGCGGTTTTGCGTATAGGCAAAGGCGCCGAGAATGCGCCGCTCAGCGCGCGAGGCGTCCGCCAGCATGTCCAGCGCCTGATCCGCGTGGGTTGCGATCACCACGTCATCGAAGCGCGCGGCTTCGCCGTCTGCGGTGATGATCTCGACGCCGTTCGGCTGGCGGTGAATGCGTGCCACCGGTGTCGAGAGACGAATTCGATCCGCAAACGATGCCGTGATGCGTTTTACATATTCGTGTGCGCCACCGACGACGGTGCGCCAGACCGGCCGGTTGCGCAGCAACAGCAAGCCGTGATTGCGGCAGAAGCTGATGAAATGCGCCGCAGGATACCGGCCGACCTCCATGGCCGGCGTGGACCAGATGGCCGCTGCCATGGGGTAAAGATGATCCTCGCGGAACGCCGCACCATAACGGTTGCGCAAGAGATAGTCGTCGAGCGACATGTCGCCCATCAAATGCAGGTCGCGCGGGGCGTTGCGGTAAAACCGCAGGAGGTCGGCAAGCATCGCCCAGAACCGTGGTCTCAGCGCATTTCTCTTCTGTGCCAGCAGGCCAAGACCGGTTCCACCGGAATATTCAAGATCGCCATTGTTGAGAGAAACGGCAAAGGACATGTTGGAGGCGGCGGTCGGCACGTCCAGCGTCCGGAACAGGGCGGTGAGATTGGGATAGGTCCTCTCGTTATAGACGATGAAGCCGGTATCGACAGGAACCGGTCCCCTGTCGGTATCGAACGTCACCGTGTTGGTGTGCCCGCCGATACGGCCGGCCGCCTCGAAAACCGTGACATCGTGCCGTTGCGACAAAAGCCAGGCTGCCGACAGGCCGGAAATTCCCGTTCCCACAATGGCGATGCGGCGCCGGCCGTCTTTTTGTCTCGCTTCGGTGTCGGTCATCTATCCTCGCTATCGCATTCCAAAAATTCGTCTTGGGACAGCGCAGATACGAGGCAGGTGCCGGATAAGTTTCAGCGGGCCGCCGGTTTTTTGGAATTTTTTCCGAAAGCTGAAACTCTTTTGCCGCTTCGGTCGTATTTGCCATCACGAAACCCGGCCTCCATGTCCTTGAAAGCGGTGAGCGGAGCAGTGATGTTTTCTGTGGTCCTGACGCTTGCCGTTCTCATGTCGCTGCTGATGGCGGCCGCCTGGGCGCTGCAGCGCGCAACCGGTTCGAGCGGCTGGATCGACACGGTGTGGTCGGCAGGTGTCGGCATCGGCGGGGTCGTCGCGGTTTTCCTTGCTGCGGGAGACGGCTGGCGGCGGGCCGTGGTATTGTTTCTCATCGTCGTCTGGTCGCTGCGGCTTGCCGGCCATATCGGCATGCGTACGCGCGGAGGCGGGGAGGATTCCCGTTATGCAAAGCTCATCGCACAATGGGGCAAATCGGCCGCCTTGCGGCTTTTTATCTTCCTCCAGATACAGGCGGTCGCTGCTTTTGTGCTTGTTCTTGCGATATATCTTGCCGCCAGCAACGGCCATGGTTTCCCGCGTGGGGTGGATGGTGTCGCCGTAATGCTCTGCCTCGGCGCGCTGGCCGGCGAAGCGCTGTCTGACGCGCAGCTCTTGCAGTTCAGAAGGACCGCGCAGGCAAGAACCGGTGTCTGCGAAACCGGTCTGTGGCGGTACTCCCGCCATCCCAATTATTTTTTCGAATGGCTTTTCTGGTGCGGTTTTCCGCTTCTGGCCATTCAGGAACAAGCCTTGTCATGGGCGTCTGTCGCCGCGCCGGTGATGATGTATTGGCTGCTTGTCCACGTCTCCGGCATTCCGCCGCTGGAAGACCACATGCTGACATCGCGCGGGGAAAAGTTCCGCGCCCTGCAACGCCGCGTCAACGCCTTCTTTCCGGGGCCGCGAAAGAACGAGGACACGCCATGAACATGCTCGCCTTCGCCATCAACGCCGCAGAGCGCACGCCGCTCGGTGACGGCGTCACACTGGCCGGTATCGATATGCTCTGCGCAAGGACAAAACGGCGACTTGCCGGCATTCCGGCGGCGGCCGAACAGGCTTTTGTCGCAGAGATGACGAAATTTCCCGTCGCCAGCCACACGGATGCGGCGAACAGGCAGCATTACGAAGTCCCGGCGGAATTTTTCGGGCTGGTTCTCGGGGCGCAGCGGAAATATTCCTGCTGCTATTATCCCGATGCGACGACGTCGCTCGATGAGGCCGAGACTGTTGCCCTGGCCGAGACCGCGGCGCATGCCGAACTGGAAGACGGCATGGAAATCCTTGAACTTGGCTGCGGCTGGGGCTCGCTTTCCCTCTATATGGCCCGCCACTTTCCCAATGCGCGGATCACGTCCGTTTCGAACTCCGCCTCGCAGCGCGACCATATCGTTGCCCGCGCGCAAGAATACGGGCTTTCCAACCTTTCGGTGGTGACCGCCGATATGAATGATTTCGCCACCGGTGAAGGTTTCGACCGCGTTGTCTCGGTGGAAATGTTCGAGCACATGTCGAACTGGCAGGTCCTGTTCGAGCGGGTTCATACCTGGCTGAAGCCGGGCGGCAAGTTTTTCCTGCATGTCTTCAACCATCGCAACCGGTCGTACCGTTTCGACCACAACAATCCCGCCGACTGGATTGCCCGCCACTTTTTCACGGGCGGCATCATGCCCGCCCTTGATCTTCCCCACCGATTCGGCGGGCTGTTCGACGTAGAGCGGGAATGGCGCTGGTCGGGATCGCATTATCGCCGGACGGCTCTCGACTGGCTCGGGAATTTCGACCGGGAAATCGATCGCATCCGGCCGATCCTGCAACGGGTCTACGGCGCCGAGGCGCGTTTGTGGGAAAGGCGCTGGCGCTTGTTCTTCCTCGCGACCGCAGGGCTTTTCGGGCATGAGGACGGTGCCGTCTGGGGCGTCGGACATTACCTCATGACGGGCGTTTCTTCGGCGCGGTGATGGCCCGCTCGGGGCTTTCAGGGCGATTGTCGGTTATGGCCCGTAACAATTTGCCGGAAGCAAACGTTTACATCCCGGCAAGAATGACTAGGCTGACCGCATCTTTTGAGCAAGTTGATCGATCTTCCGCAGAAAGCGGCTGGAGAAAGTTATGAGTTCAGTTACGCCGAAACTGGATAGTTGCGGCGCCGAGCCCATCCACATCCCAGGCGCCATTCAGGAACACGGTGCGTTGCTGGTCCTGTCCGCGCGCGATTTTTCCATCGTGCAGGCAAGCGACAATCTCGTCGACTATATCGATGTGCCTGTCGAGATCGGCGCCGTCGCGAGCGGTGACCTGCTGCCCTTCCTTGACATTTTGTCCGCTTGGCATGCCGGCGACGAGACGAATTTCAGACATGTCTGGGCCGAAAGAAAACTCGACGTCTCGGCGCACCGGTCAGGTGCGCTCATCCTCGTCGAGGTCGAAAAAACACGGCAGGGGGAATCGGCGGAAGCGCTGATGGTCGGGCTGACCAGTCTGGCGCAATATATGAACGGCGCGCCGTCGCTTGAGGATGCATTGCTGCGAACGGCAGAGCTGGTCTCGTCGATGAACGGCTATGACCGCACCCTGATCTATGATTTCGGGCCGGACTGGAGCGGGCACGTCGTGGCGGAGGCGGGAAACGGGGTGCTCCCATCTTATCTCGGCCTGCGCTTTCCGGCGGGCGATATCCCGCCGCAGGCGCGGCAGCTTTACACGCTCAATCGCCTGCGCATGATTCCCAATGTCGATTACCGGCCCGTTCCGGTCAGGCCGCAGCTGAATGTGGAAACGGGCGCGGTACTCGACATGAGTTTTTCGCAGCTGCGCAGCGTGTCGCCGGTTCATCTCGAATATATGCGCAACATGGGGACGGCCGCCTCGATGTCGGTGTCCATCATCGTCAACGGCAGATTATGGGGCCTGATCGCCTGCCACCACGCCACTCCCCATTCGACTTCCGTTGCCGTGCGCGACGCCTGCGATTTTGCCGCCCAGCTGCTGTCGATGCGGATCGCGATGGAGCAAAGTTCCCAGGATGCCTCACGCCGGGTGGAACTTGGCCATGTTCAGGCCAGGCTGTTAAGCGGCATGGCGACGGCGGAAAGATGGGCCGATGGTCTTCTGGGCGGAGAGCGTGAAAGAGACGACCTGTTGGGACAGGTGGGGGCGGAGGGAGCCGCGCTTGTTCTGGGCGATGAATATGAGCTGGTCGGCAAGGCGCCGTCGCGCCAGCATGTCGAAGAACTGGTCCTGTGGCTTGGCGAGCAGGATGTGGCCGAGGTGTTTGCGACCGACAATCTTGCGGGCGATTACCCGGCCGCTGTGGCTTATGCCGCCGTCGCGAGCGGCATTATCGCGATGCGCGTTTCGGAACTGCACGGCAGCTGGCTGATCTGGTTCCGGCCGGAAGTGGTGAAAACGGTGCGTTGGGGCGGCGATCCGCATAAGACGGTGCAGGAAAGCGGCCGTATCCACCCGCGCAAGTCTTTTGAAATCTGGAAGGAGCAGGTGCGCAACACCGCTTTGCCGTGGTCGGAGCCGGAGCTTGCCGCGGCGAGGGAACTTCGAAGCGCGATCATCGGCATCGTCCTGCGCAAGGCGGAGGAAATGGCGGATCTGACGCGGGAATTGCAACGGACCAACAAGGAGCTGGAGGCTTTTTCCTATTCGGTCTCGCATGACCTGCGGGCACCTTTTCGTCACATTGTCGGCTTTGCGCAATTGTTGCGCGAACGCAGCAGCGCCATGGACGAAAAATCCCTGCATTATCTGCAGATGATCTCCGAGGCGGCGCTGGGAGCGGGCAGGCTGGTGGACGATCTCTTGAACTTTTCACAGCTCGGCCGCACGCAAATCACCGTGAAGGCGGTGGACATGCAAAAGCTGGTCAGCGAAGTCCGCCGCTCCCTTGCGCCCGCCCTTGCCGACCGTCAGGTCGAATGGCGCATCGGCGAACTGCCGGTCACGCTCGGCGATCCGACACTGCTGCGGCAGGTCTGGTACAATCTCATCGACAATGCGATCAAATATTCCCGCCGGGAGCCGGTTTCGATCATCACCATCTCAGCGGTTGAAACCGGAGAATATGTCACCTATTCGGTGGAGGATAATGGCGTCGGTTTCGATATGGCCTATTACGGCAAGCTTTTCGGCGTGTTCCAGCGGCTGCAGCGCGTCGAGGATTTCGAAGGAACCGGCATCGGGCTTGCTCTGGTGAGGCGCATTGTCGAACGCCATCACGGTTCGGTCAGTGCGCAGGGAACTCTTGGCGAGGGAGCCTCGTTCTCCTTCACATTGCCGGTAAAGAAAATTGAAGAGGAAGACATTGCCTGAACTGAGACCTATCCTGCTGGTGGAAGACAATCCGCGCGATCTGGAATTGACGCTTACCGCCCTTGAAAAATGTCAATTGGCAAACGAGGTCGTCGTGGCGCGGGATGGCGCCGAGGCGCTCGATTACCTCGATGTCACCGGCGCCTGGCACAACCGGCCGGCCGGTGATCCGGCGGTCGTCCTTCTCGATCTCAAATTGCCCAAGGTGGACGGCCTTGAGGTCCTGCAAAAGATCAAAGGCAGCGATCATCTGCGGCATGTTCCCGTCGTGATGCTGACCTCTTCCCGCGAGGAACAGGATCTCGTCAGGAGCTACGAACTCGGCGTGAACGCCTTTGTCGTCAAGCCCGTGGAGTTCAACCAGTTCTTCAAGGCGATACAGGACCTCGGCGTCTTCTGGGCTCTCTTGAACGAACCGCCACCCGGTGCGCGTCGCAATGGCGGATAAGGCGGTGCTGCGAATGGAGGCAAGCAAGCTTCTGCTTCTCGAGGACAGCTCGGTCGATGCGGAATTGATCGAAGAGCAGCTTTCAGGCATTTCTCCGCCGCCGGTTATCACAAGGGCGGTGGGCCGGGCCTCGTTCATCGAGGCGTTGGAGAACCGGCAATTCGATATCATTCTTGCCGATTTCTCGCTGCCGGACTTCGATGGCATGTCCGCGCTCGATATCGCCATGCAAACGACCCCCGACACCCCGTTCATTTTCGTGTCGGGCGTCCTTGGCGAAGATGCGGCGATTGACGCCTTCAGGCGCGGTGCGACGGACTATGTGCTCAAGCAGCGACTGGCAAGGCTGCCGTCGGCCGTTGAGCGTGCCTTGGCGGAGGCCCGGGAGAAACAGGAGCGGAGGCGGGCGGAAGTCCATAAGGAACTGCTCGTCCGGGAACTCAGTCACCGTGTCAAGAACACCATGGCAATGGTCATCTCCATCATCCGCAGGACGGCAAAAGGCAGCACATCCATCGAGGACTATCAGGAAAGGCTGGTGGCCCGCGTGAGCGCCCTTGCCGAAAGCCATGCCCTGCTTTTTCAAAGCAATTGGGGTGAAACCGACCTCAGGGATGTCGTGCGGCGGGCGATCGAACCCCATAACAGCTTTGCGAGCCGGGTCGAACTCGACGGCCCGGATGGTGTCCAGCTGTCGCCAAAATCGGCCCTGGCGCTTGGCATGATCCTGCACGAGCTGGTAACGAATGCGCAGAAATACGGCTCTCTTTCCGGCGCAAGCGGCAAGGTGGAGGTGTTCTGGAAACGGCTGCATAATGACGACGGGCGCGACCGCGTCGACCTGCAATGGCGGGAAAGCGGCGGCCCTGCCGTTTCCGTGCCGCAGGACACCGGTTTCGGAACGACGCTGATCACGAAAGGCGCGCAATACGAACTGCATGCCGAAAGTGAAATCCACTACGACCGCGCCGGCCTGCAATATCAGACTGTCTTTCCCCTGGATTGAGGCGCCAGATGAGAAGGGTGCGGAAGTTGTGCAGGGCATTCGCCCGCGCGCGCTAACGGGCCAGTGAGAACTCGTTCGCCAGAATATCCGGGAGATTGTCGAAGTCGCAGGGTTTGGAAACGACCGTCAGATCGCCCAATTGTGCCCGAACGCCGGGTATTTCCGCATAGCCGCTACAGACGACGAAGGGTATGTTGGCAGCCTTGAGTTCCTCGATCACGGGAAAGGACAATTCACCCCTCAGATTGAGATCGATGACGGCGCCATCCAGATCGGTGGCGTTTATTTTTTCCAGGGCTGCGGATATGTGCGAAACCGGCCCGACGACGTTGACACCAAGGTCCGAGAGAAAGTCCTCCATATCCATGGCCAGGAGCGCGTCGTCTTCCAGAACAAGGATTTGTTTTCCCTGAAAATTATAGTTCATAATCACTGCATTCGCATCGTTTCGGCCCGTCAGGGCTGCTTTTCACCAACATCGCTGAACTCTTGACGTGTGACGTGGTTCCACCGCCGCGCAAAAAGAAATCATTCGCATCCGCCGCCGCGCTACTCTAGTTTGTGACGCTGATTAGCTGCCTACCGGGAATGTTGTTGCTGTGATTGGTTTTTCACCGTTTGCCCAGCGAAGCCTTTTGATGCTTGCTGTGGGTGTCGCAATTTTGATTGGCATGGTCTCCGTGTCATTATGGCTCGTGCAGGTGAACAACCGGTACTCGCAGGAAACCGCGGAACTGCGGCGGGTGCGCGCATCGGTTCTCGACGTCCTGACGGTGATGCAGGACATTGAAACGGGGCAGAGGGGATATCTGCTCACCAACAACGCCGATTATCTGGTGCCCTATGAGGAAGCTCTGCGCGGCTTGCCGCAGCGTCGGTCCAGAATTCAGGATCTCCTGAAGGACCGGGAACAATATCAGCAGGCTTTGCAGGAACTGACACGTGCGATCGACGCGAAATTGGCGGAGACGCGCGAAACGATCGATTTGCAAAGGGCCGGTCGTATCAATGAGGCGGTGGATGTCGTCCGCAACAATGACGGCAAACGCTTCATGAACGAAATCAGGGGAATTCTGTCGCGCCTGCAATCAGACACCGACGATCGTCTGCGGGTGATTGTCAGCGACCAGCTGGATGCCGCCAATACGCTGCGATGGGTGACAGTGGGCGGCGCGCTTGCCATTCTCCTCGTCGTTGGCGGCTCGATCTTTCTTGTCTTCACCTATATCCGGGCGCTGAACCGCTCCCGGGAAGACGTCGACGAGCTCAATCGGCATCTGGAGGAGCGTGTGGAAGAAAGGACAAGGGATCTTCGCCGCGCCAACCAGGAAATCCAGCGCTTTGCCTATATTGTTACTCATGACCTGCGCGCGCCGCTCGTCAACATCATGGGCTTCCTTTCCGAATTCGATACATCCCTGAAGCCGGTGAGCAGCTATGTCCTTGCCGATGGCAAGGCGCCGCCGGAAGACGTCGTCCGCGAGGCGCGGCTGGCGGTTCAGGAGGATATTCCCGAGGCGATCGGCTTCATCCGTTCATCGACACGCAAGATGGATCAGCTGATCAACGCCATCCTGAAAATATCCCGCGACGGACAGCGGAAGCTGCAACCCGAAAAGGTCGATATAGAAACACTGCTGTCATCGCTTTCGGAGACGGTACGCCACCAGATCACGGCCAATGGCGGCGAGATCGAGGTCGATACGCCCAAGCTGACGATTGTCACAGATCGCATATCGCTTGACCAGATCCTCGGGAACCTGTTTGACAATGCGGTGAAATACCAGATGCCCGGTCGTGCGCTGCGGCTGACCGCGCGGGCCTATCCGGCCGGGCGCGGTGCGATCTGCATCGAGGTTGGCGACAACGGACGCGGTATCGGCGAACAGGATATGGAGCGGGTGTTCGAGCTTTTTCGCCGGGCGGGCAATCAGGATCAGCCGGGAGAAGGAATAGGCCTCGCCCATGTCCGTTCGCTAATCAGAAATTTAGGAGGTGATATTAAAGTCGAGTCTAAACTCGGTGAGGGCAGCACCTTCATCCTGCTGCTGCCGAGTGACCTCCGAAGAGTGACGAAAGAAGGCGACCCATGAAAGCGACCGGCCAGGAAGTAACGATCGTGATGATCGAAGACGATGAGGGCCATGCGCGCCTGATCGAGAAAAACGTGCGGCGCGCCGGGGTGAACAACGAGATCGTGCCCTTTACGCTCGGTGCGAAGGCGCTGGATTATATCTTGGGCGAAAGTAGGGATGGGCTTGTCAGCAAAGATCGCTATCTTCTCGTCTTGCTCGATCTCAATCTCCCCGACATGTCGGGTATCAACATTCTCGAGCAGATCAAGAGCAATGACTACACGCGCCGTTTGCCCGTGGTGGTTTTGACAACCACCGATGACGAGACCGAAATTCAGAAATGCTATGATCTCGGCGCGAATGTTTATATAACCAAGCCGGTGGATTATGAGGGCTTTGCCACGGCCATCAAAAATCTAGGCCTGTTCTTTTCCGTAATTCAGATACCCTGAAGGCATGATGGCTCTGCGTGTTTTGTATGTCGATGACGACCCGGCCCTGGCGCGGCTTTCAAGCCGCGTTCTCGGTCGCCATGGAATGGAGGTGGTCCATGCCGCCTCCGTCGCCAGCGGCCTTGAGTTCTTTCAAAATGAACAGTTCGACGTCGTCGTTCTCGACCATTATTTCCAGACCGCGACCGGAATGGAATTTCTGGCGGCAATCCAGTCGATACCGGCACGTGTGCCGGTTCTGTATGTCACGGGGTCCAACGAAGCCCGGATCGCCATAGACGCGCTCAAGGCGGGTGCCGCCGACTATGTCATCAAGAATGTCGGAGACGATTTTTTCCCGCTTTTGCTCACGGCCATCAACCAGGCGCTGGAAAATCATCGCCTGCGCCAGACGAAGGAGGAAGCCGACCGCCTCCTGGTAAAGGCCAAGGAACATGCGGAAATGATGGTGAAGGAGATGAACCATCGCGTGGCGAACAGCCTTTCGCTGGTCTCCGCCATGATCCGCCTGCAAATCAATACCCTGAAATCGCAGGAGGCGGAAACCGCCTTGCTGGAAACGCAAAGCAGGATTTCGGCAATCGCCGGCGTACATCGCAGCCTCTACAACACGGCGAATGTGGGGCTCGTATCTTTGAGTTCCTATCTGACCTCCATCATCGGCGACCTGTTTCAGGCCGTGCCCGGTTCGTCCGCCATCACGGTGGAAACGTCGCTCTGCGAGGTCGATCTCAACGCAGACCATGCCGTCGCGCTTGGTGTCATCATCACCGAATTGCTGACCAATGCGCTGAAATATGCCTATCCCGATCAAACCGGGACCGTTCGCGTCAATCTGTCCGAACAGAACGGGCAATTCGTTCTCGTCGTGGAAGATGATGGCGTCGGCTCTAAACCCGATACGCTGCCGCGCGGCACCGGTTTAGGTACAAAACTCATCATGGCGATGGCGCAGAATATCGGCGCCCGGGTGGAGCAGACGCACACCCACCCGGAGCGGGACAAAGGCACCCGTTACACGATTACCTGGACGGAAAAATAGCGCAGGGTTCATCGTCTTCGATGACTGGGCGGTGCAGCGTCCGTCAACGCCAGCTGGCAAGCAGCTCTTCAAGCGTCGCGCGATCCCGTTCGTCCAGACGGGCGAGCCCCGGGGCTCGAACCGGGCCAACCCTGAGGCCCAGTATTTCCATGGCTTCCTTCACCACCGTCACGTTGGCGCCGTTGCGATAACGCGTCCGCAACCGTTCGAAGAGCTCGATCTTTTCAACGATCTTGCGTGCCGCTGAAAAATCGCCCGATGTCAGGGCCTCATGAACCTGCAGCGAGAATTGCGGAGCGACGTTGACGAGGCCGGACGTGAAGCCGCGCGCGCCCACCGCCGAAAAGGCGGGCGCCCAGCTTTCCGCGAGACCGCAGACATAAAGAGCCCCCTTCGGATCGGAAGCGGCAATGGCGCGCGACAGAAGCATGATGTCGGTCGTCGCGAACTTGATGCCTGCGACATTCGGGTGGCTGGCAAGCCTCACCATGTCATCGACCGAAAAACCGTCGGCGCGGACATAGGCCACCAGCGGCAGCTCGCTACCGTCAGCCAGGCCGATGAAATAGTCGATCTGCGATTGCGGTGCCGCAAAGGGGTCTACCGGCTGATGGGACATGACGGCGGATGCGCCCATCTCCCTTGCCCGGCGCGCCATGGCGAGAGCCTCGCGCTGCGAGCGTCCAATCGCCGCCGTGACCGGGGCTTTGCCGTCAACGCCTCTTATCGCGGCTTGGTAGACGCTGAGAATCTCGTCCGGTGTCAGGGCGTAGAATTCACCCGTATTGCCGGCGGCAACGATGTTGTGGATACCCGCCCGCGCAACGCGGGCATAGACCTCGGTGGTGACACCGATATCGACTTCCCCGCCTGCCTCGTAGGCTGTTACGGGAACGCCGGAGATGCCGTGCAGAGCCTGGCGAAAATCAAATGTCGTCATCAACTGGTTTCCTTGAGATGAAAGCGTCTTCAGATGGAAAACTTGTGTACGGCTGCCCCCGCGACAGGCGCATCAAAGGCAACAAGCGTGCCTGGCGTGGAAATCCCGTCCGTCTCGGTGACGAGACTTGTCAGATAGATCGTCTTGAGATCCGGGCCGCCGAAACACGGCATGGTCGGCCCCTTGAACGGTAGCCTGTAGATCTCGAACAGTTCGCCGTCCGGCGAAAAGCGGTTGAGACGTCCGGCCTGAACGCCGGCGCTCCAGTAACAGCCTTCGCAATCGGTCGCCGCGCCATCCGGCCTGCCTTCGTCCGGCGCGAAATCGTGAAGACGTTCGGCCGGACCGAGCCTGCCCGTCGCGACTTCGAAATCGAACGCCTGATACATCAGCCCGCTGCTGTCTGAATGATACATGCGCCTGCCATCCGGGCTCCAGGCAAGCCCGTTTGACGTGAACATGTCGCCATCGATGATGCGTTCGACGCCGCCATCCGGCGCGACGCGATAGAGCCGCGCATTGCCTGTCTGTATGGCGGCCTCATCGCGGGTCCCGACCCAGAAATGGCCATCGGGGCCAACCTTTCCGTCGTTGAGGCGGCTGTCGGGCCGACCTTCGTCCGGGTCGCACAGAAGTTCAAGTTTTCCGCTTGCGGGATTAAGAAGATGCACGCCGGTCTTCAGGCCCGCCACGATGAGGCCATTGTCGCAAAGACCGAGGCAACCCACCTCAGCGGGCATGTCGTATCTGTCGAGCTTGCCGCCCGGATGCAGGCAGAAAATGGCGGGGGCGAGAATATCGACGAACCACAGATTGCCGGTCCGTTCATCCCATGCCGGTGATTCGCCGACCTTCAACGGCGTGTCGATGAGGGAGCGGAGTTTCGGTTCCATGATACGCGGCTGGCTCACTGATTATTCTCCATCGCCCTGTATGGCTTGCCCTTTGAAATGCGGAAAAGGTTCTAGCTGCCGACGCCCTGAAACATGCGGGCGCGGGCCTTCAGGATGTGGTCTTTCATCGCGTCATGCGCAGCCTGTTCCCGCCGCGCAAAAATCGCTTCCACGATTGCGGTATGTTCGTTCTGCACCTCGCGCACATGTTGCGGCGTGCGCTTGAGGCTGAGGCTGCGTGTCACCGACTGGCCGATCGCGAAATGCGGCTTGAACCAGATCCGCACGGTGATGTGGAACTGGTTATGGCTTGCTTTGGCAATGGCTTCATGCAGGGCGAAGTCTTCCTCCGCACCAAGATCGTTGCGCTCCAGACACTGTTCCAGCGCCGCAATGGCCTGTTCGATGCGGGTTTTGTCGGCGGCCTGCCAGTTGCGCGCCGCAAGTTCGGCCGCCGACGATTCAAGGCCGGACCGGAACTCGAAAAAACGCTGCACGTCGGCAAGCGAGCCGACAGGCACCTGCTGCAACACGGACGAATCCGGCTGCTGGCGCACATAGGAGCCGGACCCCTTCTGGGAGACGATGAGTCCGTCGTTTCGCAGCCGCTCCAGGGCTTCGCGAACGACCGGCCGGGATGCGCCGAACAACGACGCCAGATTCTGTTCCGATGGCAGCCTTTCGTTCACGGGAAACCGCCCGTCCGAAATCATGCCGATGATCTTTTCGTAGATGATGTCGCTCAGCCTGGTCTCGCCTCGAGCGGCGGCAGATGCGGTTTGATTGTCCATCAGCAGCCCTTCCGTTGCAAATCGCTGAAGTTAATGGGTTTCCTGCATTTCAATCGCAACAGAAATACCGGGGTTTTTGTGAGCGAGGGGGCTGTCCTAACCGATTTTTTCTTCAAGCCTGATCCTGAAAACCGGTCTACGAATAAAAAATATGTAAAAATCTGTCAATACTTGTAATCATCTGAAAACGCCCATATGGTCTGCCCCTGCCGATGGAGGATCGGCGTGCTGGCTGGCCGGGAGGGCCGTTGCGGTTCGGTGAAAGCCGTCTCGCTGCCGGTGATTTTTTGGGAGGATAATCGATGCGCGATGGCGATGCATTTTCACTGGGCGTGACGCGCCGGACCTTCATGGCGGGGCTTGGGGGCGTCGCCGCCCTCTCCGTCATCGGGACCTCGGCCAGGGCTGCCACCGGCAAACAGGCGCCGGAACTGGAGGCGCTGGTAAAGGACGGCAAATTGCCGCCTTTGGCCGAGCGTCTGCCGAAAAATCCGATGGTGGTGACACCCCATGAAAAGATCGGCACCTATGGCGGCACATTGCGCCGTGGCCTGCGCGGCTCGTCGGACCATAACGGCATCCTGCGCATGGTCGGCAATCAGGGGCTGGTGCGCTGGAACATGGATTTCACCGAGGTTCTGCCGAACCTTGCGGTGAAATGGGAGGTCAACGACGATGCCTCGCAGTTCACCTTCCATTTGCTGGAGGGTGCGAAATGGTCGGACGGCCACCCCTTCACGGCAGATGACGTGGTATTCGCCATCGAGGACTGCATCAAGAACAAGGAGCTTTACAGCGCCACGCCAGCCCAGCTTTCCGTTGCGGGTGAGGCGGTCGATGTCGAAAAGATCGACGATTTCACGGTAAAGTTCAAATTCGCGGCGCCGAATGCGCTCTATCTGGAAAACCTCGCCACGCCGCTCGGCCAGCATCCGACGCTGTTTCCGAAGCATTATTGCAGCAAGTTCCTGCCGAAATACAACACGGCGCTGGATGCCGATGTGAAGGCTGCGGGCGTATCGAGCTGGACGGAACTGTTCCGCGCCAAATGCGGCGATATCGAAATTCCATCCCGCTGGTCGAATGTCGACAAGCCGACGCTGGACCCCTGGGTGGTGAAGGAACCCTATTCCGGCGGCGCGACACGGGTGGTCATGACCCGCAACCCTTACTTCTGGCAGGTCGATACCGAAGGCAACCAGCTGCCCTATATCGATGAAATCAACTTCGGCATTTCGCAGGATGTCGAATCGCTGATGCTGAACGTGATTTCGGGCAAGATCGACATTCAGGAGCGGCATATCAGCGTTCTCGCCAACAAGCCCACCCTGTCGCAGAACATGAAAAAGGGTGACTACCGCCTGCTGACGCTGGTGCCTTCTGCTTCTCAACAGTGCCAGATCTACCTGAACATCACCCACAAAGACCCGGCGATGCGCAAGATGTTCGCCGACAAGTCCTTCCGTCAGGCGCTGTCCATCGCGCTCAACCGGCAGGAAATTATCGATATCGTTTATTTCGGCCAGAGCGAAGGGTATCAGGCCGGGCCACGCCCGACACATCCCTGGTACAATGAAAAGCTGGCGCGGCAATTCACCGAATACGATGCGGACAAGGCGAACGATCTTCTCGACAAGGCCGGTTACGACAAGAAGAACGGCAACGGCATGCGGTTGCGGCCTGACGGCCAGCCCGTCTTCTTCTCGATCGACGTCATCCCGACGCTTTATCCCGATCTGGTCGATGCGCTGGAGCTGGTGAAGGCGCAATGGGCGCAGATCGGCGTCGACATCAAGGTCAACACCATCGAACGCGCGCTTTATTATACACGCGGCGATGACAATGCCCATGATGCCGCCGTCTGGCCCGGCCCCGGCGGTCTCGATCCGATGCTCGACCCGCGCGATTTCTTCGCCTTCCATCCGCAGGGGTCGCGTTACGCCATTCCGTGGGCGCTCTGGTACACCTCGAATGGCCAGAAGGGCGAGGAACCGCCGGAAAGCCAGAAGAAACGCTTCAAACTGTTCGATGAGGCGCGTTCAACGGCCGACCTTGCCAAGCGCGGTGAGAAGATGAAGGAAATCTTCGATATCGCGGCGGAAGAGTTCGAGACGATCGGCCTCTGCCTTGCTGTCGGTGGTTTCGGCATCATTCGCAACAATCTGCGCAACGTGCCCGAGACCGAACCCGACAGCTGGTCGTGGCCCAATCCCGGCCCGGCGCTGCCGCAACAGTTCACCTTCACAAGCTGACACCACCATATGGGCGTCGCTGCCTCATCGCGGCGACGTCTCTCAGGTTGTTTCCACCGCCCACAATTCGTCTCCCTGGTTGGAAGGCGGCGGGTGCGGTCCAATGTGATTGCGAGAACGACATGCTGCTTTTTATCGTAAAACGCCTGCTGTGGATGATACCGTCCCTGTTTGCCGTCAGTTTCCTTGCCTTTGTCCTGATCCAGCTGCCGCCCGGCGATTATGTGACGACCTATATCGCCACCCTGGCCGCCTCCAACGAGGTCATCGACCACAATACGGCGGCGCAGCTGCGTGAACGCTTCGGTCTCGATGACCCGATGATCGTGCAATATCTGAAATGGATATGGGGCATCATCAGCCGCGGTGATTTCGGCATTTCGTTCGAATGGCAGCAGCCGGTTTCCGGCCTCATCTGGGAGCGCATGGCGCTGACGCTGGTTCTGGCCGTCGCCAGCCTTCTCGCCACCTGGGCCATCGCCCTTCCGATCGGCGTTTTCTCCGCCGTGCGCAAATATTCGATCGGCGATTATCTCTTCACCGCCTTTTCCTTTTTCGGCCTGTCCATACCGTCGTTCCTGCTGGCGCTGGTGCTGATGTATGTGGCGGCGGTGGAGTTCGGGGCTGATGTCGGCGGCCTGTTTTCAGCCGAATATGAAACGGCGTCCTGGAGCATCGCCAAGATGATGGACCTGATGGCCCATATCTGGCTGCCGGTCGCCATCCTTGCCGTGTCCTCCACCGCAAGCCTCATCCGTGTCATGCGCGCCAATATGCTGGATGAATTGCCCAAGCCCTATGTCACCACCGCGCGGGCAAAAGGCTTGTCGGAGTTCAAGCTGCTGACGAAATATCCGCTCAGAATTGCGCTCAACCCGTTCATCTCCACCATCGCATGGCTGCTGCCCAATCTCATTTCGGGCTCCGTGGTGGTCGCCATCGTGCTCAATCTGCCGACGGCTGCACCGCTGCTTCTGCAGTCATTGATGGCGCAGGACATGTATCTCGCCGGCGCTTTCGTGCTGTTGATCTGCGCGCTGACGCTGATCGGTTCGCTTATCAGCGACATCCTGCTTGCGCTGGTCGATCCGCGCATCCGTCTCGAATAGGAGGGCGCCATGAGCGATATCACCATGACCACCAATGCCCGGCAGGACCGCGCCGCCGTCGCTTCGCAGTGGCAGCTCATCTGGTGGGCCTTCAAGCGCCACAAGCTGGCCATGGCCGCCCTGTTCATCACCATCGCCATGTATATCGTCGCGCTAGTGCCCGGCTTCTTCGCCATCAACGATCCGGTGCTGCAGAATGCCCGCGCCACCTTCCACCCGCCGCAGCGTGTCCACTTCATCGATACGACCGACGGTTTTTCGCTCGGACTGCATTATTATCCGCTGAAGCTGACCCGCAATCCCGAGACGCTGGCGGCGGTGTTCGTCGAAGATACGGCCAAGAAAATCCCGGTCCAGTTTTTCGGTCGCGGTTACGAATATTCCGTGTTCGGCCTGTTCACCACGGATATCCATCTGCTGGCCTCCACCGATAAAACACGTCCGCTCTTCCTCTTCGGCGCGGATCGCCTCGGGCGCGATGTTTTCAGCCGTGTGGTGCAGGGTGCGCAGGTCTCCCTGTCCATCGGTCTTGTCGGCGTGTTCTTCTCGTTGCTGCTCGGCGTCGTTCTCGGCGGCATTTCAGGCTATTACGGCGGCCGCATCGATTTCGTCATGCAGCGCGTGATCGACTTCGTGCTATCGCTACCCACCATTCCAATCTGGCTGGCGCTGGCCGCCGCGCTGCCGCAGGGCTGGCCCGCCACGCTGCAATACATGATGATCACCATCATCCTGTCCCTGACCGGCTGGGCGCAGCTTGCCCGTGTCGTGCGCGGCCGGTTCCTGTCGCTCAGGACCGAAGAGTTCGTGGCTGCAGCGCGGCTGGATGGCGTGCCGGAAGGGCGCATCATCTTCCGCCACATGCTGCCGAGCTTTTCGAGCCATATCATCGCTTCGGTCACGCTTGCGGTGCCGGCGATGATCCTTGCGGAAACATCGCTGTCCTTCCTCGGTCTCGGTCTCCAGCCGCCGACGATTTCCTGGGGCGTTTTGCTTCGCGAGGCGCAGAATATCCGCTCGATTGCAACCGCACCCTGGCTGTTCCTGCCCGGTGTGGCGGTCGTCATTGCCGTCATGGCGCTCAATCTGCTCGGCGACGGCCTGCGTGACGCAGCCGACCCCTATAACAAGTGAGGCCCCGGATGAGCGACATTCTCTCCATGAAGCCAGCCAAGCCGCTGCTTGAAGTCCGCAATCTGGTCACTGAATTTCCGGTCAGGAACGGCGTTTTCCGGGCGGTCAACGATCTGTCTTTCTCCATCGATCCCGGCAAGACGCTCTGCGTCGTCGGCGAAAGCGGCTCCGGCAAATCCGTCACCGCCCGCTCCATCCTGCAGATCATCGACAGCCCCGGCCGCATCGCGTCCGGGTCGATCATCCTCAACCGCGCCGATGGCACGTCTCTCGATCTGGCAAAGCTCGATCCGCGCAGCCGGGCGATCCGCTCGGTGCGCGGCGCAGATATCGCGATGATCTTTCAGGAGCCGATGTCTTCGCTTTCACCCGTGCACACCGTGGGTGACCAGATCACCGAGGTCCTGCGGCTGCATCTGAAGATGAGCAAGGCGCAGGCGCGGGCCGAGGCCATCGAGTTGCTGCGGCAGGTGGAAATCCCTAACCCTGAAAAGGCGCTGGATCGTTACGCCTTCCAATATTCGGGCGGCATGCGCCAGCGAGCCATGATCGCCATGGCGCTGGCCTGCAAGCCCCAACTGTTGATTGCCGACGAACCGACGACGGCGCTCGATGTGACGACGCAGGCTGAAATCCTCGACCTGATATCGCGGCTGCAAAAGGCGCATGGCATGGCGGTGCTGTTCATCACCCACGATATGGGTGTGGTGGCGCAGATTGCCGATGACGTGCTGGTCATGCATCACGGCGTCGCCAAGGAATATGGCACCGTCGAGCAGATATTCCACAGCCCGCAGGATCCCTATACCCGCATGTTGATCGGCTCGGTGCTGAAACTGGAGCAGAAAGCGGAAATCCGGCTTGCCCGCCCGCCGCTCGATCTTGCCGCAGCGCCCATCCTGGAGGTCAACGACCTCTCCATGCATTTCGGCGAGATGAAGGCGCTGGATGGCGTCTCGATCAAGCTGTTGCCCGGCGAGACGCTCGGCATCGTCGGCGAAAGCGGTTCCGGCAAGACCACGATGGGTCGCTCCATCATGCGCCTTTACGATCCGACCGGTGGCGAAATGCGCTATCGCCGGGCGGATGGCACGGTGGTCGACCTCGCCAAAATCGATGGCGCCGAGCTGAAAGCCGCACGGCGCGAATTGCGCATGGTGTTTCAGGACCCGTTCGGCTCGCTCAATCCGCGCATGACGGTGGCGCAGGTGATCGGCGAGCCGTTGCTGGTCAACGGCATTGCCAGGGGCAGGGAACTGGATGAACGCGTCTGCGCCCTGATGGAGCAGGTGGGGCTCGACCCGACCGGGCGTGAGCGTTACCCGCATGCCTTTTCGGGTGGCCAGCGCCAGCGCATCGGCATCGCCCGCGCCATAACCCTGAAGCCGCGCATCATCGTGGCGGATGAGGCGACCTCGGCGCTGGATGTTTCGGTGCGGTTCCAGGTGCTCGATCTGCTCATGCGGCTGCAGGACGAGCTTGGCCTCGCTTACATCTTCATCAGCCACGATATCGGCGTCATCCGCTACATGTGCGACCGCGTCGGGGTGATGTATCGCGGCAAGCTGGTGGAAGTGGGAGAGGCGGAAAAGGTCTGTAACGCGCCGGATCACCCTTATACGCAGGCGCTTCTTTCCGCCATTCCGCGCCCCGACCCACGCGACCGGGATCGCACCCGAAGGTTCCGCTACGTCGAACCATCCGAAGTCAAGAACGGGGCCGTCGCGCGATAGCGCCGGGCCTGTTCGTTCTGCCATTCATGAGGAAGACTAAAGCATGAAAATCGATCGCATGCGGGTATTCGTCACCCGCGACAAGGACCGTCCCCGCGTTGTCGTCGCTCTCGATACCGATGACGGTCTCACTGGCTGGGGCGAATGTTACAATCACGGCCCTGATCTCGCCCTGCCGCCGTTGCTGGATTACCTCTACGGCTTTCTTGCCGGGCAGGACCCGACGCGGGTTGAATATCTCTACAATCTCCTTCTGCAGCAAAACCGTTTTCCGCCCGGCGCGCTTGGTCTGTCGGCCATCTCGGCACTGGACCATTGCCTCTGGGACCTTGCTGCCAAGGCGGCGGGGGTGCCGGTCTACAAGCTGCTGGGCGGCGAAGTGCGCGACCGTATCAAGGTCTATGCCGGGGTCTACACGGCTCCGGACGCGCCAGCTGCAAAGGAAGAGTTCGATCGTCTGAATGAGGACTGGGGCTTCACGGCCTTCAAGCTCAGCCCGTGGCGCCTCGATATCCACGCGCATCGCTGGGGCGAGGTGGTGCGCAGTTCGGCCGAATATTTCCGCTCGCTTCGCGAGACCGTGCGGCCCGATTACGATATCGCCTTCGATGCCCATGCCAAGATTTTCGAACCCGCGTCCGCCCGCCAGCTCGGCAACGCGCTTGCACCTTACGATCCGCTGTTCTTCGAGGAGCCGTTGCGTCCGGAGAACATCGAGATGTGGGGAGACCTGAAACAGGGGCTGAACTGCACGCTGGCAACCGGTGAAAGTCTCTATCATCGCAATGAGTTCCTGCGTCTTCTTCAGGTAAAGGGTGCGGATATCATCCAGCCTGATATCTGCGTCGTCGGCGGCATTTCGGAGATGCGTCGCATCGCCACGCTTGCGGAAGCTCATTTCGTCAGCATCGCGCCGCATAACCCGATGGGGCCGCTCGCCACTGCCGTCAACGTGCATTTTTCCGCCGCCCAGCAGAATTTCCGTATCCTCGAATATCGGCTGCCGAAAGGGCAATGCTACGTCTATGGCGGCACCGATCTGGAAAAACGCGAGGATGAAACCCGTTATGTCGTCGACCCCTATCTGCCGAAGGACGGATATCTGGAACTGAGGCCGGATCGCCCCGGCTGGGGTGTCGAGATGGATGAAAAAGCCATGCAGGAAGATGGTTATGTTCACTGGCAAAGACGGGTACCGAAACGGCCTGACGGATCCTATGCCTTTGCCTGAAACGGTTGCGATAAGCTGCGGGCCGCTTTCGGCCCGCCTGCGACCCGCATGGGGCGGCAGGATGACCCTTCTGCACCATGCCGACCACGGCGATATTCTGGTGCCGACAAGCGAGGAGGGTTTCGAGCCGCTCAACTGGCCGCGCGCCGGCGCATACCCGCTGTTTCCTTATCACAACCGGCTTTATGGCGGCTCCTTCGTTCATACCGGCGTTCGCCATGACCTCCTGCCACATCCCGCGCTCGCGCCGGATGCCATGCATGGGCCTGCTCACCGGCGCGCATGGGAGATTTCCGACCTGGATTCGGATCGGGCACGGCTGTTACTTGACTATGAGGCTGACGGGGAATGGCCCTTTTCCTTCCGCGCCGAACAGTCTTTTCTGCTTGAAAACACCGGCCTCACCGTGGACCTGTCGATCACCAATGTCGCGGATGTGGCCGCGCCGATGGCGCTCGGATGGCATCCCTATCTGGCTGCTGGCGTTGGTTGCGACGCGCGCACGGATGCCAGACTGCAATATCCGCTGGACCCGCAGAACGTGCCGACCGGCCAGCCGGCAGTCCCTCGCCACAACGCCGCCATTCCCGCTGCAACGGGATACACGTTGCATTACGCCGACTGGTCGAATGCGCATGTGCAATTTGACAGGTTTTCGCTGCGGATCGAGGCCGATCCCGTTTTTGGCCATCTCGCCGTTCACCGCATGGACCGCTATCTTTGCCTCGAACCCGTTTCCATGGCTGCCGGAGCGCTCGGCTTGCCGGAGATACAGCGGGAAGCGTCTGGCGTCAGGATCGTCCCGCCCGGCGAGCACCTGTTGGGACGCATCCGGCTTTCCGTCGGGCCCTGAGGAACACAGGGCGCATGAGAACGTCATGCGCCTGCGCCGCACTCCACTTTCAAAAAAAACGCCACATGCCCATATTTTGAGCGTGAAAAATCGTCGCTCAAAAATGCGCTTGACGTCGGTAAAAATTTCTCACCAAATGAACCAATATCAGATTGGTTCAGACAAATGGTGCGGCGTGGCAACAGGCCCTAACGACAATTCCAACTACGCCTTGGCGCGGTTGCGTGACTATATTCAGGCGAATCATCTCGCGAGGGATGGGCGTCTGCCGACGGAACGGGCCTTTGCGGAGACTTTTAACGTCGGCCGCCGTTCGATCCGCCGGGCGCTGGAGGTTCTGGAAGCCGAGGGCCTGATCTGGCGGCGGCAGGGGGCCGGAACCTTTGTGGGTGAAAAACCGGATGATTGGTCCGCCCAGCTCACGGAACTGGTCGCCGGAACGGATTTCATGGAAATCATGGAAGTGCGCCTGCGCATAGAACCGCAGCTGGCGCAGCTTGCGGCCATGCGTGCCAAACCGACCGAGGTGGAGCGCATGCGTGCGCTTGTTCAAAAGACCGGCCAGAGCACGGATGCCGACGCCAAGGAATTATGGGATGGCTCGCTCCATCGCCAGATCGCCCAGAGCGCCGGCAACAAGCTTTTCCTGTCGATCTTCGATGTCGTCAACCGCATTCGCCAGGACGATGCATGGCAGTCGATCCGCGAGCTTGCCCGGCGCAGCGGCACGAATGGCAGGGCGTCTTTCGAACAGCATATGGCCATTGTCGAAGCCATTGCCGACCGTGATCCGGCGCGCGCCGGTGAAGCCATGCGCCAACATCTTCTCATGCATCAGGAAAGGCTGATCCGCGCCACCTCGCTCGGCTTTCTGGAGGAAAACCCCGGGGAGGGCAATGCGGCCGAGGCCGATAATTCGCTGACCGAGGACTCCTGAGGCCACGGATGAAAACTGTCGTCCCGGAAGGGGCGGCCAATGACAAAAAGTCAAAATAACCAGACCAGAGGAACGAACATGAAAAAGATCCAGACACTGACTGCGGCGCTGCTCGCCAGCGCATTGCTGGCCGCACCGGCGCTATCGTCCGAATTGCGCATCGGCCTCAACGACGATGCCGATGTGCTCGACCCCGCGCAATCGCGCACCTTCGTCGGCCGCATCGTCTACACCGCCATGTGCGACAAGCTGGTGGATATCTCGCAGGACATGAAGATCGTGCCCCAGCTTGCCACCGAATGGGCATGGTCCGAAGGCGGCAAGGTGCTGACCATGAAAATCCGCGATGGCGTCAAGTTCCACAATGGTGAGACGCTTGATGCGGCTGCCGTGGTCGCGACCATCGAGCGCAATATGACGCTGCCGGAATCGCGCCGCAAAAGCGAGCTCTCCTCGGTTGAAAAGGTTGAGGCGACGGGACCGCTGGAGGTGAAATTCACGCTGAAGACGCCCGACGTTACCCTGCTGGCGCAGCTCTCCGACCGCGCCGGCATGATCGTTGAACCCAAGGCGGCCAAGGAACTG
Source organism: Rhizobium sp. UGM030330-04 (assembly GCF_003208455.1). Taxonomy (NCBI): domain Bacteria; kingdom Pseudomonadati; phylum Pseudomonadota; class Alphaproteobacteria; order Hyphomicrobiales; family Rhizobiaceae; genus Rhizobium; species Rhizobium sp. UGM030330-04. Next base: position 170,537 of record NZ_QKML01000011.1, read on the forward strand.
GGCGCGAATTTTGGTTCGAAACCGGTTTGTGCCGGGCCGTTCAAATTTGTCGAGCGTATCCAGCAGGACCGTATCGTGCTCGAGAAATTCGCTGACTATTGGGACAAGGACAAGGTCCTCGTCGACAAGGTCGTCTATCTGCCGATCCCCGATACGACCGTGAAGCTTGCAAACCTTCGCGCCGGCGACCTCGATATTGCCGAACGCATTTCGGCGTCCGATGCGGAATCCGTCAGGAACGACTCCAAGCTGACCTATGCCGATATAATCGGGCCGGGTTACATGGCCATGTATGTCAACATGAACAATGGCGCGCGTGCGGATAATCCGCTCGGCAAGGACAAGCGCCTGCGGCAGGCGTTCTCTTATGCCATCGACCGCGAGGCGATCGGCCAGATCGTCTTTGAAGGCACCTCCGAGGGTGGTAATCAGGCCTTCCCGCCCACAAGCCCCTGGTTCAACCAGAGCCTGCCGGTGCCGCCGCGCGATATCGACAAGGCCAAGCAGTTGATGAAGGAGGCGGGTTACGAGAAGCTCGACGTCGAGCTGCAGCACGCCAACAACACCACGCAGACGCAGATGATGCAGGTCATCCAGTCCATGGTGGCCGAGGCCGGTTTCAACGTCACCCTGAAGGCGACGGAATTTGCGACGCTTCTGTCTGAACAGACCGCCGGCAATTACCAGCTCAGCCGTTCCGATTGGTCGGGGCGTATCGATCCCGATGGCAACCTACACCAGTTCGTCACCTGCAAGGGCGGCATCAACGATGTGAAATATTGCAATCCTGAAGTCGACAAGCTGCTGAACGAGGCCCGCGCCTCGACAGAAGATGCGGTGCGCAAGGAAAAATACGATGCCGCAAGCGTCATCCTCAACGATGACATGCCGATCATCTATCTTGGCCACCAGCCTTATGCCTATGCCATTTCCAACAAGGTCAAGGGCTGGGCGCCGTCGCCCGATGGCATGATTCGCCTTCTCGGCGTTTCCAAGTACTGACAGCTTTGAACAGGTCGCACGGCTTGCCGTGCGGCCCCCAGCACCTGACTCAAACGGGGGCAATGCCATGCCTGTTTACATCGGCAAGCGACTGCTGGTCGCGATCCCGACGCTTCTCATCATTTCCATCTTCGTTTTTTCGCTGCAGAAACTCCTGCCGGGCGATCCGGTTCTCGCCATGGCGGGCGAGGAGCGCGATCCCGCGACGATTGAATTCCTGCGCGAGAAATATCGCCTCAACGACCCCGTTCCACTGCAATATCTCAACTGGCTGGGCGGTGTGGTGACGGGTGATTTCGGCATTTCGCTGCGCACCAACCAGCCGGTGCTGGAACTGATCGGCCAGAAGCTGCCGGTCACCATTCAGCTGGCTGTCATGGCGATGTTCTTTGCCATGGTCATCGGCATTCCCATCGGCATTCTCGCTGCCGTCAAGAAGAACACGTGGATCGACTACACGGCCAATATCGTGGCGCTTTCCGGCCTGTCCATCCCGAATTTCTGGCTCGGTATCATGCTGATCCTGCTGGTGTCGGTGAAGCTTGGCTGGCTGCCGGCATCCGGTTATGAATCGATCTTCGTCGATCCTGTCCGTTCCGTCGAAACCATGATCATGCCGGCCTTCGTGCTCGGCAACGCGCTTGCGGCAACGCTGATGCGTCATACACGTTCGGCCATGGTGGCGGTTTTGAGTTCCGATTATATCCGAACCGCCCGGGCCAAGGGGCTTTCGCCGCGTGAGATCATCCTGTCGCACAGTTTCCGCAACGCGCTGCTGCCGGTCATCACGCTGCTGGCGTTGCTCTTCGGCGAATTGCTGGCCGGCGCGGTCCTGACGGAGCAGATTTTCACCATTCCCGGCTTCGGCAAGATGACGGTCGATGCGGTGTTCACCCGCGATTATGCCGTCGTGCAGGGCATCGTGCTCTGCACCGCCGTTGGTTTCATCCTCATGAACCTTCTTGCCGACATTGCGTATGTCCTGCTTAACCCCCGCCTCAGGGCGACGATCTGAGGCTGATATCATGACCGTTTTCGATCAAAACCTATCCGTACCGGCGACACGGCAGGAAAGCCGCGCCTGGAAAAAAATGAAGCGCAACAAGTCGGCGCTTGTTGGCATGATCATTGTGCTGTTCTTCGCCGTGCTTGCCATAGCCGCGCCGATCCTGCCGATTGCAGACCCGGTTGCGACCAGCTGGTCGGCCATCCGCAAGGCGCCATCGGCTGCCCACTGGCTCGGCACCGATGATCTCGGCCGCGACATTCTCTCGCGCATGATCTATGGCGCCCGCGCCTCGCTAATGGCAGGTGTCGTCTCGGTGATGATCGCGGTCGTCATCGGCGTGCCCTTCGGCCTGATTTCGGGCTATTTCGGCGGCTGGGTGGATATGGTCATCTCGCGCATCACCGAAGCGCTGCTCGCCATGCCCTTCCTGATCATGGCGATCGCGCTCGCCGCCTTCCTCGGGCCGAGCCTCACCAACGCCATGATCGCCATCGGCCTTTCCGCCATGCCGATTTTCGTGCGTTTGACGCGCGGGCAGGTGTTGGCGGTCAAGATGGAGGATTATGTCGAAGGCGCGAGGTCCATCGGCCTCAACCATATCGATATCATGACCCGTTACATCCTGCCGAATGTCTTTGCCCCCATCATCGTGCAGGCGACGCTGACGGTGGCGACCGCCATCATTGCGGAGGCGAGCCTTTCCTTCCTCGGTCTCGGCCAGCAGGCGCCGGCGCCGTCCTGGGGTTCGATGCTGAACACCGCGAAGAATTTCCTCAGCCAGGCGCCGTGGATGACGATGTGGCCCGGCATCGCCATCTTCCTCGTCGTCATCGGTTTCAATCTTCTGGGTGATGGCCTGCGTGACGCGCTTGATCCGCGCGAAGCATGATTTTTTACAAGGAACATCGGAATGACTGAATTCACCACACGCCCTGAAATCCTTGGCACCTTTGGCGTCGTCACCTCAACGCACTGGATCGCCTCGGCCGTTGGCATGGCCATTCTCGAAAAGGGCGGCAATGCTTTCGACGCCGCCGTCGCCACCGGCTTCGTGCTGCAGATCGTCGAGCCGCATCTCTGTGGCCCCGGCGGGGATATGCCGGCCGTGTTTTATTCGAAGCAGAAGGACAAGGTGGAAGTCATCTGCGCACAGGGCCCGGCCCCGAGTGGTGCGACGATCGAACATTACACTTCGGAAGGGCTGAAACTGATCCCCGGCGACGGGCTGCTGGCCACCGTCATCCCCGGTGCCTTCGACGGCTGGATGTTGATGCTGCGCGATTATGGCACGATGAGCGTGCGCGACGTGCTGGAACCGGCCATCTATTACGCCGAGCAGGGGCATCCAACGCTGCCGCGTGTCTCGGCCACCATCAAGGGGCTGGCCGATTTCTTCGAGAAGGAATGGCCGACCTCGCATGAGACATGGCTGCCGGGTGGTGCCGCGCCCGAGCCTCACGCCAATTTCAGGAACCCGGTTCTGGCTGCGACCTATCAGCGGATCATCACCGAAGCCGAAGCGCGCACCGGCCGCGAAAACCAGATCGAGGCGGCGCGGGATGCCTTCTACCGGGGTTTCGTTGCGGAAGCTATCGACAGTTACGTAAAGACGGCGGAAGTCATGGATGCCAGCGGCGCACGGCACAAGGGCGTGCTGACGGCGCAGGATATGGCCGGCTGGAGCGCGACCGTCGAAACGCCGCAGACGCTTGATTATCACGACTGGACGATTGCGAAGACGCCCGCCTGGGGACAGGGTCCGGTTCTGCTGCAATCGCTTGCGCTGCTGAAGGGCTTTGACATTGCAGCGATGGATCCGTCCGGGCCTGATTTCATCCACACCATCGTTGAGGCCATGAAGCTCGCCTTTGCCGACCGTGAGGTCTATTACGGCGACCCGGAATTTGGTCAGATACCAACGGAATATCTTCTCTCCGAGGGTTATAATGCCGGACGCCGGGCGCTGATCGGCCGCGAGGCCTCGCTGGAGCTGCGCCCCGGCACCGTGCCCGGATACGAAAAGCAGGTAGACGCCACCATGGCCATGCTGGCCGAGATGAGCGGCAAGGGCACCGTCTACGAGCCGACCATGTCGCACCTGACGGAGAAGCGCGGTGACACGGTGCATATCGACGTCATCGACCGCTGGGGCAACATGGTGTCCACCACGCCATCGGGCGGCTGGCTGCAATCGTCGCCGGTCGTGCCGGGCCTCGGTTTCGCACTCAATTCCCGCGCCCAGATGTTCTGGCTGAAGGAAGGCCTGCCGACCTCACTTGCGCCGGGCAAACGCCCGCGTACCACGCTGACGCCCTCGCTTGCGCTGCATCAGGGCCGGCCCTCAATGGTCTTCGGCACACCGGGCGGCGATCAGCAGGATCAGTGGCAGCTGCCTTTCTTCCTGCGTTATGCGCATCACGGCAAGAACCTGCAGGCGGCCATCGACATGCCTTTGTTCCACACCTCGCATTTTCCGGGCTCGTTTTATCCGCGCACCAGCTCGCCGGGTGAAATCATGGTGGAAAGCACAGCGGGTGAGGCGACGCTCGATGAGCTTCGCCGTCGCGGCCACCGGGTCACGGTCGCCGATGCCTGGTCGGTCGGGCGATTGACGGCAGCAAGGCGGGATGCGGACGGCCTGCTGCGGGCGGCCGCGACACCGCGGCTGATGCAGGCCTATGCGGTGGGGCGGTGAGACCATGGAAACAAAACCCGTCCTCTCCGTCCGTAACCTGACCACGTCCTTTCTCGTTGATGACGAATGGAAAAGCGTCGTGCGCAACGTCTCCTTCGATGTTGCGCCCGGTGAAACCGTTGCGATCGTCGGCGAATCCGGCTCGGGCAAGTCCGTCACCTCGCTGTCGCTCATGCGTCTGCTTGCGCCTTCCTCCAGCCGGATCGAAGGCGAAGTGCTGCTCAATGGGCGTAATCTGCTGGCGCTTTCCGAAAAGGAGATGCGCGGCGTGCGCGGCAACGATATCTCGATGATCTTTCAGGAGCCGATGACCTCGCTCAATCCGATCTTCACCATCGGCCGCCAGATTTCCGAAGTCCTCATCAGGCACAAGGGGCTTTCGAAACAGGAGGCGCGGGCGGAGACGGTGCGGCTTCTGGAAAAGGTGCGTATTCCCAATGCGGCCAGCCGTTTTGACGAATATCCGCATCAGTTTTCCGGTGGCATGCGTCAGCGGGTGATGATTGCCATGGCGCTCGCATCGCGGCCGAAGCTGCTGATCGCCGATGAGCCGACGACGGCGCTCGACGTCACCATTCAGGGCCAGATCCTCGATCTCATCAAGCTGCTGCAGGAAGAGGAGGGCATGTCGGTTCTCTTCATCACCCACGACATGGGTGTGGTGGCCGAAATTGCCGACCGGACGATCGTCATGTATCGCGGCGACGAGGTCGAGACCGGACCGACCGAGGAGATATTCAAACGCGGCAAGCACCCCTATACGCGGGCGCTGCTTTCGGCGGTGCCAAAGCTCGGCTCGATGCGCGACCGGCAATGGCCGACGCATTTTCCGGTGCTCGACATGAAAACCGGTCTTTCAACCGAGCCTCAGGAGGTGGCTGAGACCGTGGCGAGCGGGCAGACGCCGGTCCTCTCGGTCAAGAACCTTGTCACGCGTTTTCCTATCCGCTCCGGCCTGCTGGCGCGGCAGACGGGTGCGGTTCATGCCGTCGAAAACGTCTCCTTCGATCTGTTTCAGGGCGAGACGCTGGCGCTGGTCGGTGAATCCGGCTGCGGAAAATCCACCACGGGCCGCTCGATCATGCGCCTCGTGGAGCCGTCGTCCGGCGATGTATCGCTCGATGGCTACGATGTGATGCGGCTCGATACCACCGGCCTGCGCAACATGCGCAAATCCGTCCAGATGATCTTTCAGGACCCGTTCTCCTCGCTCAATCCGCGCATGACGGTGGGCACGGCGATTTCCGAACCCTTCATCAAGCACAGGCTGGGAACCACGAGACAGGCGAAGGAAAAAACCGCCGATCTCCTGGAAAAGGTCGGCCTGTCGGCCGATATGGCCGGCCGCTACCCGCATGAGTTTTCCGGTGGCCAGCGCCAGCGCATTGCCATTGCCCGGGCGCTTGCGCTTGATCCCAAGGTCATCGTTGCCGATGAAAGCGTCTCGGCGCTCGATGTCTCGATCAAGGCGCAGGTCTGCAACCTGTTGCTCGACCTGCAGCAGAGCCTCAACCTCGCTTTCCTGTTCATCTCGCATGACATGGCGGTGGTGGAACGCGTCAGTCACCGTGTGGCGGTGATGTATCTCGGCGAGATCGTCGAAATCGGCCCGCGGGCGGCGGTCTTTGACAATCCGCAACATGCCTATACGAAAAAGCTGATGGCGGCGGTGCCGGTGCCCGATCCGGCGCGGCGCGGTATAAGACGCAGCGTTTCCAATGACGAGCTGAAAAGCCCCATACGGGCAATGGGTTATGAAACGCCGGAGCGGACTTACAGGGCCGTTTCACCCGGCCATTTCGTGCAGTTGGCCTGAGGCGGCAAAAAGCGGGTCTTGAAGCGAATGCCGGTCGTCTGGAATAATGGTGCTGCCCGCACCACCGGTGCCGGCATTCTTTCGAGGTGGTGATGCGACGACTGTTTTTTTGGGGAGTGCTGATGATGACCCTTGGCGCAAATGCTCAGGCTGCCGTTCTGGAAGCGGTAACGGCGAAGGATCACGTGCGGCTTGAACAATTGCTGAAAAACAGTGGCGCCACCGAAGAGCGGAACGCGCAGGGCCAGACGCCTCTGCTGGTTGCGGTGTGGCAAAATGATGTGCCGGCGGCACGCCTGCTTATCGAGGCCGGTGCCGATGTCGATGCCCGCGACAATATCGAGGACAGCCCCTTTCTGGTGGCGGGTGCACAGGGCAGAACCGAAATTCTGCGGATGATCCTGAAAAAGGGTGCAAATCTTGAAAGCACCAACCGCTTTGGCGGCACGGCGCTCATTCCGGCTGCCGAAAAGGGACATCCCGAAGCCGTCGATATGCTGCTTGCAGCCGGTGTGGATGTCGATCACGTCAACCGGCTCGGCTGGACGGCCCTGCTTGAAGTCACAATCCTGAGAGATGGCGGGGCGGTATCGCAGCGGATCGTCCGGTCGCTTCTTGCCGGTGGTGCTGACGTTGCGGTGAAGGATTTTGATGGAAGGACCGCGCTTGCCCATGCCCGCGGAAGAGGGCTGACGGAAATCGTTGCACTGCTGGAGGCCGCCGGCGCGAAGGACTGATCGCCCGGGTTTGTAACGCCGGTATTATGCCGACCTCTGCGCCAGCCCGGTGCCTGCCGGAAATGTCAGTTGCACCTTCGTCCCTTCACCCGGTTTCGAACTGATATGCGCCTCGCCGCCGCTCTGGCGCACGAAGCCATAGACCATGGCAAGGCCAAGGCCCGCGCCGCCATGGTCGCCGCGGGTGGTGAAATAGGGCTCAAACGCCTTGTCCACCGCCTCCGGCGTCATGCCGATGCCTTCGTCGGTGACTGATATCACCAGTGTATCCTTCTCGCAGGCCGCCACGATCGAGATCAGACCGCCATCAGGCATGGCGGCCGCCGCATTGAGGCAGAGGTTGAGGATGGATTGCTCGAAAAGCGCCGGGTCGAGCGGGATTGTGGGAAGATTGTCGTCGAGGTCGAGCGCGATCCGGCATTTGGGGCCGACCGCGATCTCGAGAATGTCGGCCATGCCACGCAGCAGGTTGGCGACATTGATTGAACTGGGATGGATCGGCTGCTGGCTGCCGATGGTCAACATGCTGCTGGCGAGAGACCGGCCGCGATCCGCTGCCTTGCGGATGCGGGCGATGTGACGGTTCTGGCGGTCGTTGAAACCCGCCTCGCGCTCCAGCAGGCCAAGGCTGCCGGTGATGATGCCGATCATGTTGCCCACCTCATGGCTGACCTGGTGGGTCATGCGCATGATGCCGTCCAGCCGCTGGGCCTTTACGGCTTCCGCCTCCTGCCGGTCGAGTGCTGTGACATCGCGGGCAAGCAGCACGATGCCGCCATCCGGTTGGCGCGACATCGATATTTCGATAACCCGCTGGTCGCCGGTGCGATGGCGCACCACGGCGCGCTCCAGCAGGTCGCCCTTTTCGCTCTCGAAGGGCAGGAGCATGGGATCGATTTCCGGGACCGGCTCGACAAACCGGCGGATCGGCAGTTTGCGCGACGAGCCGGAGCGCCCAACCAGTTCGATGATGCGGCGGTTCATGGTGATCGGCCGGCCGGTTGCATCAAACAGCGCTATGCCTTCATTCATGTTGCGGAAGGTCGAGCGGATGGTGCGGGCCGCCGCTTCCGCCGTGCGCCTGAGGCGCGAGACGCGGTCGACGCTGTCATGAAAGGCGCGGAAGGCGTCGAGCAGGCGGATCAGCTCCGTTTCCGAGCCGCTATAGGAGGGTGGGCCGACATCCTTTTCGCCTTTGGCAAGCGCATTCATGCCATTGGAGAGCGCCGCGATCCCGCGTGATACCCGCATCACCGAGCGGATGGAGAGGATCGCCACCACCAGAACCAGAAGGGAGGCGACGGCCACGATGACCAGCAGGCGACTGAGCGCATCGGAGGTGGAGATCAGGTCTTCGTTCAGGCTGCGGGCAACCGCATCGCCCTGGGTTTCCGTGACATGGGAAAGATCGCGCGATACGGTGTGAAGGCGGGAGACCGAGGCGCGGATGGCGAACATTTCCAGAAGGTAACGGCTCTGGGCTTCGAAGACCCGCTCATAGGGCTGCATTTCGGCCAAAGGCAGCCGCTCGCCGGGGTAACCCTGCTGGCGGGCCGTGGTTTCTGCCACATAACGGCGGCGCAGTTCGCCCAGCTGGAAAAGACTGTCGGATGCGGAGGCGGCCTGCACGATGCCGTTCATGCGCCGGCGCAGCTCCGGGTCGGCAATGCCGCGACCGGTAGCGATTTCGCCCAGTGCCGCCGCCGCTTCCGCCTTGTGGGCCTGCGCGGCATCGGCATCCTTGGCGAGATCGAGTGTCTGCGCCCGGATAAGCTGAAGCAGTTCGACGATGCGTTCGCTCGCAAAGCCGCGTGCGGCCCGTTCGCCGCTGCCCGGCCCGGTCATCTCCAGCAGCAGGTCGACCTGCTGGACTACGGAGCGGCTTTCGCTGGAAACGCGATAGGGCGAGGCGGCATTCATCAGGAAAGGTGCGCTGGAAACGAGATCGGAGACCTGCCGCGAGACCAGTGACGCCTTGGCGAGACTGGAAAAGGCCTGCAAGCCATAGGCTGCCATCTCATCGCGGGCGCGTTGCAGGCCATAGATGGCGATGGCCGACAGGCTGAAGACGAGGACGCAGGTAAAGACGATCGCAAAGGGCAGCCGAAAGGCAATCGAGGAAAGGAAGGAACGGCTGATCACGGGGAAAGCTCGCCCTCATCGGTATGGAGTACATATCCCTTGCCGCGCCGCGTCTTGATATGGCGCGGCAGATCGGGGTTTATCTCGATCTTGCGCCTCAGTCGCAGCACCAGCACATCGACATTGCGGTCGATATAGCGGTCGCTTTCCGAACCCAGCCGGTCGAGGATCTGCGAGCGGCTGACGGGCTGGTTGGGCGTTTCGGCGAGAATTTCCAGCAGCGCGAATTCGGCGCTGGTCAGCGTGCGGCTGCGGTCCGCAAGGCAGACGGCCCGGCGGGCATCTAGATCGATCGCCCAGTCGCCGAGACGCAGCGCCGTGCGGCCATGATCACGCTCGCTGTCCTTCTCCTGTTTCAGCGAAGGGATCGTCCGGCGCAACACGGCCTTGATCCGCGCCGTCAGTTCGATGGGTTCGAAGGGTTTGACGACATAATCGTCGGCGGCGGTTTCCAGACCGAGAACCCGGTCGGCGGCGCTGCCGGCGGCTGTGACCATGACAATGCCGATATCACTATCGACCTTGCCGCGCAGCCGCTGGGCGAAGGTGCGGCCGGATGTGCCGGGCAGATTATGGTCAACGAGCACCAGCTGCATCCTGTCCCGTGCCAGTATCTCGTCCGCTTCTTCCGCGGAGCGGGCGCAGGTGGGCAGCCAGCCCTCGGCCTCGACGAGGTCCGAGATAAGCTCGGCCATATCAGGATCGTCCTCGACGATCAGAATGCGAACCTTCTGATTAAGCACTGCATCTTCCTCCCGCCGTCATCATAGGCGCGGCTGCGGCGATCTTCAAAGGCTCGCTGGTTATCTCCCCTGTCATAATTGTAATATCTGTAATCTTGTTCGGCGGTGCGGTGAAAGATTGGTAACCATTCTTCGATTGCGGTACGGGCCGAATGTGACATGCTGTTGGTGGAGACTGGAACGGGGAGGTTCCAGGCAGGGAGGCTTTAAGTGAAACGATTGACCGCACTTGCGGCGAGCATGGCTTTATGGCTGTGCGGCGCAGGGCATGGCATGGCCGAGCCGAAGTTGAACGTCCTGTGCGGCGTCGACGAAGCTTGGTGCGTGGCCATGCAGCGGGCTTTCGAGGCAAAAAGCGGCCTTGAGATTTCGATGGTTCGCAGGAGCACAGGCGAAATTCTCGACCAGATTCGTGCCGAACGCTCCCACCCGACAGTCGACGTCTGGTGGGGTGGCACCGGTGATACCCATCTGCAAGCCGGATCGGAAGGGTTGCTGGACGAATATCAGCCGCGGCACCCGCAGGATCTGTTGCCCTGGGCGCAGAATTTTTATGCGATGTCCGGCTCAAGGTCCGCCGGCGTTTATGCCGGGGCGCTGGGATTTGCCTATAATTCTGAACTGCTCGCCAGAAACAATCTGCCGGCTCCCACCTGCTGGAAGGATCTGGCCAAGGACATTTATCGCGGCCATATCCTGACCGGCAATCCGAACTATTCCGGCACGGCCTTCACCATGCTCGCCACGCTGGTCCAGCTGTTTGGCGAGGAGGAGGCCTTCGGTTTCATGACGAAACTGAACCAGAATGTCGTGGGTTATACCAAGGTGGGTGCAGCGCCCGTCAAGGCGGCGGCACGGGGCGAGGTGCTGATCGGGATTTCCTTCATGCATGACGCGGTGACCCAGAAGATCGAAGGATTTCCGCTGGTCATCGTCGCTCCCTGCGAAGGCACCGGTTACGAGATCGGGGCGGTCAGCATCGTCAAGGGCAACCGCAATACGGCCCTTGCGCAGGATTTCGTGGAATTTGCGCTGAGCCCGGAAGGGCAGGCGACCGGGGCTGCGGCCGGCCAGAACCAGGTGCCTTCCAATGCCCGGGCGACATTGCCGCTGACTGCACCCGACATATCGATGATCAAGATGGTGGATTACGACTTTGCCACTTTTGGCCAACCCGAAGAGCGAAGTCGGTTATTGAGCCGCTTCGACAGCGAAATCCACCCGAGCCAGACCCAGTAGGGGTCAGAAAAACCGACATTCCAAAAGACAGCGCGCGCGCCGCAGGGCGCCGCGACCGGCAGCGTCATGTCCGCGCGCCGCCCAAGAATTCAGACGCAAGCTACAGGAGGATAACCATGCGACTGACGATACTTTCCACCCTGCTTTTTGCCGGCACGGCACTGAGCGCCGTTTCCGCGCAGGCGGCGGGCGAACTGAACCTCATCTGCTCGGCCGATGTCGTGATCTGCGAACAGATGAAGGGCGATTTTGAAAAGTCGCACGACATCAAGGTCAATATGGTGCGCCTGTCTTCGGGCGAAACCTATGCCAAGGTGCGCGCGGAAGCCCGCAACCCGAAGACCGATATCTGGTGGGCCGGCACCGGCGATCCGCATATGCAGGCGGCCTCGGAAAACCTGACGCTGGAATACAAGTCGCCGATGCTCGACCAGTTGCAGGACTGGGCCGTGAAACAGGCCGAAAGCACCGGTTACAGGACTGTCGGCGTTTATGCCGGTGCGCTGGGCTGGGGCTACAACACCGAAATCTTCAAGTCGAAGGGTTACAAGGAGCCGAAGTGCTGGGCCGACCTGCTGGCGCCGGAACTGAAGGGCGAAATCCAGATCGCCAATCCGAACTCTTCGGGCACCGCCTATACCGCGCTTGCCTCGCTCGCGCAGATCATGGGTGAAGATCAGGCGATCGACTATCTGAAGAAGCTCAACGTCAATATCTCGCAATATACCAAGTCGGGTTCCGCACCGGTCAAGGCGGCGGCGCGTGGCGAGACGGCGCTCGGCATCGTCTTCATGCATGATGCGGTGGCGCAGACGGCGGAAGGCTTCCCCGTCAAGTCGATCGCGCCCTGCGAAGGCACGGGTTACGAGATCGGCTCCATGTCGATCATCAAGGGCGCACGTAACCTCGACAATGCCAAGACCTGGTACGACTGGGCGCTGAAGCCGGAAGTGCAGTCGCGCATGAAGGATGCCAAATCCTTCCAGCTCCCATCCAACAAAACGGCGGAAGTGCCGAAGGAAGCGCCGAAGTTCGAGGACATCAAGCTCATCGACTACGACTTCAAGACCTATGGCGATTCGGCTAAGCGCAAGGCGCTTCTGGAGCGCTGGGACCGCGAAGTTGGTGCGGTCGCCAACTGATCTTAACTCCGGCGACAGGCATCCCGGCTTTTAAAGCCGGGGTGTCCGCCACTCTTTCATCGGCATGAAATAAGCGAGGTCGGCCATGACACGTGGCAATCGCAGGCTGGACATCGTCCTGGCGCTCGGGGCTTTTGCCCTCATTCTTCTCCCCTGGTATCGCATCGAAGGCGGCTTTTTCAGCTTCCGCTGGCTGTCCGGATTTTTCTCCACCGCCAGCAATGCGCCGGGCGTGCTGCAGATACTGTCCTATGGAAAACCATGGCTTGTCGGCATCGTTCTTTTCTTCCTCGCCGCATGCCTTGTCCGGCCGATGCGTGATCCGATGCGCCGGGGCGGGTTGTTTGCCTTTATCGGTGCTGCCGGTCTCGTTTTTCTTGCCTTGCAGGGGCTGGCGATCGGCTTTACCGGCTGGACCTGGACGGTGAGTGAAAACCTCTTCGGCATGCTTGCCGATGGACAGGCGTCCATGGGGGCGGGTGCCGTCGTCATGTCGTTCGTTTTCGTGCTTCTTTTTGCCTTCGGACTTGCCGAACGTGGCGTCATGAAAGGCGACGCCTTTGTCGTCGGCGCCATTTCCGTTCTGGTCTTCCTCGTTGCGGTTTTTGTCTTTTATCCAATCGGCAGCATGTTGATCGCCTCCGTTCAGGATTTCGACGGCTCCTTCAATGCCGATGGCTTTATCCGCAATATCAAGGATCCCGGCATCTGGAGCCTTGGCTGCGTCACGGGTGAAGAGCGTTGCGGCGTTGCCTGGCGCACATTGTTTCTGGCCCTTATGACCGCCTTCGGCTCGACCGTGCTCGGGCTTGGCTTTGCGCTGATCGCCACCCGCACCCGCTTTCCCTTCAAGAAGGGCCTGCGGCTTCTCACCGTTCTACCGATCATCACGCCGCCTTTTGTCATCGGCCTTGCCCTGACGCTGCTGTTCGGCCGCGCCGGTGTCGTCACCGAATGGCTTTCCTATCTCTTCGGCATTGAGCCGGGTCGGTGGCTTTATGGCATGACCGGTATCTGGATCGCGCAGGTTCTTTCCTTCACGCCCATCTCGTTTCTGGTGCTGATCGGCGTGGTCGAAGGTGTCAGCCCGTCGATGGAAGAAGCCTCGCAGACGTTACGTGCCGACCGCTGGCGCACCTTCTGGCGGGTGTCGCTGCCGCTGATGAAGCCGGGTCTCGCCAATGCCTTCCTGATCGGCTTCATTGAAAGCATGGCGGATTTCGGCAATCCGCTGGTGCTTGGCGGCACCCATGGCGTGCTGTCGACGGAAATCTTCTTCGCCGTCGTCGGCTCGCAGAATGATCCCTCCCGCGCCGCGGTTCTGGCGATCATCCTTCTGTGCTTCACGCTTTCGGCCTTCCTTGCCCAGCGCTTCTGGCTGGCAGGCAAGAATTTCGCCACGGTGACCGGCAAGGGCGACAGCGGCGCGCATATCGCCCTGCCGCGCGGCCTGTCCATTGGTGTTCACGCCATCGTCGTGCCGTGGATGGTCTTCACCATCGTCGTTTATGGCATGATCCTTGTGGGTGGTTTCGTGAAGACCTGGGGTCTCGATAATTCCCTGACCTTCGATCACTACATTCGCGCCTTTTCCGTCAGCTTCTCGAACGGCTCTATTGCCTGGACGGGCGTTGCCTGGAACTCGTTCTGGACGACGATGGAGATCGCGCTGGTTTCGGCACCGCTCACCGCTGCCGTCGGTCTTCTGACCGCCTATATCATCGTGCGGCAGAAATTTGCCGGGCGGAACCTCTTCGAATTCGCACTGATGATGAGCTTTGCCATTCCCGGCACGGTCATCGGCGTCAGCTACATCATGGCCTTCAACCTGCCGCCGGTGGAAATGACCGGTTCGGCACTCATCCTCATCGCCTGCTTCGTCTTCCGCAACATGCCGGTCGGCGTGCGCGGCGGCATCGCGGCGATGAGCCAGCTCGACAAGAGCCTCGACGAGGCGTCGCTGACGCTGCGGGCCAATAGTTTCCGCACCATCCGCAAGGTCATCCTGCCGCTCTTGAGGCCCGCAATCACGGCCGCACTGGTCTATTCCTTCGTGCGCGCCATCACCTCCATCAGCGCCGTCATCTTCCTTGTCAGCGCCCAGTACAACATGGCGACGTCCTACATCGTCGGCCTTGTCGAAAACGGCGAATATGGTGTGGCGATCGCCTATTCCTCGATGCTGATCGTGGTGATGATCACCGTCATTACCGGCTTCCAGCTCATTGTTGGTGAGCGACGCCTGCGGCGCGAAAACCGCGTCGCCGGCCTGCCATCCGCTTCCTCCGTTCCTCTTGCCCAGGAGAAAACCGCATGATTTCCGTAAAACCCGGCTCCGTCACCTTTCAGAATGTCCGCAAGACCTTCGGCGCCTTCACCGCCATTCCCGACCTGTCGCTCACCATCGAGCCTGGCACGCTGGTAACCCTGCTTGGCCCCTCCGGTTGCGGCAAGACGACGACGCTGCGTATGCTGGCGGGTCTTGAACATCCGACCTCCGGCCGCATCCTCATCGGTGACAAGGATGTGACCATGCTGCCTGCCAATGAGCGCGATGTCTCGATGGTCTTCCAGTCCTATGCGCTTTTCCCCCACATGACGGCGCTCGACAATGTCGCCTATGGCCTGCAATCCTCGGGATTGCGCAAGGCGGAAGCACGGGAAAAGGCGGAAGAGGGACTGAAGCTCGTCGGCCTTGCCGGCATGGGCCACCGCCTGCCTGCCGAACTTTCCGGCGGTCAGCAGCAGCGCGTGGCCGTTGCCCGCGCTTTGGTGCTGGAACCGCAGGTGCTGTTGCTGGACGAGCCGCTTTCCAACCTCGATGCCCGCCTTCGCCGGCGGGTGCGCACTGAAATTCGCGAATTGCAGCAGCGGCTCGGTTTTACCGCGGTTTACGTGACCCATGATCAGGACGAGGCGCTGGCGGTTTCCGACCGGATCATCGTGATGAAGGATGGCGAAATCGCCCAGTCGGGTGCGCCCCGCGATCTTTACGAGGCCCCGGCCTCCGCCTTCATCGCCGACTTCATGGGCGAGGCGAATGTCGTCGGCTGTGAGGTGATCAGCATTGACGGGCCAGATGCGCTGATCCGCGTCGGCGGCATCGATCATCGGGTTTCGGCGCGCAATGCCCGGCCCGGTCCGGCCAAACTAGCCGTGCGCCCGGGTTCGATTGCCATCGGCCAACCGGGCGGGCAAGGGGTTGCCGGCCGGGTGCTGCACAGCGCCTATCTCGGCGGTCATGTCGAATATGAAGTCGAGACCGATATCGGCACGCTCTTCATCGTCGACCATGCGGTCGAGACCAGCCTGCCGCCGCAAAGCGATGTCACCCTCGGATTTAAGAACCGCGGCATTGCGCTGATCCAGTCCTGAGGGGCTGCCCGTCAGTCCTGCGGATCGGGCATGATCCACCAGAACAGCTGCACGAGGTCGCTCCAGGTGCGGGTAAGATCGTCGATTGCGGCATTCACCTCCATATAGAGGTGAATGCCGAGCAGCGTGAACAGCCCCAGCAGCAACCATGGCCAGATCGGGCGTCTGCCCGCTGGCTTCGGATCGTGCTTTTCGTCCTGATCGATGTCCAATCGCTGTCTCCCCGTCGCCTTGAGACCTAGGGCCAAAACCACGTGGCCGCAACCATGCGTCAGGCTGCGTGGCCTCATCCTCGCCATGAAGTGCGATTTCCTGCCACGAAAACACCCAGATTCATTCAGCCGCAGTTCACCCGCCGAGGCGCTAAATCCCGCCATCCCATAAGGAGGGAGATGACATGCGTAAGATGATTTTTGGCGCAGGAATGATTCTCAGCGCCCTGTTCGGCACCGGCGCGAACGCCATGCCCGTGGGGCAGCCGTCTGCACCTGCGACATCCAATGTCCAGACCGTCGACTATGCCTGCGGCCGCGGTTTTCATCTGTCGCCGCGCGGCTATTGCCGTCCGAACGGACCGCCGCGTTACGAGCGTGGCTGGGACAGGCGCGACCGCTGGGAAGGGCGCCGCGAATGGCGCGAACGTCAGGCCCGCAGAGAATGGCGGGAACGGCGAGACCGCCGCGACTGGCGGCAACACCGGGAATGGCGCGACCGTCGCGATTATTATCGCTGGTAATCAGGCAAGGCCCTCTCTTAACCGGGAGGGCCTTTCCCGTTGGGGCGCGGCGTCAGGCCCGTGTGTCCGATGTCCTCCTGGGGCCGCTTTCCCGGCAGCGGCGCCCACGGCTTGCTCTCAAGGGCATTTGAGCTACTATGCCGGCGTGGCGGGGAGGCCATGTTACAGGAGGGTTCATGAATTATCGGTTTTCGAAACGGCGTATGGTGTTGAAGCTTGCCGCCACGGCAGCTTCCTTTTGCATGCTGGGAATGACGGCGAGCGCCGAGGGTTTTCCTGATCGGACCATTACGCTGGTCGTGCCTTTCGCGGCGGGCGGCTCCACCGATGTGGTGGCGCGCGTCATCGCGCAGAAGATGGGCGATGAGCTTGGCCATCAGATCGTCGTTGAAAATGTCGCCGGCGCTGGCGGCAATCTCGGTGCAGACCGTGTCGCCCGGGCCGAGCCAGACGGCTATACGATCCTGATGGGCACGGTTGCGACCCATGCGCTCAATCCGCTCATCCTCAAAACGAAACCTTACGATCCGGAAAAGGATTTCGCCCCGGTCTCGCTGCTGGTGGTGGTGCCGAATGTGCTGGTGGTCAATCCGAAACTCAACGTCAACAGCGTTGCGGAACTGATTGCGCTTCTCAAGGCCGAGCCGGACAAATATGCCTATGCTTCTTCCGGCAATGGCACGCCGCTGCATCTCTCGGGTGAACTGTTCAAGAGCATGGCTGGTGTCAGCATGCAGCATGTTCCCTATAAGGGGGCTGGTCCTGCGCTCAACGATCTTCTCGGCAACCAGATTTCGATCATGTTCGACAATCTGCCGTCGTCATCAGGCCACATCAAGTCCGGCACGTTGCGGGCGCTTGGCGTAACCACGGCCGAGCGTGCCTCATCCTTCCCGGACCTGCCGACCATTGCCGAGACCGTGCCGGGTTATGAAACCTATACCTGGAACGCGCTCTTTGCGCCGGCAGGCACACCGGCCGAAGCGATCGACAAGCTGAATGCCGCCGCCAAGAAAGCGCTTGCCGATCCGAACGTGGCCGCGCGCATGGCGGAATTCAGCGCCAAGATCGTCGCTTCGTCACCAGATGAGCTGAAAAGCCACGTTGCCGCCGAAATCGCCAAATGGGAACCGGTGGTCAAGGATGCAAATGTCCAGATGGACTGATCGGGAACGATAACCCCGGTCCGTTGATACCGTGCTGCGCGCGCCGTTCTGGGGCGCGCAGTATCACCTGCTGCTGAAGACCCATGGCCGAAGCTGCCATCATGGCTCGGCCTGAGACGGGCCTGTCGCATCGGCCAATGTGTCGTTTCCGCATCACTTGCCATAAGGTTGCAAAAATCGGCTTGGCAAGCTCAAATCACTCAGCTACAAAACGTATCACCGCGTCAGATCAAACAAAGGGAGGCGTTGCATGACACCAGCATTCACCGAAATCCTCCCGCAGGGAATGACCCGACACTAGGTCATATCCATTCGCGGCCCGCCCTGCGCGCGCCCGACATGCGGCTTTTTCCTTCATGGCCCGATTGATCTGACGGGATCATTCCGTCTCCCGTCCGGGCTGTGCCATCCAACTTCCGTTTTGAGGACCGGTTGCCGATTTTCTGGCGCCGTGCTGGTTAAAATGTCTCGCAAGAAGCTCGATTTCCGCGCCGATGCCTATCGTCATGTGCTCGGCTTTGTTTTTCACCACTGGAGCCACCGGCCGGCACTGGTGGGTTTCATCATCGTGCTGGTCATTGCCAGCACGCTGGCCGAAGTCATGGTACCGGTTTTTTCCGGTCAGATCGTTGATGCCATCGCCGGCGGCAACGGGGCGGACAAGGCGCTGCACGCTTTTGTCATCGTAGTGTCGCTTGGTCTCACCAGCGTGGTGCTGCGCTGGTTCATCTTTAACGGCATCATCAGGCTCACGCTGAAAACCATGGCTGACGTCACCAATAGCGGCTTCCACAAGGTGCAGCGGTTCTCCACGGACTGGCATGCCAACAGCTTTGCCGGCTCTACGGTGCGCAAGATCACGCGCGGCATGTGGGCGCTGGATTCGCTTAACGACCTGCTGCTCATCGCCCTTCTGCCGTCGCTGGTGATGCTGGTTGGCGCCACCATCGTGCTCGGCAGCTACTGGCCGGTCATGGGCCTCATCGTCGGCCTCGGCTCGCTGATCTATGTCGGTGTCACCGTGGCTCTTTCCATGGGTTATGTGTCGCCTGCGGCGCGGCTTGCCAATGCCTGGGATACAAGGCTTGGCGGTGCGCTGGCGGATGCCATCAGCTGCAACTCGGTCGTCAAGGCCTTTGGCGCTGAAACGCGTGAGGAAACGCGGCTGGGTCACGTGCTGGTGAAATGGGATAACCGCACGCGCAGAACATGGCGGCGCGGCACGCTGAATGGCACCATTCAGAGCTTCATGATGGTGTCCATGCAGGCCGGCATTCTCGGCACCGGCCTCATCATGTGGCGACAGGGGCTGGCGACGCCGGGTGATATCACCTTCGTGCTCGCCATGTTCTTCGTGCTGCAGGGTTACCTGCGTGATGTGGGGCAGGATATCCGCAACCTGCAACGTGCCGTCAACGACATGGAAGAGCTGGTGCTGCTGGACAAGATGCCGCTTGGCGTCGAAGACAGGCCGGATGCCGCGCGGCTTGATATCGGCAAGGGCGAGATCGTCTTCGATCACGTCACGTTCCAATATGGCGCGCATCCCACCCCGCTTTATGATGACTTCTCGGTCACCATCAAGCCGGGTGAACGTGTGGGGCTGGTCGGCCATTCCGGTTCGGGCAAGACGACCTTCGTCAAGCTCATCCAGCGCCTTTACGACATCAGGTCGGGTGCAATCCGTATCGACGGGCAGAATATCGCCGATGTGACGCAATCGAGCCTGCGCGGCCAGATCGCCATCGTGCAGCAGGAACCCATATTGTTCCACCGCACGCTGGCGGAAAACATCGCCTATGGCCGGCCGGACGCCTCGCGGCGTGAAATCGAGCAGGCGGCAAAACAGGCCAGTGCCCATGAGTTCATCATGTCCCTTCCAAAAGGATATGAAACCATGGTCGGCGAACGCGGCGTCAAGCTCTCGGGCGGGGAACGCCAGCGCGTCGCCATTGCCCGTGCATTCCTTGCTGATGCGCCGGTGCTGATCCTTGACGAGGCCACCTCGAGCCTCGACAGCGAAAGCGAAGTACAGATCCAGCAGGCCATGGAACGGCTGATGGTTGGCCGCACGACGCTGGTCATCGCGCACCGGCTCTCCACCGTCAGGGCGCTGGACCGGCTGCTGGTGTTCGACAAGGGCAAGATTGTCGAAGAAGGCGACCATCAGGCGCTTATCCGCCTCAATGACGGCATCTACCGCCGGCTGTTCGAACGGCAGGCGCTGGAACTGACCAAGGGCCTGGTGGCCTGAAACAACGAGACGCCGGAGTTCATCCTCCGGCGTTTCATCCGCAACTTCAAACCAGTGCCACGAACGCGCCGCTTTTTTCGGTTAGTGGCGTTCTCTCCGCAATACCAACAGGATGGTGAACCATGGATTTCAACCCGATCACAAAGCCGCAACGCCTTGTCATCAGGGGAAACCATATCCATGCCTTGTTCCATCACCCTTTCAGACCTCTCATGGTCCACGCCTGACGGTCATCCGCTCTTTTCCAACATCAATCTTCGCTTCGGTCTCGAACGGGCCGGGCTTGTCGGGCGCAACGGCGTCGGCAAGACCACGCTTCTGAAGCTGATTGCCGGTGAATTGTCGCCGTCTGCCGGCACGGTCTCCGTCTCCGGCAGGATCGGCGTTCTCGGGCAAATCGTGCAGGTTATGCCCGGGGAGACCGTCGCGGATCTTTTCAATGCGCGTGAGGCGCTCAAGGTTCTTTCCCGCGCCCAGGCGGGGCTGGCCACACTTGAAGAGCTTGGCGACGTTGACTGGATGCTGGAGGAAAAAATTGCCGATGCGCTGGCTGCGGTCGGGTTGGACGCTTCGCCGTCAACGCTGCTTTCGGCACTGTCCGGCGGGCAGCGCACACGGGCAGCACTTGCCGCCCAAATCCATGCCGCCCCGGACTTCCTGATCCTCGACGAACCGACCAACAATCTCGACCGTGACGGTCGTCTGTTCGTCGCCGATTTTCTGGCGGGTTGGAGTGGCGGAGCGATTGTCGTCAGCCATGATCGTGAACTTCTCGATACATTTGATGCGATCGTCGAAATGACGACGCTGGGTGCAACCCGTTATGGCGGCAACTGGAGCCATTACCGCGCGCAAAAGGCACTGGAACTCGCCGCCGCCGAACAGGATCTCGCCAGCGCCGGGAAGCGCCTCGCCGAGGTAAAACGTCGGTCGCAGGAAGCACTGGAACGCAAGGCCCGGCGCGACGCAAAGGGCGCCGCCAAAGCGGCAAAGGGGGATATGCCCCGCATTGCCGCCGGCGGCATGAAGAGGCGAGCCGAGAAGACCAGCGGCGACAATGCCAACCTCGCCAGTCGCCTGAAAGCCGAAGCGACCGAGGATTTGCAGACGGCGCGACAGCGGATCGAAGTCCTTCAGGACCTTACTGTCACCCTGCCATCCAGCGGGTTGCACAAGACCAGGACCGTGCTGAGCCTGCAAAACCTGAGCGCGGGTTATTCGGGAAAACACCCCGTATTCGCCGACCTGTCCTTCGAAATCACCGGCCCGCAGCGCGTGGCCGTGACAGGCCCGAACGGATCGGGAAAGACCACGCTGCTTTCCGTGATCAGGAAGGAACTGCCGCCATTGTCAGGGACGGTCCACCTAGGTGTGATGTCCGTCTTTCTGGACCAGCAGGTCAGCCTGCTGGATCCGAATCTGTCGATCCGCGACAATTTCCTTCGGCTCAACCCGCAGGCCGGGGAGAATGCCTGCAGGTCAGCGCTTGCCCGCTTCATGTTTCGTGCCGATGCCGCCCTGCAGATCGTCGGAACGCTTTCGGGTGGCCAGATGCTGCGCGCAGGTCTTGCCTGCGTTCTTTGTGGCCCGCAGCCGCCGCAACTGCTGATCCTCGATGAACCGACAAACCATCTGGATATCGATTCCATCGCGGCCGTGGAGGCCGGCCTGCGAGCCTATGACGGGGCTTTGCTGGTTGTCAGTCATGACGAGGCGTTTCTCGGCAAGATTGGCATCGACCGGCGGTTTGCCCTTGGCGGGCCGTGAGGTCTGTTCTTTCATGTGGAGGCTGGAAATGATGGGCCATGCGCGGTAGCGGCGACAAGATCGCCGCTACCGCCTGATATGGACGACTTCGCCCCAAACGTCCTGCGGATGGAATCAGGACAGGTGATGTGGTGTTTGAAGACCGTATACGGGGGTCTTCAGGCCGGCTTGCCTCGCCTTCAGCTGAAGTGAGAGATATTGCGAGTAATGCCGGGACTGGTGCAGGTTGCCGCCGTGGAACCACAGGGCCTCCTGTTGTGTTGGCTTCCACATGTTGCGCTGTTCGCCTTCCCATGGTCCTGGGTCCTTGGTTGTGTTGGAACCAAGACCCCAGCATTTGCCGACCTTGTCCGCCACCTCGCGCGAAATCAGATCGGCCGCCCAGCCGTTCATCGAGCCGTAACCGGTTGCATAGACCACCAGATCGGCCGGCAGTTCCGTGCCATCTTTCAGGACCACGGCATTTTCGGTGAGGTGGGAGACGTCGACGCCGGATTTCAGCTTGATCGAGCCGTCGATCACGAGGTCACAGGCGCCGACATCGATGTAATAACCCGATCCACGGCGCAGATATTTCATGAAGAGCCCGGAATCGTCATCGCCGAAATCGAGCATGAAACCGGCTTTCTCCAGTGCCGCATAAAAATCGGCGTCCTGTTCGCGGATATGGTCGTAAACCGGAATCTGGAATTCGTGCATGATCCTGTAGGGCAGGGAGGCGAAGATAAGGTCGGCCTTGCGTGTCGTCATGCCACTTGCGACCGCCCGTTCGGAATAGAGATCGCCGAGGCCAATGTCCATCAGCGAGTCCGATTTCACGATATGGGTGGATGAGCGTTGCAGCATGGTGACGTCAGCGCCCGCCTCCCAGAGTGCGGCGCATATATCATGGGCGGAGTTGTTGGAGCCGATCACCACCACCTTCTTGCCGGCATAGGCATCCGGACCCGGATGCTGCGAAGAATGCTGCTGGTCGCCCTTGAAGACATCCTGCCCGGGGAATTTCGGCACATTGGCCTTGCCGGACATGCCGGTCGCCAGCACCAGCTGTTTCGGCCGCAATACGACCTCCTTGCCCGCACGATCAACCACGACGGTCCATTCGCCCGCCGCCTCGTCATATTGCGCGGATTTGCAGGTGGTGGAGCCCCAGTAGTTCAGCTCCATCACCCTCGTATACATTTCCAGCCAGTCGCCCACCTTGTCCTTCGGCGTGAAGACGGGCCAGTTTTCCGGGAAGGGAATATAGGGCAGGTGATCGTACCAGACCGGATCATGCAGGCAGAGCGACTTGTAGCGCTTGCGCCAGCTGTCGCCCGGCCTTTCGTTCTTCTCGATGATGATCGTCGGTACACCCAGCTGGCGGAGGCGCGCGCCAAGGGCGATGCCGCCCTGTCCGCCGCCGATGATGACGACATAGGGCTGCTCCGAATAACCGAGTTCAGCGGCCTCGCTCTCGCGTTTTTCCTTCCAGGTCCGGCGGTTGCGGTCGTGGCCGTGTTCCGCGCCCATCGGGCGGCGAATGCCCTTCGGTTCTTCGTGGCCCTTCAGTTCGCTCATGGTGGTGAGCAAGGTCCAGATCAGGCCGTCCTTGAGGCGGATGTGGCCATAACCGCGGGCGAGCGCCGTTTCAAACTCGAACCAGCCTTCCGTGACGCCGTTTCCTTCCGAGGCCTGCTCCTTCACATCCTGCGCGAAACCCGAGGGTTTGATCGCGGAAAGCTGGCTTGCGAGCATGTCGCGGACCTGCTCCCGGCCTTCCAGCGTCTTCAGGTTCCAGGTAAACGTCACCAGATCGCGCCAATAGCAATCGGCCTGAAACAGGTTGACGGCGGAGTCTATGTCGCCGCTTTCGAGCGCCTTGCCGAGTTTGGAAAGAACCGTGTCGATTTTTGTCGCGGGGCTGACATCAAGCATATTCATCTCCTCCATGGTGCTTGGTCTGGATCGTGAAGCGGCGACATCGCCGCTTCGAGACTTGCGGGCCTGCACAGGCCGGGCTCCTCTTCCCGGCACTCGCAGGCCGAAGCCTATTTCGAAAGGTCGATCAGGATTTTCAGATGCGTGCCGGCGGGGTTGAGAAGGGCGTCGAACCCCTCCGTAACCGCCGTATCGAGCGTGATGCGCCTGGTGACGATCTTCGTCGCCGGCAGCAGGCCGGATGCGATAAGGCGGATGACCCTTGGCCAATAGTGGGTGGGATAGGCCCAGGAACCCTTTATCTCCAGGTCGCGGAATGTCACCTGAAACCAGTCGACCGGGTTTTCGTGGGGATGCAGCCCGGTCTGAACCACGACGCCCTGCTTGCGCACCGCATCGACGCAGGCCTTGAGCGCATGTTCATTCCCCACACATTCGATGGCCACATCGCAGCCGACATGTCCTTCCGTCGCCGAGCGGACGACATCGCCGACAGTGTCGCGTTTGGGGTTGATCGTGATCACATCGGGAATGACGCAGCGGGCAAGTTCAAGACGCGCATCGTTGAGATCGGAGACGAAAAGCTGCGCAGCCCCGGCCGCACGGGCCGCCAGCAGGGTCAGCATGCCGATCGGGCCAGCGCCCGTCACCAGCACGCTGTTGCCGGCGGTAACACCACCGCGGTCGCAGGCATAAACGGCGACGGCTGACGGCTCGACCAGCGCCGCTTCTTCATCCGTCATGCTGTCGGGAATCTTCTGGACATTGTATTCGTTCACGAGCGCCGCCTGCGCCATACCGCCGCCATCCCAGCTGAGGCCGACCAGCGCAAGTTGCGTGCTGAGATGGAAAAGGCCACGGTCGGCGAAATAGTCGCCGGATCGCGGCATCACGAGCGGCTGGATTGATACCCGATCCCCCACCTTTACCGAGGTCACGCCTTCGCCAACGGCTTCAACGATGCCGCCGAACTCGTGGCCCAGCACCTGCGGGCCATGGGCGCCGGTGAAAGGGTGCGGCTCGGTGGGTATGAAGATCGGGCCGTAGCTGTATTCGTGCAGATCTGTTCCGCAGATGCCGACGAAACGGTTGCGGACCAGAACCTGTCCCGGTCCCGGCTGCTTCGGTTCGGGAATGTCTTCGATCCGCAAATCCTTGGCTGCATGAAATCTGAGCGCGCGCATGTTTCCTCCTCGATGGCTGTCGATGCCAGAAAAGGAGCAATGCCCGTGCCAGAAGGGCCTTTATGCCGGAACCCCGAAATCGCGGGCTTTTACGGAAACACCTGTTTCCCGTTCCGCCACAGTTGTGGCGCTACAGCTGTGGCATGTGCCTCACATTCAGTGAGGTTTTCCCATCCCCAGGCGCCGTATGCGGCGATGCAGGGTTGTGCGATCGATACCGAGCCGCCGGGCCGCCTCGGATACGTTGCCGTTGCAGGTGGCCAGCAGTGCGTGAAGATCGGTGCCGCGGCTGTCGATCAAGGGCGCTGAGGAGGCGGGGACAAGCTGCTCGGGAAGATCTTCCACCGTAATCAGCCCGTCGTCGCAAAGGGCTGCGGCAAAGGCGATCGCATTGTCCAGCTCGCGTATATTGCCCGGCCAGCGGTGATGACGGATTATCACGTGGGCAGCGTCGGAAAGCGTGAGCGGACGGCCGGGCATTCCGTGTTTTTCGAGTATCCTGTCGAGAATCCACGGAAAATCATCGCGCTCGCCGAGCGCCGGCAGCGTCAGGACTGCCGCGTTTAGCCGGTAATAGAGATCTTCGCGGAACGCGCCGGCCAGCACCATGTCGCCAAGAGGGCGATGGGAGGCGGAAATAACCCTGAAGTCCACCTTCTGCGGCGTGGAGCCACCGACGGGAAGAATTTCGCCCTCCGCCAGAACGCGCAACAGCCGGCTTTGCGCGGCAAACGGCATGTCGCCGATTTCGTCGAGAAAAAGTGTTCCGCCCTGCGCTTCTTCCACCAGCCCCTTGCGGCCTTTCGCCAGAGCGCCCGTGAAGGCACCCGGCAGATATCCGAACAATTCGCTTTCGATGAGCTGTTCGGGAATGGCGGCGCAGTTGACCGCGACGAAGCGGCCGGAAACGCCGCTGGCGTCATGAATGATGCGGGCCAAATGTTCCTTGCCGGTTCCGGTCTGTCCCTGCAGCAGGATCGGCAATTTCGTCGGTGCGAGTTTCTCCACCTTCCGCGTGAGGCTTCGAATTGCCGGCCCGTCGCCTCCGATCCGCTCCGTCACCGGCAGGGATTTGCCCCGTGCAAGCGGCACGCCCGACCGCCGGTGCTGCGGTTCGATTGCATGGGCATAAAGCACCGTTCCGTCGCGCACCATGATGCGTCTGTCCTGCGGAAGGCTTGACCGTGTCAGGGAGGCAAGTTCATCGAAGTCCGCCTCGAAAAACGCCTCCACCCGCTGCCCGAGAAGACGCTCCGACATTCGCCAGTCAAGCCCGCGAGATGCGGCAAGAAGACGGGCGGCGCCGTGCGTCATGCCGGTGATCCGGCCGGAACCATCCACCGCCAGCGCCGCTTCAGGATCGACATCCAGAAATTCCGGTGCGCCCGCAAACCGCAGAACCAGGTCGTGGCGGCTGCTGGCCATCAGGTTGGCCAGCTCGATCCTGCGGACGGTGGAAGAGACGAGATGGCGCGCCATGTTCTGGCTTGTCTTGAGGATCGGCGAACTGAGCAGCGAAATGTCGAGCACTGCTGTCAGCGCGCCCTGCATATCGTAAATGGGTGCCGCGGTGCAGGAGAGTGGCGTGTGCGTCACATCGAAATGGTCGGTCTGGTGGATGGTCAGTGCTTCGCCGGTGGCGATGCAGGCGCCGACGGCGCAGGTGCCGGCCCGTGGTTCCGACCATTCCGAGCCGAGATATAGCCCGGCCTTGCGCAGATTATTGTTGAATGACGGGTCGCCCAGGAATTCGACCGTGACACCCTGACGGTCGGAAAGCAATAGAACGTAATTCTGCTCGGCCACCTGCCGGTAAAGCCGCTCCAGACCGGAGCGTGCAATGTGCACGAGGTCTTCGGCCTGCTGGCGATGCTCACGCAGGCATGTCTCGGAAATGATGACCGCCTCACGGGCCTTGGAAGGATCTAGTTGGTAGGTTTCCAGACAGCGCCGCCAGGATTCAAGGACGACGGCATCCCGGCCGGTATTTCGGCCTTGCCCAACGTTTTCGATTTCCCTGACGTGGTCCGAAAAGCCCATAAACCACCGGCCCTCAACGGCCGCCTCCCGTGATTTTCCGGCGATCATAGCCAGTTTTATGGAAACTGGCCAATCTTCCGGCTACCGGGCGGCGAAGAGGTCGCACGGAAGGATTTTATGCCTGCCGGAAGGTGCGTCATTTCTGCGACATGACGGCGTGGCGACCTAGCTGACATCTTTAAGGTGCCGTGATTGCGCACGCCGAAGCCGGACGTCCATCTGCCGTTTTGCCTGGATGTCTCCCTTTCTCATGGCGACCGCGCTGCCTTCAGTCCACGCGGCAACGGCACCGTCGTCGTCTCCGAGATGCATAAGGCATTCGCCAAGTGCCGCCCAGGCTGCCGA
The DNA here is from genome assembly GCF_003208455.1 of Rhizobium sp. UGM030330-04. Taxonomy (NCBI): domain Bacteria; kingdom Pseudomonadati; phylum Pseudomonadota; class Alphaproteobacteria; order Hyphomicrobiales; family Rhizobiaceae; genus Rhizobium; species Rhizobium sp. UGM030330-04. Next base: position 197,849 of record NZ_QKML01000011.1, read on the forward strand.
GTAGTCGGGGTCTTGGTGAACCGCCTCGCGCAGATGTTGCGCCGCATCGTCGAATTGCCGCGCGGCCATCAGGGCCTTCGCCAGTGAAAAGCGCAGGAGAGGGGCATCTTTACCGTCTTCCAGCATCTTCAGGAGCTTTTCAATCATCGTCATTCCATTGCAATGGTGGGCTTCATGCAAATCGATACGACGTCAAGCGCGGTTGAGGTCAAGCGGAGATTGGCGCCTCTCCGGAGGAAACCTCCGCTGATGGAGTGGAGTGTTTCACCTTGATATGCGGCGTACCGCGACCGGATCCCAGATATCATCAAGCGGCCCTTCAAGGGCGGTGCGCGGGGGAATGAGCTGGGGTTCGATAATGGTGACTTCGGGCTCTGCGCGGTTCTCTTCCAGCAGTTCGAACCCTTTTTCGAGCATTTGCGCAATATCGGGTTTGATCATGTAAACGGGAAAGGGAAGAAATGACGCGAAGGGGTCGTAGTCAAAACAGCCGACGACGATGTCGCCAAACGCTTCCCCGTCATGACGCCCCATGAAACGAAGCAACCCTTCGAAGTTGATCGATGAATTGACGAAGAAACAGCGGGGAAGGCGGCCCCTGCGCTCGAAGAAGCGCTCGAATGCCAGTTCCGTCATGCGCGGCGAATAACCGGTGATCTCGATATCGTCACCACTCTGTACGCCGAAATAATCGGCTTTCGCGGCATGAAAGCCGTCAATACGCTCGCGGCTGGCGTGGTCGTCATGACCGCCAAACAGGATGACGTCGTCAGGACCGAGCGACCCGCCCTTTGCCGCATGGGCAAGGATTGCCGATGTCAGGATTTCCGCGCCGTGCCGGTTGTTGGAAATGACGGACGACGCAAATTTGCCGGGCAGGTCGATATTGACGTGCGGAAGGGCGGCGCGGGCGCAGACCTGGTGAACGCCATCGGGATCGGTGACGCCGGCGATGAACAGGGCATCAATCGAATAGGCGATCAGCGTCTCGACGGTGCGACGTTCCTCCTCAGGGTCGCGCCGCCCGGAAACCACCATCGGCGACAGGCCGCGTTTGCGTGCCTGCCCCTCGAAGGTCTGCGCCATCGATGAAAAGAACCGATTGTCATAAACCGGCACCAGAAGTCCGACGAGACCGGATTTTGAGCTCCTGAGGCCACGGGCCTGCAGATTGGTGGTGTAGCGCTGTGCCTTGGCGAGCGAGAGTATCTTGTCTGCGGTTTCCTCCGAAATCCGCCGCTTGCGCCACGATCCATTCAACACCGCGCTCACTGTCGAGGCTGATGCGCCAGACAAGAGCGACAAGTCATAAATGGTGGCTTTCTTGGAACTTATGCCTGTCACTTCGATCTCCCCAGCTGATTCTGATTATTAGAGCACGCATCCCCTTGACGGAAGGGAGCTTCATGATATGGTTATTGCACCATCGATTGTGCAGTTTGGCAATATCGATTGTGCAGGATGGTTGCTATGGGAGTGGCAAGGGAGAGTCTCGAATAAGCGAGATGAGAGATTTGAAGCGCGGCAGGGAAAAACTGGCTGCGGCGGATTTCGTTTGCCGATTTTTTGAGGAGGAACATCATGAAGAAAATTATTGCCGCGGCGCTCGGCCTGTCGCTTGCGCTGCTCTCATCCGCGGCCTTCGCCGAAGGGCCGAAGGTTGGCGTCGTCGTCAAGATCGGCGGTATTCCGTGGTTCAATGCCATGGAGGCCGGCATCAAGGAGCAGAGCAAGAAGCTCGGCGTTGACGGTTTCATGGTTGGCCCGACCAGCGCCGACCCGGCCCTGCAGGTTCGTGCCATCGAAGACCTGATCGCCCAGAAAGTCGATTTCATCGGTGTCGTGCCGAATGATGCGAAGGTGCTGGAACCGGTGCTGAAGAAGGCCCAGGCCGCCGGCATCAAGGTCATCACCCATGAATCGCCCAAACAGCTTGGCGCCGACTGGGATTTCGAACTGGCTTCCGCCAAGGGCTTCGGTGAAGCGCATGGCAAGCTTCTGGCGGAAAAGATGGGCGGCAAGGGTTCTTATGCCGTCTTCGTCGGTTCGCTCACCGTGCCGCTTCACAATGCCTGGGCCGATGCCGCCATCGCCTATATCAAGGCCAATTATCCGGACATGAAGCTCGTCGGCGATCGCTACGGCGTCGCCGAAGATCTCGACAAGAGCCGGTCGACGGCGCTCGATCTGATGTCCGCCAATGCCGACCTGAGCGGTTTCCTTGCCTTCGGTTCGCAGGGACCGATCGGTGCCGGGCGTGCCGTCGAAGAGCGGCGCAAGGATGGCAAGGTCTTCGTCATCGGCCCGTTTTCGCCGGGGCAGGGCGCCAAGCTGATCAAATCGGGCGCGCTGACAGGCGGCTTCATGTGGAACCCGAAACAGGCCGGTGAAGTCTTCATCACCCTCGCGGACCGTATCGCCAAGGGCGAAACGCCCAAGGCCGGTGACAATATCGAAGGTCTCGGCACCATCAATCCCGAGGGTAACACCATCGTCGTCGATCAGCTTTTGAAGATCGACAAGGAAAGCATCGACAAGCTCGTTTCCATGGGCCTCTGATCCTCCCCGGAGCCGCAGGCGTCGCGCGAGACGGAATGCTCGCGCGACGCCCATCCCAAGAAATATGCCGAGCGCCACGTCTGCGATGCTTTCGCGGCGAAAGGAGAGATACGCCATCATGAGCGCAGAACCGCTCCTGTCCCTCAAGAATGTCAAAGTCACCTTTGGCGGCGTTCGCGCCCTGAAAGGCGTTTCTTTTGAGGTCAATTCCGGTGAAGTGCATTGCCTGGCCGGTGAAAACGGCTGTGGCAAAAGCACGCTGATCAAGGTCATCACCGGCGTTTATACGCCGGAAAATGATGCTGAACTGTATTTCGACGGCAAGCCGATAGCCGCGATGACCCCGACGCTTGCGCAATCGCTTGGCATTCAGGTGATCTGGCAGGATCTGGCGCTGTTTGATGAAATGTCGGTGGCGGAAAATATCGGTTTTCAGTACGCGGTGAACGGCAGATACGGGCTGGTCGACAAGGGCGCGATCGCAAAAGCGGCCGAGAAGGCTCTGGCACGGCTCGGCGTTGAGATCGACCTCCACCGTCCGCTGAAGGAACTGCCCATTGCTCAGCGTCAGATCGTGGCGATTGCTCGTGCACTGGTCGGGGAAGCGCGCCTCGTTTTCATGGACGAACCGACCGCGTCGCTGACGCAATCGGAAACGGACTACCTGATCGACATCGTCCGCAACCTCTCCGCCTCCGGCGTTGCGGTTGTCTTCGTCTCGCACCGCCTTGCGGAAGTGCTTGAGATTTCGGACCGCATCACCGTGCTGCGCGATGGGTCGCTTGTCGGGGTCTTCCCGGTTGAAGGCATGACCCAGTCACGCGTGACCGAACTGATGACCGGCCGTAATTTCGACAGCGCCGTCATTGCCGCTGATCACAATGACAAGCCCGTTGTTCTCTCCGTGCGCGGGCTGACGCGCGCTGGTGAGTTTGAAGATGTGTCTTTCGATCTGCGGCAGGGCGAAACGCTGGGGATTACCGGCCTGCTGGGAGCCGGACGCACCGAACTGGCCTTAACCCTTTTCGGTATGCATCGGCCGCAATCGGGTGAAATCCTGATCGAGGGGAAGAAGGTGAATTTCCATTCCAACCGGGATGCGATCCGGGCCGGCGTCGCCTATCTTTCCGAAGACCGGCTGGCGCTTGGTCTCAATCAGCCCCAGTCGATTGCTGATAATCTCGTCATGGCCTCGCTGGACCGTTTGCTGACGGGCGGCCTTATCTCGCCATCGAAAAAGGCGGATGTGGTTTCGCGCTGGATTTCAGCGCTCGGTGTCAAGATCGGCCTGCCGGAAGACCCGATCCGCACGCTTTCGGGCGGAAACCAGCAGCGTGTCGCCATTGCCAAGTGGCTGGCGATCGGGCCGAAAATCCTCATTCTGGATGCGCCGACCGTGGGTGTCGATGTCGGTGCCCGCGCCGGCATTTTCGAAATCGTCCGCAAGCTCGCGGCCGAAGGTCTGTCGATCATCGTCATCTCAGATGAACCGCCGGAAGTCTATTTCAACACAGACAGGATCATTCACATGGTCGAAGGCCGGTTCCACGCCACCCATGATCCGCGACATGTGTCGCTTACCGAACTGGAGTCCGCCATCTATGCGTAGGCTCATCCTCGGACATACGACCGAATTCACGCTGCTTGTGGTCATGGTGCTGCTCTGCACGGGCCTGTCCCTTGCAACCGACCGTTTCCTCACCATCTCCAATGCCTTCGATGTGCTGAATGTCTCGGCGGTCAACATCATCTTTGCTGTCGGCCTGCTTGTCGTGTTGATTTCGGGCGGTATCGACATCTCCTTCGCGGTTGCCGCTTCCGTCGTGCAATATGTCACGGTGCTGGCGCTCAATGCGCTCGGCGGCGGCAACTGGGCGGAAGGTTTCATCATTGCCGGCGCCGTCGGCCTTGGTCTTGGCTTCGTCAACGCCTTTCTGGTCTGGCGGCTCAATATCATTTCCATCGTTGCGACCATTTCCACCTTCAACATCTTCTTCGGCCTGCTGATGTTCTTCACCAAGGGCGTGTCGATCTACGATTTGCCGGAATGGCTTTCGACCCGCGTGGTGTTTTACGAGCGCGAGATGCCGGATGGTTCCTGGGTCGAGCTGACATTGCCGGTCGTGGTCATGATCCTCTGCTGCTTCGCCACCTGGTTCATGATTTCTCGCACCACCGTCGGCCGCAAACTTTATGCTTTCGGTGACAATCCGGAAGGCGCACGCCGCTTCGGCATCAATATTGGCGCCATGCATTATATTTCCTTCGGCTGGCTTGGCCTGATGGCGGGCATTGCCGGGCTCATGCAGGCGCATTACGCGCAGGAGGTCGTGCCCAACGCGCTTTATGGCCGCGAGCTGGATGTTCTTGCTGCCACCGTGCTTGGCGGCGCGCGGCTTGGCGGCGGCAAGGGTTCGGTCATCGGCTGCGTGCTCGGGGTCTTGATGGTGTCCATCACCCAGAACGGCCTCAACCTGATGGGCGTGTCTCCCTTTGCATTCAAGATGATCGTCGGCGCCATCATTCTCATCGCAATCACGCTGTCCTCCACCCGGTTCGACAAGCTGCTGCCGGCAGCCTTGCGGACCTCCGCTAAAAAGGGGAGTGCGCAGCGATGAGCAGCTTCGTTCGCAAATTCAACGCAATTTTCGGTGCCGACATGGCCGGGCCGGTGATTGCCTTTGTCGCTGTCATGCTCATCTTCGGGACGCTGGCGGATAATTTCCTGTCGCTCGCCACATTCGGTTCGGTCGCCTTTCAGTTGCCGGAGCTCGGTCTTTTGACACTGGCGATGCTGCTGCCGCTGCTGACCGGCGGGATCAATCTTTCCGTCACCTTCGCCGCCAATCTGTCGGGGCTTGCGGCAGCATGGGTGCTGCAGGCCCATGGCGGCGTGGACGCATCGCCGAGCGCCTTCCTGCTCGCCTGCCTTGCCGCCCTTGCCACCGGTGGTGCAGCCGGCGCCATGACCGGCGCGGCGATTGCCTATACCCGCGCGCACCCGATCCTCGTCACCCTGTCGATGATGATTTTCCTGCGCGGGCTCGGGGAATTTCTGACGCGTGGCGGCGATGTATCCGGTTTTCCGGCCTATATGGCGCCGCTTGGTCACGGCACGCTTTTCGGGTTGCCCATCCCGCTGCTGATCTTCATCGCCTGCGTCGGGCTGTGGCACGTGCTCCTGACCCGCACGAAGCTCGGTTTCGGTCTGCTGATGATCGGCTCCAATATCGAGGCGGCGCGTTATTCCGGTCTCAACACCCGCAAGATCCAGGTGCTCGTCTATACGCTCTCGGGTCTCATGTGTGCCGTCGCCGGCATCATCATGCTTGCCCGCTTCAACTCGGTGCGTGTGGGACACGGTGAATCCTACCTGCTGATCACGGTACTGGCGGCGTTCCTCGGCGGCATCAATCCATTCGGTGGCTTCGGCCGTGTGCTGCCCGTTTTCGTCGCGCTGATCGTGCTGCAGCTCCTGTCGTCCGGGCTCAACCTTCTCGGCGCCAACCAGCATCTGGCAACGGCGCTTTGGGGTGTGCTGATGATTGTCGTCATGGCGGCGCGCGGCCTGTTTTCAGGTTACTTCGCATCTCTCAGAAAGAAGGTATGACGTGCAAGGCTTCGGTGTTCACGCAATGATGTGGTCCCTCAACTGGGATCATGAAAGTACCAGGCGGGCCATTGCCGGTGCTGCGGATTATGGGCAGGACTTCATCGAGATTCCGCTTGTCGATCTCCCATCCGTCGATACGGCGCATACCCGCGCCCTGCTGGAGAAATACGGTCTGCGGGCTGTCTGCTCGCTGGTTCTGCCGGAACCTGCCTGGGCCTCCGTCCGCCCGGAAGCAGCCATCGCGCATCTGAAGGCCGCGCTGGACAAGGCCGCCGAAATGGGGGCGGAAGCGCTGACCGGCGTTACCTATGGCGGCACCAGTGAGCGCACGGGTTTCCCGCCGACACAGGCTGAATATGACAATCTGACACGCGCACTATCTCAGGCTGCCGGCCACGCGAAGATGCTTGGCCTGCAATTCGGGATCGAGGCCGTCAACCGCTACGAAAACCATCTGGTCAACTCAGCCGAGCAGGCCGTGGCGCTGGTTGAGCGTATCGGTGCCGACAATATCTTTGTCCATCTCGATACCTTCCACATGAACATGGAGGAGAAGGGCATCGCCAATGGCATCATCGCTGCCCGTAACCATCTGAAATACATGCATATGTCGGAAAGCGACCGCGGCACGCCGGGTTTCGGCAACGTTGCCTGGGACGCGGTGTTTGCAGCACTCGCGGCCATCGGCTTCAAGGGCGTGCTGACGCTTGAGAGTTTCGCCGCGATGCCGGAGGAGATGGCGGGTGCGATTTCCACCTGGCGGCCGGTCGCTTCAGGCGCAGACGAGGTCCTCGACAAGGGGCTGGCCTTCCTGCGCGACAAGGCCAGCCAGTACCGGATTTTCTGACCGCAATCATTATCGGGGCGAGGACCACCTTGAGCACAATTGACGATAATGCCCGTGAGATTGCGGGCTTGGCCCTCCAGCGTCTGGAAAGGGCAAAAGGCCGGCGCGTGATGATCGCGATTGCCGGCGCCCCGGGATCGGGAAAATCGACCATTGCCGAAGGTGTGGTGGATGTGTTGAACGCCGGCGGAGGCGAGCCCGCCGCGCTTTTTCCGATGGATGGTTATCACTATGACGATGCCGTGCTCGAAGAGATGAACCGCCGACCATTCAAGGGCGCCATCGATACTTTCGATGCCCACGGGTTGCGACACATGCTCGAGCGCCTCAAGGCCAATGAGGATGATGCCATCGCCGTTCCGGTCTTTGACCGGGCGATTGAAATCGCCCGTGCAGGCGGCCGGCTGATCCCGCAATCCGTCGATATCATCGTCTGTGAGGGCAATTATCTCCTCGCCGGCCAGTCACCGTGGAACCGCCTCAAGCCGATCTTCGATCTGACGGTTTTCGTCGATGTCGGTGAGGACGATCTGCGTGCGCGGCTCAGAAACCGCTGGCTGGGCTTCGGTCTTGCCGAGGACGAGATCAACCGGAAGGTCGAGGAGAACGATCTTCCGAACGGCCGTTTCATCATCTCGACGAGCACCGAACCCGATCTTCGCATCGGCAATCCGGGAAGCGGGCACATCCTAACCAATTGAAACGAAACTGAAAGAAATCCCCATGAAACACGGCATCTATTATTCCTACTGGGAACATGAGTGGAGCGCCAAGTTCGGCCCCTATATCGAAAAGGTCGCCAAACTCGGTTTCGACATCATCGAAGTCGCCGCCCACCATATCAACGAATACAGCGACGCCGAACTCGCCGCGATCAAGCAGAGCGCGAAGGATAACGGCATCATCCTCACCGCCGGCATCGGCCCGTCGAAATCAAAGAACCTGTCGTCGGAAGATGCGGCCGTGCGCGCAGCGGGCAAGGCGTTTTTTGAGCGGACGCTCACCAATGTCGCCAAGCTCGACATCCGCACCATCGGCGGCGCATTGCATTCCTACTGGCCGATCGATTATTCGCAGCCGGTCGACAAGCCCGGCGATTACGCGCGTGGTGTCGAGGGTATTCACGGCATTGCCGATTTCGCCAATGATCTCGGCATCAACCTGTGCATCGAAGTCCTCAACCGTTTTGAAAACCACGTGCTCAACACGGCGGCCGAAGGCGTCGCCTTCGTCAAGGATGTCGGGAAGAACAATGTGAAGGTCATGCTGGATACCTTCCACATGAACATCGAGGAAGACAGTTTCGGCGAAGCCATCCGCACGGCCGGCCCGCTGCTGGGTCACTTCCACACCGGCGAGAGCAATCGCCGTGTTCCGGGCAAAGGCAGGATGCCATGGCAGGAAATCGGCCTCGCGCTGCGTGATATCAATTACACCGGTGCGGTCGTCATGGAACCCTTCGTCAAGACCGGCGGCACCATCGGTTCTGATATCAAGGTGTGGCGTGATCTGAGCAATGGCGCTGACATCGCCAGAATGGACGAGGACGCCCGCAACTCCCTGGCATTTTCCCGTTTCGTCCTCGGCGGCTGATGTCCGTCAAGTCGCGCTGACCATGCGGCCGCCATATGGCGCCGCCTGGTTTCGTGCGGATAACGCATGAGCGCCGGCGGCTGGGAGAGATCGCAATCTGCGAGTTGAAGAAAACACCTCTTATGCGCTAAAGCTCCGGGATATCCCGGGATCGGAAACGATCCGCCCAAGGCCATTATTCGCATGATCCCTGTCGCACTCCCGTCCGTCGAAGCGGTGCTTCTTGTCGCCTTCCTTCTTGCCACGACCCTTGTCTGGGCCGTCTGGACGCTGGGGCTGCTCATTCGATATGCGAGCGGCCGCTGGAAGCGCCCGGCGATCCTGCACTATGGGCTGGTGACCGCCATCGCAGTTTTCACCCTGTGGCAGATCGCCGGTTTTTGTCTCGAGATGCGGGCCTATGACAGGGAGAGGACGGCAAACTACCGGCCGGAACTGCTTGAATCAACCCGGCTTGGCCAGATCGATATGCCCAAAGGCACGAAACTCGAGCTGGCCATTGCCAATACCAGGGATGCCTTCAGCCGCGCCGTGTTTCCGCATCCCGTGAGCGTTGCGGATATCGATGCCGTCGAAATCGCCCGCCATATCGCGATAAAAACCAACGACAACTACGAAACGGTCGGCTTCACCCCCGACAACATGCGGATAACTGGTAATGGCGTAACCGTGCAGAGCGGCTGGCGCTGCGACGCGACCCGGCCGGTGGAATTCGATCTGCGGGCCGATGGCGGCATATCCGCCTTCAGCAGATGCATTCTTGCCGATGGCAATGTCGTTGATGGCATCACCCTGCCGGAAGGAACGTCCCTGCGCGCTTCCACCGGCAATGTCTATATCGACGGCTTCGTCGATTCCGACAGATGGGTTCTCGATACGCCGCAGGGTCAGACCATCCGCGTCGATAATTTCGATCTCTCCGATGCGACGATTGCCCTTGATGACGAACGAAAACTCTACGAAATCAAAAGCGCGGTCCTGTCAAAGGAGGCGATGCTCGGTACGCGCCGCCATGCGGCCGGAACCCATGTTCGCTATAATTCCCGGCACCTTCGGAAAGATTACCCAGCCGCATGGCTGCTCACCCCACCTCTGCCCGACGCCGATCCCCGACCGGTATCGCCCGGCAGCCTCGTGCAGGGCAGAGAGGGAGAGGTTCTGGCCACCCTGGCGGATTGAGCCCGCGCCGGCCGAAACACGGTGGGATAATCCGCCCCGGAGCTGCCTCACCAGCCATAACTGAAGGTCACGCCGCTGCCGTTATCGCCATCCTGCACCACATTGGTCTGTGTGTTGCGCCCATACTGGAAAATGCCATAGGCATTGTTGTTGCCATTCTGCTGCAAGGTTGCGGCGTGACCGTCGCCCCGCTGCCGGATGAAGCCGAGATTGCCGCCGCCGTTCTGGGCAATGCCCGCCGCATTGCCCCGGCCCAGCTGCCGGATGTCGGCATCCTTTAAGCCACGATAGAGCGAATAGGCGCGCAGCCCGGTTGAAAGAAGGTCCCCATCTGTCGCGTTGCCGGGCGCAAGGTTGAAGGAAATCCGGCCCCCGGCATGGGCGGGCGCTGCAAATCCCACGGGTGCAAGGGCGCCGACAAGCAGAATGACGGTGAGAAGTTTCAATATGTTGCGGGTCATCCTGATCTCCATCTGTCAGCGCCGTGCCGATGATCCACTGTCGCATCCCGCAACTGAACCCGACCGGAATTGCCCATTCACACGTCGTTCAGCCGTTCCGGCACGATCAAGAAAAAGGGCGCCTGAACCGGCGCCCTCTCTGGTGGGAAATCCACGACATGCCGGCAGGCTAGTCGCCGACCTGCCTGCTGCAACTGAAAGTCCTGCCATCGATCACAAGATCCAGCATCGCCCGGTAGCGGGCTCCCTTTGCATCCAGCGTCACCGAGCTCAGCAGTTGCGATCGTCCGGCGGCGGCCTCGAAGTCGCCACCCTGATTGATGGCGGAGCGGCCGCCGTTTCCTGATTTTTCGACGTGAAAGTTGTAGGTTCCACCGGCATCGGTGCCACCCTTGGCAAGGGCCTCCAGCCTCATCATGCCGGCCTGCGGTGTTGCCTTGATCTCGCAAAACTGCCCATCGGTCCCATCTTTTGCGGTCGACATGGCCGCGACGGCACCGAAAGGAAGCAGTGCCAGCGCAAGGATTGCCGCCAGGCGGCGCGGATGTCTGATGTTATCGGGCATGGCAAGTCTCCCTGATGATCTGATCTCAACAACGTTTCACATCACCGCGCATGGCTGCTTAAGGGCAGGCCTGCACAAAGGCCGCGACATTGTCGTTGCCGCCCTGGCTCACATTGGCGCTGCAGCCCCGGCCCACCTGAACACCGGCGGCGATGTTGCCATTGCCGTCCTGGGTAAGGATGGTGGTGTGGCTGGAGCCGAACTGTCCGATGCCCGCCACGTTGCGGTTGCCGTTCTGATAGGAGGAGCCGTAATTGTCATGCCCCTCCTGACCGACTGTCGAAAGGTTGTGGCGACCATATTGGTGGCCGACAATCCGGTTATAACCGCCGTCCTGATAGGTGCGGATCCGGTTGCCATATCCTTCCTGCGCGCCACCGGCAGAGTTGGACCAGCCATATTGTTCGATACGCACATCATTGGCCATGGCGGGTGCCGCGGCGGCGATGCCAACGAGAGCGACGAGTGCACTTGCAATGAAAGACTTCCGGATCATGACTGTGTCTCCTCAGGCGGATAAGACCGCGGTTGAACGTCTTTGTTCTAGACGGTTCCGCTGGAACGGAAGCTGAAGAGATTATTCAGTCGGGGTTCATTGGCGGGGGAACGGCGCCTGCGTCGTGGTTTTCAAGGGCCAGTTTGAGGTGACGTTCAATCGATTGTTTTCGGCCGTCCTTAATCAGCGTGGGAGAGCAGCCGGAATGCCATGCATGATCCTTTGGCCGCAACCAGTCTGTCATGGTGATCACAGCATGAGCCGGGAAATTCTTCAGGCTTGCTGCGGTGTCAATGATCGACGATTATATGGCAGCGGACTTAGATCACTTTTGACGGGACCGGGAGGTTTATTGTCTAAGGTATTTATCGGCCTGGCTCATTTGGTTGCTGGGATTACGGCCTTGAGCACAATTGGCCATGCGGGCGAACAGCAGCTATCGACCCGTTTGCGTATCGCTGTCGACGAGCCGATGCTTACAAAGGGTGGTGCAGTTATCGTTGCCGCCCGGCCGATTTCCGGCCGCGACTGGCGCTTGCTGGAGACCGAAGGCAGTGCGAATGCTTATGAAAAAGAATTCCGGGTTAAAGTTTCTTCACCGGCGTCGATCGTAGAACTCGTCTATCCCGAGGGTGGCACCTATAGCTTCAGGCTGGAACCCGTTTCAGGCCATGCGTCTGGGATGTTTGTCACACGGGAGATTCGCGTCGGCAGTGCCATGGTCATTGACCCGGAGACCCGACAACAGGTCGACTGGCCATCAATGAGCATAATCCACGTCGGTGGTACCGTGTATGATGAGGGATGGGCACGGATATTTTCTTCTACTTTTGATCTGGCTTTCGAAAACCGTGACGAAAGCGCCTTTTCCGTGCGGCGATTTGCTGCCGGCCGCATTATCGGGTTGTCGGAAGCCGCGATTGAAGCCTTTATTCAGGACAGCAAATGAGGTCGGTGACAGTATTCCTCTTCGCTACCACGGTTGTTGCCTTTATCCTCGGCGCGGTCTGGTATTTGTCGCCTCTGGCGCTTGGTTTTTCGGAATGGCCTTCCGACCCGGCCCGACGCAATCTGATCGTCGGGCTTTATGACATCTCCTACAGAGCAGGCATACCTGTGCTTATTGTCGCGCAAATTCTCGCGATCGCGATGAAAATCCGAGGCCATCAACGTGCGGCGCTGATCATTCCCAGCCTTTCTCTCGGATTGTTTTCCCTTTGTGCAGGAACGGTCCTGGTGCTGCTGAATTGAGCCGCATTCAAGGTTTCGGGTAAGAGCGTTGTCTATTCCGCTTCCGGCGTGATGAAGTTGTGGGTTCAGTCGAGGCATCCGCGGTCGACGGCAGTGTCGAGGCAGTTATAATGGCAGAAATATTGTCGGAAGGGTGCAGCTCCATTGACCGTCGAGACAGGTAGTTCCGCTCCGGAGAAAGCCGGCGTGCCCGCTGCGCCGAGACTATATGCGATCCTGGCGCGGTCAGCGAGAACAGGTGTCATATTTCGTCGTGGGCCAAGCCGTCAGGTGCAGCTTATTCGTTGGGACCTGCGCAACGATACGTTTGAACATGGGCAATGGTTGAAAGGGCGGATTTACGAAAGACGTTGCGATCTTTCTCCATCTGGTGAGCTACTGGTCTATTTCGCTGCCACCAACCGCGCGCCATACGGCAGCTGGACGGCCATATCGAAGCCTCCATTTTTCACGGCCCTGGCGCTGTGGCCGAAGGGGGACGCCTGGGGCGGCGGCGGTATTTTCGAGAGCGAGAAAACGCTGCTTCTCAATCATTCAATCGGCGATGATGCCAGCTTCCAGCTGGCCAAAGGATTCAGGCTGAAGCGGGGGATGCACGTCAAACCGTGTGGTGAATGGTCGGGCCGGGGAGAGGACGAGCCCGTCAACGGCTATATGCGTGAACGCGAAGGCTGGCGGGTGGCTGAACATGGCGAGGGTCAGACCAATGGTTTGAATGCCTCGGCCCTTTACAGCTTCAGCAAATCACGTGTTCTCGAAAAGGTAGGCGCGAATGGCCGGCGGCTCCAAATGATTCTCCACTCGATCGGTCGCAGCCAGAAGGCCTGGTACGGGCTGGATTACCGTGTGGTTGATCGGGACGGAATGCTGCTCCTTGACCTGCCGGAAACGGATTGGGCCGAGTGGGACGGTGGTGATCTGGTGTTTGCGCGAGGTGGTTGTCTCTACCGGCTTGCAAAGAGCGATTTTCGACTTAGCGCCGACAAGTTGCAAGACACGCTCCGGTGCCTTCACGATTTCAGCGCCGCACGCTTTACGACTATGGCCCCTACACGCGCTGCCCTCCATTATTGAAGGGCTGCCATGGAATATCGGTCGACAGGGTGGCGACCATTTATCCGCTCATCTCCTCAAATGGAGACTGCCGCATGGTGCCGCCGGAAATATGGAACTTCGTGTTGCCGACCCGGATAGCGTAAAGGCCGGCAGCCTGGACTTCGCTAGGATTGATATCCGGCATCAGCAGCAGTCCCGTATCGGTCATTGCGTAAAGATGGCGCATATCCACGGCGAACACACGGTTGAGGAAATTAAACGTGGCGGGGTCAATTCCCGGAATCATCTTGCGGTAGCTCCCGCCGAACAGCATCTCGCCCTTTGCGTCGATCAGAAGCTGGTCATGGACACCGCGCGCCGTGGCAGGGTCGACCTTGCCGGGTCTGGTGACGGGCTTGCCGCGGTAAAGCAGAATGTCGCCCATTCGGGCGAATGAGTGGCCGAGTGCTTCCACGGCGGCGGGATTATCGACGCCGCGCTTGCGCACGCCTTCAACGATCAGCCCTTTCGCATCGCGGGCATAGGCGTCGCCCAGCACTTCGAAGCTCGCCATATCGGCTTTGACGACGGCAAGCTCCGGCATCGGGGCGTCGCTACCAATGTAATAGGCCTGCCGCTTGTCCTTGAACCAGGGTCCATCGAGCTTTTCGAAGCTTGCCGCGTCGGCTCCCTTCACAGGCTCATGCCCATAGCGTTCGAGGCCGGGTGAGAAATAGCGAAGACCATGTCGATCCCGTCCGAATACATCGATAATGTGTCGAAAACTGTCGTGGTCGAAATGATCGAGCGATACCCATTCGCTGTCCTGCGGGCGTTGTGGCCTCACCAGTATCCTGCTTCCGTCGCTATAATAGGGGCCGCCGACCGGAACCGGTTCATTCACGACGGCCGGGCTTGCTGTTCTCCGCGCCTGTTCCCGATGCCACCAGCTGTCGGTGATCTCCGGATGCGCCTCGAAATAGTCGCTCCAGGGCTCGAATTCAGCCGAAACGGATTGAGGTTGCCCGGCATAATAGGGCCTCTCTTTGTCGTATGCGCGATATTGGCCTGCTTCTGATGCGCAGACAAAGCTCTCGCGGTCCGCATCGGGAACGGGGCTCTTCTGCCAATAGATATGCTTGCTGTCGGCGAAATATCTGCCTTCGTCGCCGATGGAATGGAAACTGGCTGCATCCGCGCCTTCGATCGCGACGCCGTAAGCATAGACCTTGCGGCTGTCCTTTGCGTAGTGGCTTTCTTCGATATGGAGACCCGGTTTCTGGCCGCTGCCGTAATAATAACCGACGATCCCGAATGTACCCGGCTCCTCGGTGGGAAGGCGCAGGTTGGTAATGTAATAACCGGCGGCCCTGTCGGCGCCATAACGTTGGTTCAGTACGGTGAAGCTGTCCGGATCGGCGCCACGGGCTATGAACCAGAAGAGCTTCGTTGGCGTCTCGCCCTGGCCGTAGACATGTTCGTCGTCGCAAAACCAGCGGTCACCGAGCTGTCGAAAGGTGAAGGGGTCGATCCCGGCCAGCGGGACGCCCTTGCGGTCGCGGATCGGTGCGCCATCGACATGGACCTGATGGCCATTGTGGACATAGCGGATGGTCGGGAAGCGTCTTTCTCCGATATAATGCGCGATCCAGTCGACATTTACGAAGGGACCGATACGGGGATTGGCTTCGACTGCGCGCCGCAAAGCCGCAAGCTCCCTGCGCATGCCGAAGGGTTCCGTTACGGGCTGGCCGATACCGTCATTCGCTGTCAGATGCTGGAAAAGCGCCCGATCCTGTTCGGGCTCGGGAAGCCCGTCCCGCCCGAACGCAGCCGCGACCCAACTTGTATTGGCGTAATGGAGCTGGCCATAGCGCTCTCTGGACCGTTGCCAGCGCGCGGGGTCGATGCTGAGACGATCGAATATCTGCGACGCAGCATATCCGGCTTCGGCAAAAAGAGTGGCCGCATACCAATGGGCATAGGGCAGGGGAAAAAGTTCAGTCAGCTTCATTCCGCTCAAGTCCGCTCCGATCTACGGTGTCAATGCCGGCCATGGTTCCCAGCCAGTCCGCCTGTCTATCTTGCCTTATTTTTCGTCTCTGTCGGTAATGGTTACGTGGTTGCGTATGAACACTCTCCCACCAACGAAAATAGCGAAAATACCTACAAACCAGGAGAAGCTGTAGACACCAGCCAGCCAGGAAACGGCCGTGGTCGCCAGCGCTGACAAGGGCAAAAACAGGAACATCGCTTCCCTCTTGGTCATATTGATTTTCATTGATGCACTTCCTGCGTTCTTCTGGTCGAACCCGAGAGCCATCCTGAGATGCTGATTGGCCCCCATTGCGGAAGGTTCCTGCTGATCCGCCGAACTCATCTTGAAGCTGCAAAGGCCTTCTCGATCTTGTGCCACCACCAGTCCCTGATATCCGGTCTCGCCTCGAAGAACGATCGCCAGGCCTCGAACCACTCGATCGGATCACGCGCTTCACCGCGAACATACGGACGATGGCGGTCGGTGACGAAATGGCCGCTTGTGAGGCCCTTCACATCAAGTTCTCCAGGGCCGGGTACTGTGAAGGTCGCCGCGTCTGCGCCTTGGATGAGTTTCTTTTCGTCGAGATACCAGACCTTTTCATTGTTCTTCGCGTAGCCATGCCCCAGGTGTCGAAACCCTTCGGGCTTTGCACCCCTTAGGCGGGCACCGTAGAAATAGACAGCCTCGCGGTCCCGTGCTGTGTGGCTGTCATCGTGAAGGAGGTCGCAGCTGTTGTCACGATAGTTCAGCCTGACATCGGGTATGATCTCGAAAGCCCCGGGACTTTTGGTTCGAAGTGTCTTGCCGGTAATGTAATAGGCCTGATTTTTATCGCGGGCATAACGCAGGTTCAGCGCTTCGAACGTCGCGGCATCCGCCCCCTCGACCACAAACCAGTAGGCCCTGTGATATACGCCATACCTGCCTTGGCCATACACATGGCCCTTGTCGTATAACCAGCGTCCTCCGACCGCCTTGAAGCTGGCAACATCCACTCCGATCCGGTTACCGTTACGGTCAGCCAGCGGCTCGCCGTTGAAATATACGGTGCGACCATCGTGTGTATAAGAGCACAGCGTCGCCTCGGGGTGCGATGCGATCCATGTCAAGGGCCAGCCGCAATCGATAAACGGTCCGATATACGGATTGTGGCGCACGGTGTCGCGAACAAACGCTGTCGAGCGCAGATCGGGCTTGTCCCCGCCTTCCATCTGCCATCGCGGCGGCAGGACAAGCTGGCAGATCGCGCCATCGTCAAGCCCGCCGAAATAATGTCGTCTGGAATCGTCCCCCAGGGAATAGGGAAACCACTTGTAGGCGTCATGCAACCTATCCCATTCCGTGGCTGTCAGGCCGAGTTTCGGCAGCACCTCTTCCGGCGAGCGCCCCGTTGCAAGGAACAGAGCGGCGGCTTCGAATGTGTCATAGGGAATGACGGGTACGGAAGTGGACCCAACCTGATGATCAAATCGCTCAGTCAATGTGTCCGCACTCCCTATATCGACATTGTCCGAGCGCCGCAGGTTGCCTGCCCGCAAACCGGGGCGCAGAATCTTACTGCTGCGTCGTTACCATGGCCTGCCGCACGATATCGTAGACAGTAAGACCCGGAAGACGAGAGAAGAACGTGTTTTCATCGGCAACGGACGACCAAGCTGACCAGAGCGTGAGGACATGCAGGCGACCATTCCGCCATATGGCGGTCGCTTCGATTTCGCCGCTGTCCTGACCATTTTTGTTTTCCACCGAAAACCGGAAGGTGCGTGCGGGAATTCCCTGTTCCGCCAATGTGGCGTCCTCCTCGCTCGATACCAGTACCGGAGGATGTGTGTCGGGTGTCTGCCTGACAAAGTAATCCTTCACGATTGTCGCTCCGGCCATTTCGAGGTCGGGTTTCTTCTTCATGTCCTGAACGAAGAGCCACACCAGACCGACATCTTTTCCACCCTTGCGCCTGATCATATGCAGCTCGGCCGGCAGAGGGCCGTGAAAATCGTTGATCGGGATATCCCACTGGTTCGGGATGTGGAGTGTGACTTGCTGGTTGCCTATCCGAACAGGAACCGATTGCAGCTCCTGTCCAAAGCTCGATTCCTCGCCGTTTTCCCATGAAAGACTGCCAATGAACGCAGCAGCGTATTTGTCAGCTCGAACTACCAGATCATAAGCGGCGTCGGCATCCGCCGCGTTGCTGACACCTGCAATGAAATTAATACCCAGCACCTGCTTTCCGCGTGAAAAGCAATAGCTGATGAGCGCGCTATGTGGTTTTCCGTTTTCATCCCTGGTACCCAGAAGCATGGCTTCTGTCAGGTCCGATGCGACCTTTGAGGCGCGTGTCGTGTATCCGGCAGTGTCTGCCTGGTACGTGCAAATCCGGAACGCCGCCGAGGGTGTCTGCAGATCGTAACCGACAAAGGTCGTCTCGATTTTCGGGTCGGACGAACCTGAACTGATTTTTCCAATGACCTTCAAGTTTCCGATTGTGCCGGGTTCCGTCGGGCTCATTGGTACGGTTTCGACCGTAGCATCCTGGGGAACCGTGCCTTCAAGATTGAGGGCGGGCGCTGAGAAATCGAATGTTCTCGTCGCCGGGACGGCTTTTTGAACGGCCCCATTGTTATCCTGTGCAAAACCTGTTCCGGCGAATATCGTAACCACGACCGACGCCACGATAATCGCACAGGCAAAAGAACGGCATATCTCTTCGCGTACCATCCGCTCCCCGGCCAAAAATCAGCAATGAGATAGTTCTGCCCACCGTGCAATAAATGCTGGAACGATACAACTTTCGATTTTAGTCTATGAATTCTTATTCTTGTGGCGTGCTCGCTAAAAAGGAACGCAACTCATCGAGGTCCAGCGGAATTTTTCACAACGACGAAAATAAGCGCAAAACAGATGATCGCGGTGGGCCAGAAATCCGTCGCCCCGTCCCACGACCAGCGCCAGAAGTAATACCCTTCCAGATGGGGCGGCTTCATGTGGACCGACACTTCGTAGTCTCTTTTTTCGCGGCCGTGAAAATGTCCGGCAGCGAAGGCCAGGCCGACGATCCACGATATGCGCCATGAAAGAAAAATCCGGACGATCATGGCGACAATCGCGGCCATAAACAGGGCTTCGACGATGTGGCCCGCCCAATCCCAGTGCTGTTGCAGATAGTTCCAGTTCATTCTCTCCCTCGCTTCTCGCGGTTTAAAGTGTGAAGTCGGCGTGCTTTACCTCGCCGAACCGATTTTCCTGCGTGGAGTGACAGCGCCCAGGCTGCCGTCCCCATCGCTTGGCGGTGAATAATCATAAAGCATGGGTGAATCGAGTGAGGCCAGCAAAAGTAAATGTTCCACTACTTTCACCTTTTGCAGATGTTCGACGTTATTCCTGCCGCCGATACTAAGTGCGGGGGCGAAACCATAAATCTCACCGGGTTCAAGTTGCCCAATCTTTTCAAGAGCCAACGGCATCATGTTTTGGTATTTTTCGTCTTCCCATGGAGCCACATATGGAGAGACGTTGAATGACAATTTAAGACCAATCATCACTTCGTCGGTCCATTGGCGCTTTTGATCTTCGTCATATCCGCGGGGCTCCACCCGGACCATACCATTCGGCAGATTTAACCG
>NZ_QKML01000012.1:0-216625 GCF_003208455.1 Rhizobium sp. UGM030330-04
TGCCGTTCAGTGCGTCAGGCGGTGCGATGCTGTTCCATCTGCTGAGCAAGCTATACGAGCGAACCAGCGTCATCATCACGACAAACCTCAGCTTCAGCGAATGGGCCAGCGTCTTCGGCGATGCTAAGATGACCACCGCGCTGCTGGACCGGCTCACGCATCATTGCCACATCCTTGAAACCGGAAACGACAGCTTCCGCTTCAAGAACAGTTCTGCGCACGACACCAAAACGACAAAGGAGAAAACGAGGAACTTGACCACGACCGCAGACCCGAAACATACCTAACAGGCGGGTCAATTCTCGGTGGAAACGCCGGGTCAGTTCTCAGTGGCAATCAACACGTGATAGGCGCCGCGCCGTCATGAGGGGCATATAGAAGGTCCAGCGCGTTTTTTGTGGCTTTTGAAGCCGCCGCCGAGAAGCCCGTCGCAACAGCTCCTCCCTGAGCCGCGTCGTTGCGAGCATATGCAGGCCAGGCCGCTGTCGTCACTTCGGCCGCGCCAGTGTTACCGGGGTTCCCGGTATGAAGTGAAACATAAACTCGCGCAGGCGCGGCCAATGCGACGCCACGCAGGAAGAGGTTCAGTAGGGCGTTTGCGGCATAGGTGCTGGCTGGCATCAGTAAAAGCTCGCTTTCGTTCTCGGGCGCGCGCCCTGCTGGCCCTTGGCTACGATCATGGGCAGCCGGTCGAGGAACCGGCTGAATTCGGTGAGAAGGGCGGTAGCGTTCGCCGGGTTCGCGCCACCATCATCGTTCGGCAGCATCAGGGCTTTACCGGCCGCGCCCAAGCCAATCTCCGTCGCATACTTGTCGAGCATGAAATCGGGGAGCGTCATCGCCCGGAGCGAAGGTTTCAGGACGAGGCGAACGGAGAGCGTCCCGGTAGCGCGTGGCGCAACCATGATTTTGCCTGGCGTAATCTGTGTGATGAAACGCGCCGGCGCTTCGTTCTCGTTGTCGCCGTCCCAGCCCGGGTGATTTTCATCGAGCCACGCCGCTGACTGCGGGGTGAGGGGGACGCCATTGAGCTTGGCGGCCTGTATCTTCTTTATCTCGGCGTCGCCAAACGTGCTGAGGCACTCGCCATCAATGTCGGTGATTTCGATCGTGTCTTTCTCGCGCCAGATGTCGGCCTTCTCGCAAACCTCGCGCGCAGCCTCGCGGATGCAGCGGTATGCGGTCAGGTCAGCGCAGTTCGGGACATATGGCAGGACATGGGGCAGCATGTCGTCGATGTCGCGCATCACCGCCTCCTGTTCGGATTGGAGGCGGCCTCGCCCTGCACCTTGATGCCAAGAGCGGTCGCAAAGGTCTGATAGTGCGTCATGGCCTTGGTCGGATCGCCGGCGATGTCATCCTTAGAGAAGGCTTTGAACAGCGCATAATCGATTAGCGGCACGGTGTAAGGTTCGGGAAGGCCGATTTCGACGTCCCACGCCTCGAGCTTCTCGATGTCCTTGTTCGGGATAGGCGTGACTTCCGCCGGCAGGTAGGAAATCGCAATTTCGACCACGCCGTTGCCATCGTTGCCGGGGTAGCAGGAGAATTCCAGCGGCACGTTCTCGTCGAAGATGACCTGGCGCACTTCCTTGGTGAAGGGGACATAGGCGGGATTGTGCCAGTTCGGCTCGTGCGAATCGAGCATGGCGCGCGCCGCGGTGCGGATCGCCCTGCCGCCGAGGTTCTTCACCGTGTCGATGATGTTGCGGTTCACGCCGAGGAGCTGCAGCGGCGTAACGCTGTCGAGCGTTTCGGGTATCTTCTGATAGGTCCCCTGCTCGAGCGGGAACTGAGCGGTCTTTGCCGATGCCGAGGGCTTGGCAAGCACGATGGCCTTGACCGCATCGTTGATGCAGTCGGCAAGCTCGGAAAGCGGCCAGCGAACATTGTCTTCGTCCAAGAGCAGGACGCTGACGCGCTTCATCACTTCACTTGCCTTCGGCATGGCTTACTTGCTCTTGCTGGTGGCCTTCTTGGCGGGGATGGCTACGGGTGCCTGCTCGGCCTGCTTGTCCGTTTCGCTGTCGTTGTGGCCAGAGCCAGAGGAATCGGCTGCATTCTCGGACGCATCGCCTTCACCTTCGCCAGTGCCTTCTCCATCGGAGTTGGAACCGTCATCATCGGCCGCACCGTCATTATCACCGCTGCCGGTGCCTTCACCTTCACCGGCGCCGCCCTGTCCGGACAGAAACACGGGGATTTCCTGCTCATCCTCAGGCGGGGGAGGATCAAGAGGCACTTCGCGATAATGGGCGACGTTCAGGAAGATCGAGCGATGCAGGACGCTGTTCACTTCGTTGACGAAACGACCATGGGCGTCGCGATCGAAGCTATAGGTGATGCCGCCTATCGTCTGTTCCGTCGCGCCCAGCGTGCATTCGATGACAGTCTTCATAATCCACTCCTTGAAAGAAAAAGGGGCTTGGCAGCCCCTTGTCATACCCAGCCTCGAGGGGCTTACTCGCTGGTGAGGGTGACGGTCAGGCCGATGGTGCCGACCTGGAAGGTGGCCGCAGCCGTGGTGAATTTCACGCCGATGCCGCGGTCCACGTTGGACGCTGTGGTGCGGTATGCGGTCTTGAGCGTTGATCGGGCGACGCCGCCGGCCTGAGCCAGATTGGAGCCGGAGAAGAATTCTGCGCCGCAGGTGCGGGCGTTATCCTCCTTGCCGAAATCGCCACTCATGATGCCGACGTCGGCAATGATCGTCGCAGCGCCGTTGCTGTCGAGATCGTCCATGTCGAGGATGATATCGGCAACGCGGCAGTTCGACGGGATGCAGGCCAGCTCGAGGATGTCGCCAGCAACGGGCGCAGCGGTGAGCTGGTGCGAGAAGCGGATGGCAACAGCTTCGCCAGCCGTGGACGGGTAGGAAAGGGGTTCGGTCCCTTTGGCATATTTGCTCAGAATGAGCGTCATGAGCGTGTTCCTTTGGAGTTCGGGCCGCAGTGGCGAAGCTGGAAAAGCCCGGGGCGAACCCCGGGCAGGTCATCAGGCGTTGGGGTCTTTCGACGCGGTGTCGATCGAGATCACGCCATAGTCGCGACCGTTGAAGCGCGTCTTCTTGACGCCGGCGATGACGCCGGATGCAACGACCGGCTCATTGCCGTGGTCCTTGGTCTCTTCGGTCCATGTGTAGCGGAAGCCACCAGCCGAACCGAAGGCGATCACGCCGCCCTGACGTCCCATGAACAGGGCGCGACCTGCGGCAACGTCCGAGCCGGCGCCATAGTCGGCGAAACGGATCGCCCATTCGTGGCTGTGCAGGACCGTGTTGTTGATCATGCCGAGGCCGCCCTTGAAGATCGGGTTGTTGCGGCCTTCGGCGGTCGCGGCCGCTTTCTGGATTTCCAGCCAGCCGCCCAGATCCTTGTTGCGCAGGTCGTGTTCCTGGAACGGGTTCATGACGCAGACGTAATGCGCTTCGCCGTTGATCATGATGGGCATCATGTTGGCGTTCTTCGGATCCTTGGCCGACATCATGCGGGCCTTGGTCTGTGCGCGCTCGATTACCGAACGGGACATGATGTCCGCCGTGTCGATGGTCGCTTTCGACGTCGCATCGCCACCGTAGAGGATGTGATCCGCGTCGGGCGCTTCGATTGGGTTCTCGGCGTGGCCGGCCCATGCCGTCGTTTCGATGAAGTCTTCATTGATGCCGCGTGCGCCGGACATGTAGATGAAGATCATCTGGTCGTTGAACTTGGCCCAGTAATCGGAAAGGCGGTTCTTGCCGACCTGGCGCATGTTGTGCGCGGTGCGCTTGCGGCTCATTTTACCGCCGGCGGAAACGCCGTGACGCATCTGGTCGATTTTGATCTGGTCAGAGAAGAAGCGGAGGCTTTCTTCCTTGCCCTCGAGGCGCTGGTCGCCATAGGTCGGGCGGTTGCGGAGCTGCACCGACAAATCGAAGGTGATCGTGTCGCCCGCTTCCGACTCGAGGTCGGTCAGACGCTGGATCGCATATTCGTCAGAAGTGCCGATGAACTTCTTGTCGAAATAGCTTTTCTTGGTGATGTCGATGAAGAGCGCGCCAGACCACTTTTTCTGCGCTTTCGGATCGCCAAAGGCAACCACAGTCTTGGTCATGAGTGATGTCTCCGGTTCAGGATCAAACAGCACTCATGCGCATCTGCTCTCTAAATACTGGATTTGGCGGATTGTTGCAACAACTGGCGCATGATATTGAAACACATCGCTAGCGCATGAGTGCGGCCCCTGAATTTGGAGCGCACCCATGACTGACCGATTCGAGATTTGCCAAGCCATTACGGCGAAGTGGGAGGGCGGATGGAGCGACCATCCCGCCGATCCCGGCGGCAAAACGATGTACGGCATCACCGAGGCCCGCTGGCACGAATATCAGGACAAACTGAAGGTCAAGCGGACGCCGGTGCGTAACGTGACGTTGGCGCAGGCCTTCAAGTTCTATCGGAGCGAATTCTGGCTCGCCTGCGGTGCCGACAAGCTTTTCCCCGGCGTTGACCTGGCTGTGTACGATGCATCGGTGAACTCTGGCGTTTCCCGTGGCCGCAAATGGCTGTTGGCCTCCGCCGGCAGTAACGACCACAGCGAGACGGTGAAGAAAATCTGCCGTGCTCGCCTTTCCTTCATGCAGTCACTCGCGATTTGGAAGACCTTCGGAAAGGGCTGGGGGCGGCGTGTCGCTGACATCGAGGCGCGGGGCGTCGCCATGGCGCTCGAAGCGATGGGCCTCTCGGCAACGCAGGTGCGTGAAAAGGCACTTTCCGAATCCGTTGCATCGGCAAAGCAGGCCAACACTGCAAAGAAGGCGGCCACCACCAGCGCTGCCGCCGCGTCGGCGCCAGCAACCGCGCCCGTCGTCGAGCCTTCCACCGTGACGGACACCACAACAATCTGGCTCCTCGTCGCTATCGTGGCGGCCGGTGCCATCGCAACGGTTATCTTTATCGCCAAGAAGCGCGCCGCCGATGCACGCGTTGAGGCCTACAACGAGGTGGCAGCATGAGCGCGCTCGCATCTATCCTGATTGGTGCGGCGCTGCGCGTCGGTGCTTCCACGGTCAAAACCATCCTCGAGCAGCAGGTCGGCGGTGTCGCGGGCGAAATAGGCGGCACAGTCATCGACGCGATCGCCAAGCAGGCCGGCGTTACGGTGGACGAGTTGCCGACGCTGCCGGATGCGACGCTGGACGAAGCCGTTAAACAAGTCGAGCCCATCGCGCCAGCCCTGATCCTTGCCGAAGTCGAACAGCAGAAAGAGGCAAACCGCCTCATGCTGGCCGAGATGGCCAAGGATAGCTCCTTCGGCTGGATGTGGCGGCCTGCAGGCATGTGGCTCATGCTGGTCTGCATCGCATGGTTCGTTATCGTCCGGCCGCTGCTCAACGCGCTATTGTGGGCAACCGGTACCGGCATCCAGATCGAGGTCGGGCTCGACCTCGCCACCTTCCTTGGCATTTTCACGATCTATACCGGCCTCTACATGGGCGGCAACACGGTCATTCGCGCTGTGAAGAAAGAAGGCTGATGTCTTTTTGGGACTGGTGGGGTTCGGCAGAAGGTAAGATCGCGCTGGCGGGCATAGCCGGGTCGGCCGTGTCTGTTGCGATGGAGTGGACCGGGTGGGGCCCCAGCGCTCGAAAGTTCTTGGTCGGGGCCGCCGCCGCCTACTTTCTCAGCCCGGTCGGCATGAAGTTCTTCCACTTCATCTTCGGCGCGATGAGCATTGCGGAGGAACAGTCCGCCAGTGTTGGAGGTTTCATTACCGGTATCGGCGGTGTTATCATCGTCGAAATTATCCTGAAGGCATTTCGCCTCCGTCACGCGGAGATCGGGAGACGCCGGCATGACGAGACCTAGAGTAAGGCATATTCGGGAAGCGGCAAAGCCGCAGGGCAGGGTAGTGGCCGTCGCGACGGTGATACTCGTCGTGTGGCTGATTTTTCTCCAAGCTTAGTTCCCGTGTCTTGACATAACGCCCCATATGTTCCCATATTGTTCCTGCGGATAGTTCCAACGCGGTGAGGCAGCTCGCCGTCATGTCTGTATGTTTGGAGCCCGCGAATGTCTGTCTCGCCCAATTTAATCTCTCTCGATTCCTACCTCTCGCTCAAAGAAGTAACCGATATGGTCAAGGTCGGGTCTTCAACGCTTTATCGCTGGATGGATAAGGGCGATTTCCCTCGACCGCGCCAGCTGGGCGAACGTTGCGTTCGTTGGACAGTGGCCGACATCAAGGAATGGCAGGAAAGTCGCCAAGTGGTGGGAGCGTTGAAAAAGGCGTCGTAAAAACCGAAATTAATTCCCGGGTATAAAACCGGGTACAATTCAAAATTACCAAAAAATTTCTGAGACGATTTCAACGCAGTAGGGGTCTAAACGTGACAGACACCCCATCTGCCATATATCCATGAAGACGAGCACAAAACGTCGCGGGTCGGGTTATTGCCCGCCGCGTGCTTGTCGTTACGCCATCGGCATATTCCCCGTATCCCCTGACATGAAGAACCCGCCTTATTGGCGGGCTCCACGGTTTAAGACGTGTCTCTACATCAGATTTCCGGGCAGCCGCGTTCGTTGGCGAAGGTAATGCGGCTTGGTCCGCGGCGTGTGAAGCCTTCAACCACGACGCGGCCGGGTGTGACACGAACCACTTCCGGATCGCGCAGGCCGGCGTCACGGGCGGCGGCGCGGGCTTCGCGTTCGCTGCAGCCGCGCATACGTGGCGGGCCACGGCGGTCGCGGTCACTGTCGCGATCACGATCGCGGATGACAGGGCGGACGCCGTCCGGGCCGATCCTCAATTCCATATCCTGTGCGCTTGCGGGAATGGGTGCCGCGAGGGAGGCCATTGCGAGAATGAGCGCAAGGCCTGCGGTTTTGCCCGTGGTTTTAATCGACTTGATCATGTTTCCTCCCTCAGCCGAAACCGGCGGAAAGCTCGTTTATCTGCGCGGAGGAAACGCGGTTGCGACCGGTTTGTTCCTCGGGATGCCCTTGCGAAAGGAAGGAACGGGCAGGGGAAATGTGCCTGACGGACACCCTGAAAAGATACCGATCATTAACCACGTTCGTTACAATTTTATCGAATTTGCAAAAGTCGTTCGCATTTTCGCCACGTTATGCACAAGATTAAGCGACTGTTAGGTGCTTCGATGGCAGGGGCAAATAATCGAGGCAAGTGAGGGTGCGGTTCTCCGAGCCAATAGCAGCGTGGGGCAGACGATTTGAATTCTACGGTCAAGAAACTCGGCATCAGCACCAGATCGGGTGCGAAGTGGCTTGCAATTTCCGTGCTTTGCGCCGCAACGGCGTCGTGTTCCACCACGTCTGAAACCAAGCCCAAACCCAAGCGCAGCAAGGAATATTTTTCCGAGTCGGAATATGGCGTCAAAGCCAGCCCGCGTGTCGCCGATGGCAGGAGCATTCCCAAGGGCGGCGGGCGAGAGCTGATCGGCAATGCCTATACCGTGAAGGGCCGCCGTTATTTTCCTAAAGAGGAGCCGGGTTACAACAAGACCGGTCTTGCCTCCTGGTACGGTTCAGCCTTCCACGGCCGCCTGACGGCGAATGGCGAAGTTTACGACAAAGAACATCTTTCTGCCGCACATCCGACATTTCCCCTGCCGAGCTATGCGCGTGTCACCAACATGGAAAATGGCGCTTCCGTTCTGGTGCGCGTCAACGATCGCGGGCCATTCCATGAAGGGCGCCTGATCGACGTTTCCAGCAAGACGGCCGATCTGCTCGACATGAAGGCTACCGGTACGGCGAATGTGCGCGTGCAATATGCCGGCCGCGCGCCGCTTGACGGGCACGACATGCCCTATCTGATGGCATCCTATGTTCCGAAGGGGTCGCGCTCGCCGGGCGTGGCGCCGGAAGGGCAGATCGCCACGGGCGTCATGGTGGCTTCGGCGTCTCCGAATTTCGTTCCGGCTCCTGCATCGAACCCGAATTATAGCGGTTCGACGCAGACGGCGCTCGTCGGTTCCAAGAAGAATGCGGCGCTTCAGGCCATGCCGCTGGTCAACGGCCCGGCACCGGCTTTCGAGCAATTCGCGATCCTGCCGGAAATCGGGCCCTTCCTCGCCGAGCGGCCGGAAGGCAATTTCCTGCGTGAGCCGGTAGCACCCGGCGGCAACTATCTGCGCGTGCCGACCCCGTCCTCCAAATATGCGGCGGCCTATTCGGAGGAATCCGCTACGGTCTCCAGAACGGCACGCGCCTTTGACAGCGTGCTCGTCGATCGTGGCGCGCTCAACGAGCAATCGATACTCGCCCATGTGAAGCGTCAGCAGGCGAAGTCGCGCTGACGAATTGAAGAATACGGCTGCTTCTCGCCTTCATCGCGGGTAGCCGGTTACGGCAGGCAGGACTGGGCGATTTCATGCGCAAAGCCATTCATCGCTCCTATCGGTCGGTCGTCGCGGCGGCCGCCTTTGCGTTTTTCAGCGCCGGTACGGCGCAATCGCAGACGGCGCCCTTCATCGCCAAGGCCGAACAGGCCTATATGATCGATGCCGAGACCGGCACGGTGCTTCTTTCCCAAAATGAGGATCAGCCCTTTCCGCCCGCATCGCTCGCCAAGCTCCTGACCGTGGAGGTGGTGCTGGATGCCTTGTCAAAAGGGCAGGTGACGCCGGAGACCGCCTATCCCGTCTCGGAATATGCCTGGCGCACGGGCGGTGCGCCGTCGCGAACCTCGACCATGTTTGCGGCGCTGAAATCCTCCGTCAGCGTCAATGATCTGCTGACCGGTATCATCGTGCAGAATGCCAATGATGGCTGCATCATCATCGCCGAAGGCATGGCGGGATCCGACGCGGCCTTTGCCAAGCGCATGACGGAGCGGGCCGGTGCGCTTGGCATGAGCCGCAGCACCTTCACCAATTCCACGGGGCTTCCCGATCCGGGCAACAGGACCACCGCCAGGGACATGGTGCGCCTTGCCCAGCATCTGCATGATACCTATCCCGACCGTTACGCGCTTTTCACCAAGCCCGATTTCGAATGGAACCGGATTTTTCAGCGTAACAAGAACTCGCTGCTGATGCCGGGCAGCGGTATAGACGGCCTCGGGCTCGGTTTTGCCGAAGGCAGCGGTTTTGCCGCCGTCATTTCGGCCGAGCGCGAGGGGCGGCGGGTCTATCTGGCGCTGTCGGGCATGACTGACGACAAGACACGGCAGGAGGAAGCCCGTCGTGTGGTGGACTGGGGCCTGACGGCCTTTGAAAAGCGCCATCTTTTTAGCAAGGATGAAGTGGTGGGGTCAGTGAGCGTCTATGGCGGCGATGCGTCCTATGTCGATCTCTCGCCGAAGGAAGATGTCAGCGTGCTGGTGCCGGTCAACAATCCGGAACGAATTTCCGGACGGATTGTCTATCGCTGGCCATTGAACGCGCCGCTGGACGCTGGCGCCAATGCGGGAACGCTCAAGGTTTTTTCCGGCGAGCGCTTGCTGCGCGAAGTGCCGCTTTATACCAAGGGTTCGGTCGGCAAGGGCTCGCTGACCCAGAATGCGGCGGATGCGTTGAAAGAACTGCTGCTGTTCTGGCTCTGAAAATCCGCGCTTTGCCCCACTTTCCCTCTATGCTTTTGTTCAGGCACCGGATTTTCTGAAAAGCGCTTCACACTTTTTGGTTCGATGCTGTAAACAGGCATTTCAATATTTCCGGGAATTCCTCGCAGGACGTGACATTGGCCGAAAAGACTGGATTGTTCATCAGCTTCGAAGGCGGCGAGGGCGCCGGCAAGTCCACGCAGATTCGCACGCTTGCCGAGGCGCTTCGTGGTCGGGGCTTCACCGTGGTCGTGACGCGCGAGCCTGGCGGCTCGCCGGGTGCGGAGGCTGTGCGGCATGTGATTCTGTCGGGTGCGGCAGAATCCTTCGGCGTGCGCATGGAAGCAATCCTGTTTGCGGCGGCGCGCAACGACCATGTCGAGGAGGTCATTCGCCCGGCACTTGCACGTGGCGAGATCGTGCTCTGCGACCGGTTCCTTGATTCTTCCCGCGTCTACCAGGGCACGACCGGCAATCTGGAGCCGGATTTCATCGAAACGCTGCAACGGATCGCCATCAACGGTGTGGTGCCGGAACTAACGCTGATCTTCGATATCGCCGCCGAAAAAGGGCTTGCCCGCGCCCGAAAACGCGCGGATGAGGGAGCTGCGCCCGACCGGTTCGAAAAAGAGGAAATCGAGACCCACGAGAAGCGGCGGGAAGCCTATCTCGACATTGCGCTGGCCGAGCCGCGTCGCTGCCGTATCGTCAATGCCGACCAGCCGGAGGCGAAGGTGGCGGAGGATGTGATGTCCTTTGTCGAGCCCTTGCTCGAACAACTGGGAACTGCGGCGGGCGCGGCGCATGAGTGAGGTTCAGGGCGTTCTCGACGGCGCGATCGCACCGCAGCAGAACACGAAGCTTTTCGGGCATGAGGAAGTCGAAGCGTTCCTCGCCCAATCCTATCGTTCCGGCAAGGGCCATCACGCCATTCTCATCGAGGGACCGGAGGGGATCGGCAAGGCAACACTCGCCTTCCGTTTCGCCAATCATGTGCTCAGCCATCCCGATCCGTCTTCGGCGCCGGATGTCCTTGCCGATCCCGATCCGCAATCGCTCGTCAGCCGGCAGATCACCGCCGGTGCCTCTCATAATCTGCTGCATCTCACCCGTCCGGTGGATGAAAAGACCGGTCGCGTGAAATCCGCCATCACCGTGGACGAGGTGCGGCGGGCAGGGCACTTCTTTTCCCAGACATCGGGCACCGGCAACTGGCGTATCGTCATCATCGATCCGGCTGATGATCTCAACCGCAATGCCGCGAATGCCATCCTGAAAATACTGGAGGAGCCGCCCAAACGGGCGATGTTCCTCGTCCTGTCGCATGCGCCGGGAAAATTGCTGCCGACCATCCGCTCACGCTGCATGCCACTCAGGCTCCTGCCGCTTTCCGATGCGGCCATGGTGCAATCGCTCGATCATCTCGGCATCAGCCCATCCGGCGAAAAACGCGACGCCCTGCTTGCCGCCTCAAAGGGCAGCGTGGCGCAGGCGTTGAAGCTGATGAATTACGGCGGCTCCGACATTGTCGAGGCCTTTGCCGAGGTCATGACGGCCGAAGGGCCGGGCGCGCGCAAGCGCATGCACAAGCTTGCCGAGGTTCTGGCACAGAAGGACGGCGACATCGTTCTCGGCTTCTTCATGGAGCACGTGACGGAAGAGCTGATGGAACGGGCCCGGGCAGCAGCGATGGCCGGCGATATCGCGGCGGCGGAAAAACACGCGCGGCTTTCCTCGACGCTGTCGGACCGCATCAGCGTGGCGCAGGCCTACAATCTCGACAAGAAGCAGATGGTGCTCTCCATTCTGGAGGATATCCGTTCGGTTTAGGTTCCGGGGTCAGGAATCATACCCAAAATGGGGAAGTTGTTGTTTCGCTGCTGCGAACAATGGTTTAAGAGCGGTCTATCCAAAAAACAGCCTGTAAAGTCGATCGACCGTCATGACAGACAAGACACCATTCTACATCACCACCGCGATCTCCTATCCCAACGGCAAGCCGCATATCGGCCATGCCTATGAGTTGATTGCGACGGACGCCATGGCACGTTTCCAGCGCCTGGATGGAATGGATGTGTTCTTCCTGACCGGCACCGACGAACACGGCCAGAAGATGCAGCAGACGGCGCGGGCGGAAGGCATTTCGCCGGAAGAGCTGGCGCAGCGCAATTCCGACCAGTTCCGCGAGATGGGCAAGCTGCTCAACGCCTCGAATGACGATTTCATCCGCACCACGGAAGAGCGTCACCACGAGACATCGCGCAATATCTGGAACCTGATGGCCGATAGCGGCGACATCTACAAGGACAGCTATGCCGGCTGGTATTCCGTGCGCGACGAGGCCTATTACGGCGAAGACGAGACGGAAGTGCGCGCGGACGGCGTCCGCTACGGGCCGCAGGGCACGCCGGTGGAATGGGTGGAAGAGGAAAGCTACTTCTTCAAGCTCTCCGAATACCAGGACAGGCTGCTGAAGCTCTACGAGGAAAACCCCGAATTCATCGGCCCGGCCGAACGGCGCAACGAGATCATCTCCTTCGTCAAATCCGGCCTGAAGGACCTGTCGATTTCCCGCACCACCTTCGACTGGGGCATCAAGGTTCCGAACGATCCCAAGCACGTTATGTATGTCTGGGTCGATGCCCTGACCAACTACATCACCGCCACGGGTTACATCGAAGACAGGAACGGCCCGCGTGCCAAATATTGGCCTGCCGACGTGCACATCATCGGCAAGGACATCATCCGCTTCCACGCGGTCTACTGGCCTGCCTTCCTGATGAGCGCCAAGCTGCCGCTGCCCAAGCGCGTTTATGCGCATGGCTTCTTGCTCAACAAGGGCGAGAAGATGTCGAAGTCGCTCGGCAACGTCGTTGATCCCGTCAATCTGGTCAGCCATTTCGGCCTTGATCAGGTGCGGTATTTCTTCCTGCGTGAAGTTTCCTTCGGCCAGGACGGCAGTTACAGCGAAGAAGGCATCGCCACCCGCATCAATGCCGATCTCGCCAATGGCATCGGCAATCTCGCCAGCCGTTCGCTGTCGATGATCGTCAAGAATTGCGATGGCCAGATTCCTGCGCCCGGCGAATTCACCGATGAAGACAGGGCGATGCTCGCTTCCGCCGACGGCCTGCTGGCGGTCTGCCGCGAGGAGATGGGCAAGCAGCTCCTTCACCGCGCGCTCGCTGCCATCATCGCCGTCGTTTCGGAAACCGACCGTTATTTCGCATCGCAGGAGCCATGGGCGCTGAAGAAAACCGATCCGGAGCGCATGGGCACCGTGCTTTACGTCACGGCGGAAGTGGTGCGCCAGATCGGCATCCTCCTGCAACCCTTCATGCCGGAATCCTGCGACAAGCTGCTTGATCTCGTCGCCGCCCCCGCCGACAAGCGCGATTTCGCCGCGCTCGGCGAGGCCGGTCGTCTGGTTCCGGGCACGCCGCTCGAAGCACCGAAGCCGGTCTTCCCGCGTTACGTCGCACCGGAAGCGTGAAGGCGACAACCATGCTGATCGATACGCATTGCCATCTGGACTTTCCCGATTTCGAGGCTGAGCGCGACGATATCGTCGCCCGCGCCCATGCTTCGGGCGTCAGCCAGATGGTGACGATCTCGACCCGGGTGCGTCGTCTGCCCGAGCTTCTGAAGATCGCGGAAAAATATCCGTCGGTCTTCTGCTCGGTCGGCACGCATCCCAACAGCGCAGCCGAGGAACTGGATATCTCGGCTGACGATCTGGTGCGGCTGGCCGAGAGCCACGACAAGATCGTGGCGATCGGCGAGGCGGGACTGGATTATTTCTACGACACGCAGAAGCCGGAAGACCAGAAAACCGGCCTCATTCGCCATATCGAGGCGGCTAGACGGACGAAGCTGCCGCTCGTCATTCACAGCCGCAGCGCCGATGACGACATGGCTGCTATTTTGCGCACGGAAAGCGACAAGGGAGCATTCCCCTTCATTCTGCACTGCTTCTCCGCTGGTCCTGAGCTGGCGAAAACCGGTGTCGAGCTTGGCGGTTATGTTTCCTTCTCCGGCATTCTCACCTTCCCGAAATCGCAGGATATCCGCGATATCGCCGCCACCGTTGCGCCTGACCGGCTGCTGGTGGAAACCGATGCGCCCTATCTTGCGCCGAAGCGCTGGCGGGGAAAACGCAACGAGCCGTCCTATGTGGTCAATACGGCCGAGGTTCTGGCCGAGGTTCATGGCGTTTCCTATGAACGCATGGCGGAAATCACCACCGAAAACGCCTTCCGCTGCTTCTCCAAGATGACAAGGGTGTAGGCGTGGCAACTTACCGTCGCCGCTTCACGGTTCTCGGATGCGCGTCGTCTCCCGGCGTTCCGCGCATCAACGGCGACTGGGGCGCCTGCGATCCTGAAAACCCCAGGAATCGGCGCACGCGCACGGCCTTCATGGTGGAGCAGATCGGCCCGGATGGCGGCAAGACGACTGTCGTCATCGACACCGGTCCGGATTTTCGCGAGCAGATGATCGCGGCGAAGGTCGAGGCGGTCGATGCCGTGCTTTACACGCATGCACATGCCGATCACCTGCATGGCATCGATGATCTGCGCATCTATTTCGCCATTCAGCAGGGCCGTATTCCGATCTATGCCGATCGCATTACCATGGCGCGCATAAAGGACGGTTTTGCCTATTGCCTTGAAACACCGCCGGGCAGCAGCTATCCGCCCATCGTCGAGCCAAGGATCATCGCGGACATGGATACGCCGGTGGTGATAAACGGGGCAGGCGGGCCGATAGAATTCAAGGTCCATATGCAGCAGCATGGCGACGTGCATTCGCTCGGTTTTCGCATCGGCGATGTCGCCTATTGCACCGATGTCAGCGACTTTCCGGCTGAAAGCCTGCCCAAACTTGCCGGCCTTGATATCCTCGTCATCGACGCGCTGCAGCACCGTTACCACCCCAGCCATCTGTCGCTGGAACAGGCGCTCGGCTGGATCGAGAGATTTGCCCCCAAAAGGGCGATCTTGACCCATATGCACATTCCGCTCGATTATGAGACGGTGATGCGTGAAACGCCTGATAATGTTGAACCGGCTTATGACCAGATGCGTTTCGAGGTCGAGATCGAAGCACCCTGAGCACGTCCCCCCAAAGCGGTTTCCGGTCCTGGGACAAGGATGTACTCTGAAACAATGAAGAGGAAGGGCGTCGCGCCTTGACGCCGCCCGAAAAGGAACAGCATGTCGACCAAGCCTTTCCGTGCACCCAGTATGGCGAGCTTCTTCGACAATCTGCGCGCCAGCAGGCTGCGGGCCATGTTCCGGCGCGGCGAACTGGGGCTGGTGGTCCTCGCCGTCTTCATCGGCATTGCGGCGGGGCTTCTGGTGGCGCTGATCGGCGCCTTGAGCACGGCGCTGCATGTGCTGGTCTTCGGTGTCGAGCGGCTGAGCAGCAGTGACCTGTCCGGATGGACCGTGCTGGCCGGGCCGATCATCGGCGGCATCGTGCTCGGCCTGGTCATCTTCATTCTTTCAAAGACCCGCAAGAAGCCCATGGTCGACCCCATCGAGGCCAATGCACTTCACGGCGGCCGCCTGTCCTTGACGGACAGTATCATCGTCTGTGTGCAGAACATCGTCTCCAACGGTTTTGGCGCCTCCGTCGGGCTCGAGGCCGGTTATACGCAGATTGCCAGCGGCGTCGCCTCGAAGATCGGCATCAAGCTGAAGCTGCGGCGAGGGGACATGCGCATCCTTGTCGGCTGCGGCGCGGCGGGAGCGATTGCGGCCGCCTTCAATGCGCCTCTGACCGGAGCGTTCTACGCCATCGAACTCATCATCGGCACCTACACCGTCGTCACGCTTGCGCCGCTCATCGTCTCGGCGCTGGTCGCCACCACTGTCATCGGTGTTATTGGCGGTCACGGCATATCGATCGATATTATCGATGCCAGCCGCGTGACACCGGCGGATTATGTGCCGGCGATCTTTCTTGGCATCGTGTGCGCGGCGATCGGTATCGTGCTCATGCAGACGGTGTCCTTCATCGAGGAGACGGCGCGCAAGAGCGCCATTCCCGGCTGGCTGCGCCCTGCCATTGGCGGCGTGGCGGTGGGCGGTCTCGCGCTGATTTCGCCGCAGGTGCTGTCAAGCGGCCATGGGGCGCTGCATCTCAATATCGATGCGGAGCTGACGATATACGGGCTGGCCGGACTGTTTCTGCTGAAGGCGGCGGCCAGCGCCATCTCCATCGGTTCGAATTTCCGTGGTGGCCTGTTTTTCGCCTCGCTGTTCATGGGCTCGCTGCTTGGCAAGATTTTCGCGCTCTGCGCACCCTATATCGGCTATGGGTCGACATCGCCGATCGTTTATGCCGTGATCGGCATGAGCGCCTTTGCCGCTGCCATTATCGGCGGTCCACTGACGATGACATTTCTGGCGCTGGAGCTGACCGGCGACTTCCAGATCACCGCGCTGGTACTGGCAGCCGTCATCACCACCTCGCTCGTGGTGCGCACCACCTTCGGTTATTCTTTCGCGACCTGGCGTTTTCATCTCCGGGGCGAGAGCATTCGCAGCGCCCATGATATTGGCTGGATCCGCGATCTCACCGTCGGCAGGATGATGCGCGCCGATATCCGCAAGGCCAATGTCAGCATGGGGCTTGCGGCCTTCAAGGAGAAATTCCCGCTCGGTTCGACGCAACGGGTGATCATGACCCATGATGACGGACGTTATGCCGGCATCGTCCTCGTGCCGGAAATCTACGCCGATCCGATGGATCGCGACCCGAGCAAGATCAGCCTCGAAACCTACCTGCAATACAAGAACGACGTGCTGCTGCCGACCATGAATGCCCGTCAGGCGGCCGCCGCCTTCGACGCCACGGAAAGCGAAGCGCTGGTCGTCGTCAATGACAAGATCGAGAACCGCCCGGTCGGCCTGCTCACCGAAAGCCATACGCTCAGGCGCTACAGCGAAGAGCTCGAATTGAGGCGCCGGGAGGCTTCCGGTGAGTTATAAACAAGATTAGAAAAGCACCTTTATTAATTGATATTTATATGAAATTACAAGTCATCAATACGTTCTCCGGATCGAAGAGGCTGACATGGTGCAATCGATAGTCGGTCGCTTTCTGTCGGCAACGGCCGAAACATAAGTTTACGCGCAGCCCGGCGCCGCTTGTCTAATCGTACAAAACCATGTCGCCCAAGGCCGTGCTGTCCTCGTCTGGAAGCGGCGATCCGTAAGTGGCCGCAGCGGTCACCGTTGCATCGATTGCCGGTCTGTTATCGGGGAGCGTCCTTGCGGCAAAAACAGCAAGGACAAGCAGCGCCAGTCTGAAGGCGATGGCGCGGAGAAGGGCTTCGGAGGCGTCCATGGATCGTCGTTCCGGGTCAATAAAACTATGGCGACAATGATCGCCATCCGTGACTCCGCACAATGCGGAAGATACAAGGGAGCCCTTAGGATAATCCGAAGGGTCCCGACTGGAGGGGGCGAATGCGCTTCGACTTGACCGATCTCCGTCTGTTCCTTCACGTGGTCGAGGCGGAAAGTATTACGCAGGGAGCAGACCGCACGGGGATGGCCTTGCCCTCCGCCAGCGCGCGTATCCGCGGCATGGAGGAGATGAGCGGCGTATCGCTTCTCGACCGGGGTGCCCGTGGCGTCAGGGTGACGCCGGCGGGGGAGGCTCTGGCCCACCATGCCCGTATCGTTCTCGGGCAGATGGAACAGATGAGGGGCGATCTCCAGCTTTATGCGCGGGGCCTGCGGGGGCAGGTCCGGATATTCTCGGGGCGGGCGGCAATGGCGCATCTTCCCGGCGCTCTCCGGCAATATCTCGTGGATCACCCGACAATCGACATAGACCTCGAGGAACGCCAGAGCCCCGATGTGGTTGCGGCCGTCGCCGCCGGGCAAGCGGATATCGGCATTGCGGCGGACACGACCGACACGGGAACGCTGGAAACACGGCCTTTCGAGATCGACAGGCTGGTTGTGATCACACCTGCCAGCCATGCACTCGCGGCCCGGAATATGGTGACTTTCGCGGAGCTTCTCGACGAACCTTTTGTCGGTCTGCCTGCGGAAAGCGCGCTTCAGGGGCATCTGGCAATCCATGCGGCGCGTGAAGGCCGGCCGTTCAAACTGCGTATCCGTCTGGATAGTTTCGAGGATATCTGCGCCATGGTCAGCAGCGGCGTCGGGCTCGCCATCGTGCCGGAGGTTTATGCCCGTCGATATCAGGCCGATTTGTCCTTCAAGACCGTCGCGATCTCCGACGTCTGGGCACGCCGTCATCTTCTTATCTGCGCGCGAAGTTTCGCCGGGCTTCCCGTGCATGCCCGAGCCGTGGTCGATTATCTGACGATGGCGAAAGGTCGGGGCTGAGGCCATCCGACATCCGGTCACATCAGTCTCAACAGCCTGTTTCACAAGAGAGAGCCTTGACGACGTCACGTGCCACGTGTTTAACGTTATTTTATAACGTAACATTACCGCAAAGCTTTGTTGCGCAGAAATCAGACTACCCGTGCAGGCGGTTGACAGTGACCGGCGGCAGTGTAGGGTCGCTCCGTCATGGTTCTTCCGCCGCCCGGCGGAAGCTAAGAGGGAATCCGGTTAAATTCCGGAGCTGTCCCGCAACTGTAAGCGGTGAGCCTATCGCCCACGATGTCACTGGCAGCGATGCCGGGAAGACAGGTGAGACGGCCTCGACCCGCAAGCCAGGAGACCTGCCTGACATCATGTAATTCCGTGGTCGGGGGGTGCCATGGGAATGATGGCTGTTTCCGGTCTTTAGCCGGAGACCCTGTCATTTTCGACGCCGCCTCGTGAATGAGGCAATGTGACAGACAGTATCCAACCAACCCAATACGAGCCGTCCGCGCCCGACGCCGTGCTGCTGGTCGCGAAGTCCGCCTTTGCCGCCGCGCCTCATCAGGACATGCAGCGTCTGGCAATGCAGGCTGAAGGGCTTTGCGGCGCAAGGACCGTTCGCATCGCCTTCACGGAACAGGGAACACCGTCACTCCGCGAAGCGCTGCTTAATCTGATCGATGAGGATGTCGGCCATATCCTGATCATTCCACTGATTCTGCCGCTGGAGCCCAGTTTTCACAACTGGATGACGAAGACACTGAAACGATGGCGGGCAGGCGACGTCAGGCCGTGGCCGTCCCTTTCCATAACAGCAAGCCCCACAGCGAGCGGCCTGATGGCGCGTCTGCTTGAAGATCTTGCCGAAACGGCGCAGGCGCTTGACCTCTCTGGGCCTGTTCGCCCGGCTGGCGAGGGATCGCTGGTCCCGGCACAGAAGCGCCGCGTGCTCGTCTGCCAGGGTGGTCCGTGCAATTCGGCGGGTGCGGATGCGATCTGGGGCCATCTGCGCAACCAGCAGGAGCGACAGAAGCTTCGGATTACGGGTGAGGGCACCATGACCGCCAAGTCCACCTGTCTTGGCCCCTGCAACCTTGCGCCCGTCCTGCAGGTCTTTCCCGAGGGCACCTATTATGGCGGCGTCACGGAAGAGGCAGTCGACCGTATCGTTGCCGAACACCTGCTGGGTGGCCGCGTCGTTGACGATTTCGCCTACCACCCGACCGGCCGCAAACAGCGGCTTCGTAATCTGTCCGAATAGCATGAGAGGAAATAGAATGTCGGCAAAGAGCTTTTCACGTCTGGCCGCGGCCGGGCTTGCGGCCCTGATCACGGGTGTGGGCGCCAGCGCTCTCGCCACCGAGCCATTGCGCGTTGGCGCCACCTACATCACGAGCGGCCTCGACCCGGCAAAGGGATCGAACGGCTGGGCGCTCGTCAGCCACGGCGTGGGTGAAAACCTCTTCACCGTCGACCGGGAAGGGCGGCTTGTGCCCGGTCTTGCCGAAAAAGTGGAACGCACCGGCGATCTCAGCTGGACAGTGACGCTGAAACCGGGCCACGCCTTTTCCGATGGTTCGCCTGTAACGGCGGCTGCACTTGCCGCCGGTTTCGACCACACATTTGCGACCAACAAGGCGGCGCTGGCAACGGGTGGAAAGCTGGATTTCAAGGCGGCCGATGACCTGACGCTGATGATTACCACGGAAAAGCCGGTGGCTTTTCTTCAGGCGCTTTTCGCGGAATGGCCGCTGATCGCCTACAAGCCTGCAACCGACGGGAAGGCGCTGTTCACCGGGCCGTATCAGATTGCGGATTTCAAGGCGGATACATCACTGACGCTCACGCCGAACATCCATTTTGCCGATGCGGATGCCCGTTCTCCGGTTGACTTTCGCAGGTTCGGCGATGCGCAAAGCATGACGCTGGCGCTGGAAGCGGGTGAACTGGACCTTGCTTTCGGTCTGCCGTCAGAAGTCGTAAGCCGTCTGAAAACCAATCCGGATCTGACGATCAAGTCTTTCCCTGTCGGTTATCAATATCTCGCTTTCCTGAACACAACGAGGCCGGTTACCGCCGATATCAAGGTACGCCAGGCGCTCGATCTCGGCTTCGATCGCAGGGAACTCGCCGCTGCGATCAATGGCGGTGAACCCGCGACCGGCGCTTATGCCGCCTATTTCCCCTTTGCCGGGAAGGAGCAGCGACAGACTGATCTTGCGAAGGCCGAAGCGCTTCTCGACGAAGCCGGCTGGACGAAAAACGGGGCAGGGAAGCGTGAGAAGGACGGCACGCCGCTTCGCCTTCTCGCCATTACCTATCCGCAGCGCCGGGACCTCGTCACCATGCTGCCGGTGGTCAAGGCGCAGCTTGCCAGAATAGGCATCGAACTCGACACGAAGGTCGTTGAAAATATCCAGGACGTGGCTGCCGCCGGTGAATTCGACATCGCGCTCTGGGCGCAGCATACCGCACCGAACGGAGACCCGGCGTTCTTCCTCAATTCGATGCTGCGCAGCGGCGCCTCGCTCAATTATGCGAAATACGCCTCGCCCGAATTCGATGCCATTCTCGATCGTTTCGCGACGGCTGGCGAGGCCGGCGAACGCGCCACGATCGCGCTTGATGCGCAGGCAAAGCTGTTTACCGACGTTCCCGCATCCTTCCTGGTTTCACCGGTCTGGTATGTCGGCCTTTCGAAGCGGCTGCAGAACTACGAGCCGTGGGGTTCCGACTATTATGTCCTGCGCGGCGATATAGGCGAAGCGCGGTAAGGTCAGATGCAATTGCTCCGGTTCGGCATATATTCCGTGTTGGGAATGGTTGCGCTTTCATTCGCATCCTTCACGCTCATCGCATGGATGCCCGCCGATCCGGTGCAGATTGCCATTCGGGTGTGGAACCTGACGGCCACGAGTGAAACCGTTGCGGCGCTGCGGGAAGGGTGGGGCCTCGATCGCCCGCTCATCCTGCGCTATCTGCACTGGCTTTCGGATTTCGTCGCCGGTGACTGGGGCCGATCCTTCCGAACCGGCGAATCCGTCTTTGCGGAGTTTATCGAGCGTCTGCCTCTCTCGCTCATGCTCGGTATTTCCGGTCTTCTCCTCGCCATTGCCGTCGCCGTACCGCTCGGTTTCAGCGCTGCGGCGCGGCCGGGCGGTATTGCCGATCGTGCCAGCCGCGCATTTTCGGTCTTCGTGCAGGCTGTTCCCGGTTTCTGGCTGGGGCTTGTCCTGCTCTGGGTTCTCGGCGTCCAGCTGCGCTGGATTCGACCCTTCGGAACCGACATCACAGCAATCATATTGCCCGTCCTTCTCATCGCCTCCCATTCGGCTGCCGTCTTTGCACGTATCTACCGCCGTGACATGATCGAAACCACGCGACAGCCGTATTTTCGCACCGCTCTCGCCAAGGGACTTTCGCACCGGCAGGCGCTCTGGCGCCACGCGCATCGCGGTGCGTTTTATGCCCTGCTTTCGGCGGTGCGCTCGGAGGCGGGGTGGGTTATCGGCTCAACGGCCACCATGGAAATCCTCTTCAATCTTCCCGGCATCAGCCAGTTCCTTGTGCAAAGCATCGCGGTACGAGACCAGATGGTGCTGCAGGCCTATGTGATGGTCATCGCGCTGTGGCTGCTCTTCATGAACCTGGTCGTGCAGCTGTTTCAGCGCCTTCTGGATCCACGGCTCGTCTGATGCTCCGGTATTTCGCGCTCGCCATCCTGGCCCTTTTCCTGCTCCTCAGCGCCCTTTGGCAGCCCTATGATCCTGACGCCGTGGATATCCTGGCCCGCCATTCCGGTATGACGGCGCAGCACCTGCTGGGTACCGATCATCTCGGCCGCGATCTTCTTTCGCGCCTCATGGCGGGCGGATGGCGCACCGCGCTTGTGGTTCTGTCGGTCGGCACCATCGCCTTTACCGGTGGCACCTTGCTCGGCGCCGGCGCCGCGGTGCTGGGCGGCTGGCAGGAGAGGGTGGTGTTGCGCTGTTGCGAATTCTTCATCACCGTTCCGACGCTCATCATCGCCCTGACGGCGGCGGCTATTTTTGGCCTGACGCCGATAACGGCCGGACTGGCGCTTGGTCTTGCCGGCATCGGCCCGACGGCTCTGCTTGCCCATTCCCTCAGCCGGCGCGTGCTTGGGCAACCCTTTGTCCATGCCGCACAGGCGCTGGGCGTTCCGCCCTTGCGGATGGTCCTGCGCCATCTTCTGCCGAATATCCTGCCGCTGATGGTGGCTCATACCGGAAATCAGGCGGGTTTTGCCGTCACCGCCTATGCCTCGCTGGCCTTTATCGGACTTGGCGCGGACCCTTCCAAACCGGACTGGGGCTCGATGTTGTTTGAATATCGCGTTCTCATCTTCGATCATCCAAGCCTGATGATCTGGCCCGGCATCGCAATCGCCATCACGGTTGCGACGCTCAATACCGTATTCGACGCTTCCGACTGATCATTTCGCTAAGCTTGAACATGGAACACACAAGGAACGACACGATGGATGGCGGTAATTTCGATCTCAAGGAAGAAATCCGCGACTACTGGTCGAAAAGATCGGAGACCTTCGATCTCGCCTTCGGACACAGGATCGCCGCCGGTCCGGAGGCTGATGCGTGGCAGAAACCGATCCGGCAGCTGATCGGCCCGGAACCGAAACGTGTTCTCGAACTGGCCTGTGGCACCGGCGAGGTGACGCGCCTGATCCACGATCTCGGCCACGATGTTACGGCACTCGACTTTTCAGAGGCGATGCTGGCTGTGGCGCGCGCCAAACACGCCGGCAAACCGCGGCTGCGCTTCATCATGGCGGATGCCGAAAACACCATGGAACCCGATGCATCCTATGACGCGATCATCTGCCGGCATCTGGTCTGGACTTTGACGCAGCCCGAACAGACGTTC
Organism: Rhizobium sp. UGM030330-04; assembly: GCF_003208455.1. Classification (NCBI taxonomy): domain Bacteria; kingdom Pseudomonadati; phylum Pseudomonadota; class Alphaproteobacteria; order Hyphomicrobiales; family Rhizobiaceae; genus Rhizobium; species Rhizobium sp. UGM030330-04. Next base: position 22,815 of record NZ_QKML01000012.1, read on the forward strand.
CGCGAATGGTTCAAGCTTCTCCGTCCCGGCGGCCGGCTTCTGTTTTTCGACGGCGACTGGGCAACGCCGAAACCGACCGGACGTCTTGCGAGCCTGCTTATTTCGCTCATCGATCATGTGGTGGGTGAAGACAGGAATTATGACGGCGCCCTGGGCAACCGCCATGCGGCCATCATGAAGGCGCTTCCATTCGGCCAGGGGCTGCGACCTCAGATGCTGATGCCGCTGCTGACCGCTGCAGGCTTCGCGAAGATAGAACTCCATTCCCATGACCCGATAGCGAAAGCACAGCGGAAAAATGCCAACCTGCGCAACAGGCTGCGTACCTTTGTCTACAGGCGCTTCATTCTGACATGCCAGCGCCCTTGACGCGGTTGCTTCATCATCGCACTTTTCGGGGAGATATGGATGCTGGCAGCCCGCAAATAGCCGTCACAAGCATCAAAAAGTTCCATAATCTATCTTATGCGATCTTTGCCTGTAGCGGCTACGTCATCAAGACCGTGATACTTTCGCCGCCTGTTCATATCTCCCGAAAGGACGCCCTCAATGAAGTGCCTGCGCATCTACGCCTCGCCGGACGGTGAATCTCATTTCGATGAGATTGATTTGCCGACCACCAAGCGGTCAGTGCATCCGGAAGCGGTTCCCTTTGATGTGAGTGCCAGCTATGCAGCCTCTGGCGTGCGCATCGCTTACATCCCGGCTGGGATGCGAGAAGTGTCGTGGCATAAGGTGCCAGAGCCAGTTCTAACTGTTAGACTCAACGGCTCGGTCGAATACGAGACGAGCGACGGCGAAATACGACATGTTTCGGCCGGCAGCTTTGTGTTAGTCGCCGACACACATGGCAAAGGCCATCTGTCGCGCCATTCTCCGGAGGCGCAAACGGTAATCTGGATATCATTGCCCAACGGTCTTGAACTACCTCCCACGCAAGGGCTCCAATTAGCGTAACGTCGAAGGGCAGTGCGGCCGTCTTTGGGTGAGGAAGCCAAGGCCGACATTCCCACCCTGCCCTTGCAACCCCGACCGTCCGGGCAGTTCGGCAGCCGGACCCTTGTGCCTGTCGTCGAGAGAGTGTCGCGTTTCCATCTTGCCGGAGACGTCGCATCTTTAACTCGCCAGAACATTACCTGTGGGTTTTACCGGGTGGTGATTGTGCACACCATCGTGCGATCCGATGCTCTTGCCTTTCGGATCGAATACCCGTTCGACAGCAAGCCAGCGTGCAGTGCTAAACCTCTCACATAAGTTTGAAATTCACATGTAACTTATTGTATTTCATAACAAAATTACCAGAAAGAACTACCACGACGCCGGCAAGGACGGCTCTTCTCAAATCCAGATTACAATACCGGCATTGGTTTTCCGTTGAATGGCCATGAGCCGCATCCCGCCAGAGACAACGCGACAGCCGCGAACACCACCAGAACAATAATTCTGGGAAGATTTCCGTTCATTTTACGTTCCAATGCATGGTTGACACCTCAACTGAACCGCCCCAGGTCTCCCTGCGGCTATCTGCTTTATATATGGCAAACAGTTTTACGGCCATCGATGTTACTTCCTGCCTTGTCCGAACTCTGGTCAGAATTGGAACTTCGGGCCGACAGGACCAAGTTGCATAAAAGCCGCAACAGCTTCTGTTTCTGTCTGGAGCTATATCGAAAGGCTCCCTCTCGACGCGATCATTTGTTACTGATGTCCTCGAAGAGCGTTGGCATATCGAGGTAGACTTTGCCTAAGTAAATACCGGTCTCAATCCAGTTTCACCCGTATCGCCTGACGGCATCATGCTGTCGGCGTATGATCATGTTCATCGGGTGGTGGCAAGAGACCGGTTTGGCATCGTCAAAATGTGCCCTGTGCAGCGCCGCTGCTCCAGCTCTTCAGTCACCCAGAACATCGCCACACCGTTCCCGTCAGGGATTTCTCCTGCACCATCTTGGTGGACTTCCAAATGGAAGACCAAGACGATATGTGCGACACATTTCGGGTCCGTTGGACCATCATTCCTCAAATAGCCCCCCAGCCCTGGATTGCCTGCAGCGGATGCGGCGGTCTGAGAGCCTTTCAATCCAGCGGCAAGATTCGGCTGAATGCCAATGGCCGCAGGCTTGATGCCTGGCTCATCTATAAATGCCTTGCCTGCGAGAAGACCTGGAACCGGCCGATATTCGAACGGCAGACGGTGCGCGATATAAGCCCCGCGGTTCTGGACGCCCTGCAGTCCAACGACCCGCAATGGATACGGGCGGAAATGTTCAATATCGATGCCCTCAGGCGAAAATCGCAACGCATCGATGAGTTTGCCGCGTTTGAGATTGAAAAATCGATCATGGGCGACCCTCCCGACAGGACGTGGCACGAATGGGAAAAAGCCGAGATAGAGCTGGTCGTCCCGTTGATGACCGGCATACGCCTTGACCGCCTGCTGGCATCGGAACTGGGACTTTCCCGTTCCCGGCTGCAATTGCTTCACGACAACGGCCAGTTGCAAACGGAATCCGACCGTCCCGACATCCTCCGGCGGCGCGTCAGGAACGGCAGCCGGATCATTATCGATGTCTGCGTCGGATTTGATCCCGAGCGCTTATGGCTGCCTGTCATGGCGGCTGACGCTCTCTGAAGCCATCGCGAGGGCCTGAAGCTGCAGGCCCTCGCCCCTCCATTTGAAGAATGGTTACGATCCTGCGCCATAAACCGGCAAGTCGTGTCTTTTCCAAAGTTCCGGTGTATCGGAAAGAAAATAGGGCTTCGTAATTACCTGATCGAAAGCGTTTCCCGCACCGGCGAGACTTCAGTTGCCATATAGCTGCAGCGGCGCGGTTACCATCGACGCCACGGCACCCCTCGCCCGCGTCGTCGATGATATTGTTTCCGGATGCGGATTGCGCGGCTGAGAGCCGGGCGATCCTAGCGGCGTGCTTCCGTTGCCATGCGTATGGCGAGCCCGGCCAGCACCGTGCCCATCAGCCATCGCTGCACCACCAGCCAGGTCGGGCGGCTGGCAAGGAAAATCGCGATGGATCCGGCAGCGATGGCGATCACCGAATTGACACTGACGCTGATGGCGATCTGGGTACAGCCAAGGATAAGGGATTGGCTCAGGACGCTGCCATGGTCAGGGCTGATGAACTGCGGCAGCAGGGACAGATACATGACGGCGATCTTGGGATTGAGCAGGTTGGTCAGAAAACCCATCATGAACAGCTTGCGCGGACCGTCCTTGGGCAGGTTGCGCACCTGAAACGGCGATCTTCCGCCCGGCCGCACGGCCTGCCATGCCAAATAGAGCAGATAAAGAGCGCCGGCGAGCCGCAGTGCGTCATAGGCATAGGGAACGGCCATGACGATCGCGGTGATCCCGAAGGCCGCGCACATCATGTAAAAAACAAAACCGAGGGCGACGCCACCCAGGGAAATCAGGCCTGCGGTCGGCCCCTGGCAAATGGATCTTGAAATCAGATAGACCATGTTCGGCCCGGGCGTGAGCACCATGCCGAGCGCGATCAAGGCAAAAGCAAACAGGCTGGCTGTCTCCGGCATGTTACAAGTCCCCTCTTCCGGCCCCGTTGCGGAGATCGAATCCTCCGCCTGATGCCATCGAGGTTAGAATTATCCTTTCAGCAAATGCAATCCTGATGTGCAGCCGGGATATCGATCTGCAACTGAGATTCACAACGAAGAAAAAAGCGACCTAAACTTTATTTCTTCCGGCATCCGACGCGGCTTTGAAAACCGCCAGCTGATCGGCAAAGGCGCGCTTATAGGCCGGACGCGCCTCGCCTCGGGCCACGTAAGCGGAAAGGTTCGGATATTCATCAAGGATGCCCGAACTTTTTATCCTTTGCAGGACCGATATCATCATCAGGTCACCGGCACTGAATGTCCGCTCCAGCCAGTCGGCCCCACCGAGATGGCGGGATAATTCAGCGAGCCGTGTGCGAATGCGTTCATCGACGATCTGCAGGCGCTCACTGTGCCAGCTCTTGTCCCTTTCGAGAAAGCCGGTGACAAAATGCTCGACGATCGGCGGCTCCATGGTACTGAGCGCGGCGAACATCCAGCCTATCGCCCTTGCCCGCGCATCCGCATCCTTCGGCAGCAGGCCGGTATGGCGCTCGGCTATATGGAGAACGATGGCACCGGATTCGAACAGGACGAGATCGCCCTCCTGATAGGTCGGAATCTGCCCGAATGGCTGAAGCGCGAGATGCTCCGGCTGCTTCATCGCCTTGAAGGAAAGAAGGCGGACGTCGTAAGGCTGCCCCACTTCTTCCAGCGCCCAGCGGACGCGCATGTCACGGGCAAGACCCTTGCCGCCATCGGGCGAGCGTTCAAAGGCGGTAATCGTGATCGTCATCGGTATTCTCCATCACATGGTTTTGGAGACGGCGTGCGCGCGGCTTTCAGCGCCGGCTGAAGCGGCAAAGGGATGCCGTATCAGAATAGGCGCTTCGACCGGCGAAGACAATCTTGGCTCAGGCGTGCGCCTTATCCGGCCGGAGCGGATCTTCGCCGGGATATCCAGATCAAAACCGGCAATGCTGCGAGTGACAATATTGCCCCCATCAAGAAGGTGCCGAATGAACCATGGAGGTCCCACAGCAACCCGGCGAGGACATTACCGATCAGCACCGCCACACCCGTCAACAGGTTGAAAACGCCGAAGGCGGTTCCCTTGAGGTTTGGCGGCGCGGTTTCCGCGACAAGAGTTGCGAGCAAACCCTGGGACAGGCCCATATGTAGCCCCCACAGCAGAATTCCGGTCAGGAACAGCGGGATGGAATTGGCAAAAGCGAGCGCAAGATAGGATGCGGCCAGCACCGCCACGCTTGCGGCGAGAATTCCCGACCGGCCGATCCGGTCCGAAAGCCGTCCGGCGGGATAGGCCGTCAGGCCGTAGACGGCGTGCATGATGACCATGGTGACGGGTATCCATGCCGGCCTGAACCCCGCCTCTTCGGATTTCAGCAGCAGGAACGCTTCGCTGAACCGTGCAAAGGTCAGGAGCGACGCCCCGAAGATGACGATCCAGACCGCCGGGTTTAGCTTTGCAAAATCGGCGGTCCGAAACGGCTTTTCCGCTTTCGTTTGTGCCGGTGCATCCGGCTCCTTGACGCCGATCATGAGAATGAAGACCGACAGGAAAGCCGGGATGACCGCGATCCAGAAAATGGCGAGAACATTTTCACTCAGCGCAAACATCAGCGCCATGGCCGCCAGCGGCCCGATGAAACCGCCGACCGTATCGAGCGACTTTCGCAGCCCGAAGGCCGCTCCTCGGATTTCAGCGGGGGTCACATCGGCGATGAGGGCGTCACGCGGTGTTCCGCGAATGCCCTTGCCGACCCGATCCACCGACTTGGCAGCGACAATCCAGCCGAGCGAAGTGGCGAAGGGAAAGGCGAGTTTGGAAATGGCGCCAAGACCATATCCAAGCACGGCGAGCATTTTCCGCCGCCGCGTCCAGTCCGCGATGATCCCGGAGAACAGCTTGGTAGTGGTCGCGATGGCGACCGACAGGCCTTCGATGAAACCGACCGTGACAGCGGACGCACCGAGCCCCGAGACGAGATAATAGGGCAACAGCGTCTGCACCATCTCCGAGGAGATATCCATCAGCAGGCTGACGAAACCAAGAACCCATACGGTGGGCGGTATGCGTGCCCGAACTGCCGCTGAAACCGGCGCAGAGGATGTTGTCATGAATGGTCCCCGATCCATTCCGGAATAACGGCGGCGCCTGCGACATTCAACCGGTGTTGTCGACGATTTTGACCGTCGACTGCCTGTTGTGACGGGATGTCATTGGCACGCGGCTTTACCGACCTATATCAGGCAGGAAGCGGCAGGCGGCGCCTCCCTGCCCGCTTTGCCGGTCACCATGACCGATATGACGCCTGCTACAGAGGATCCGACCGATGATCGACCCCAGAAACGTGCTTCGCCTCAACCTGCCCCTTTGGCAAGGCGGCGATAACCCGGATTATTATATTGGCGGCCGGGTTCTTTCGGCCATTGCGCCAGACCCGGAAGGCCCGGTGGAAACCATCGCCGTTCCGCCGCCGGCTGACAGCGGCGCGCGTCCGGTCAGTGCCGGCATAATATCCCGCGAGGTGAACCTTGCCATTCTCGATCAGGTTCATGCGGCGATCGGCAGGCATAATCCCGACGCCATCGTCACGCTTGGCGGTGACTGCCTCGTCAATCTCGGCCCCGTCTCCTATCTCAACAGCCGCTAGCGGGACGATCTGGCGGTGATCTGGATCGACGCCCATCCTGACATTATGACAGCGGGGCAATATCCAAACGCCCATGCGCACCTGCTTGCGATATTGATGGGCGAAGGTGACGCGGATTTCGTCGCGACCGTTCCGAACCGGGTGAAACCGAAAAACGTGCTTTATGTCGGATTGACGGAGACGACGCCTTACGAAACCGACTTCATCACAAAACACGGTATTGCCCGTCTTTCTCCGGAGGACCTGCAAAATGGCGTCGCACCGGTGACGGCGTGGTTGAAGGCGCACGGCCTGAAACATGCGGCAATCCACTTCGACCTCGATGTGCTCGATCCGGGCCTTTATGATTTTCTTCTGTTCCGCAATCCGTCCGCCCGGCCGGGCGCGTTTGACGGCGTGGCCAAAGGTCGCATGACCCTGTCGCAAATCCAGCAGATTCTTCTGTCGATATCGTCCGTGTCGGACATCGTCGGACTGGCCATAACCGAATATCTGCCATGGAGCGTCATCGAGCTTTCGCGGGAACTTCGCAAACTTCCGCTGCTCGGCAATGCCGGAGGCGCACGATAAAAGACTGGTCATTTCACGCCGACACTCTAAGCTCCGGCGCCGGAAACGGATTGCCGAAAACCATCAGGATTTCAGTTCAAATCATTAGGGAGAACCACCATATGAGCCTGCGTATCAACGACATAGCACCGGATTTTACCGCCGAGACCACCCATGGTCCGGTGAGCTTTCACGACTGGATCGGTGACGGCTGGGCGGTGCTGTTTTCCCATCCGAAGAATTTCACGCCGGTCTGCACCACCGAGCTGGGTGCAATGGGTGGCCTGCAGCCGGAATTCGAAAAGCGCGGCGTGAAGATCATCGGCATTTCGGTCGACCCGGTCGAAAGCCACGAGAAATGGAAGAACGATATCCGCACCGCGACCGGCTTCAATGTCGATTATCCGCTGATCGGCGACAAGGACCTGAAGGTGGCGAAGCTCTATGACATGCTGCCCGCCGGGGCCGGAGACAGTTCCGAAGGCCGCACGCCGGCCGACAATGCGACGGTGCGCTCGGTCTTCGTCATTGGTCCCGACAAGAAGATCAAGCTGGTCCTCACCTACCCGATGACCACCGGCCGCAACTTCGAGGAAATTCTCCGTGCCATCGATTCCATCCAGCTGACGTCCAGGCATCAGGTGGCGACGCCGGCCAACTGGAAACAGGGCGAAGACGTCATCATCACCGCCGCCGTCTCCAACGAAGATGCAATTGCCCGTTTCGGCTCCTACGACACGGTTCTTCCCTATCTGCGCAAGACGAAGCAGCCCGGCTGAACCGATAACGAAAAACGGGGGCGGTGAACCATCATCGCTCCCGACTGCCCGCAAACGAGACCGTTACTCCGCGCCGTGCCGCACGACACGCAGCATGGGCTGGCCGTGCAGTTCGGCAGGCTCCAGCCGCGCGAGAAGGTCGAGAGAGGTGATGGCTTCACCGGCGGCAAACCGCCGCCTTCCGCTGACCACGAGATGCGCCAGGCCGAATATGGTCAGAAGCGCTTGTGTGGCGTCGCCGGCCTTCATTTCGTAGAGAATATCCGTCTGTCCGAAACGGTTCAGGCCCGTCGTCCAGGCTGTGATCGCCTCGCCCTCCTCCGTCACAAAGGCTCCGAAGGCGAGCATCGCAGCCATTTGCTGCGGTTGATCTAGATGGCTGTTTGCATAGTTCAGATAGTCATCCAGATTGGCGCGGCCGACGACCATGTCCAGGTAATGCAACACGACGGCCCGCATTGGGGCGACCTGATGGATGCCAAGCAGGGTCGAGGCGATCTCGTTGTGGGCGATTTCAGGATTATCCTCATCCGCGATGATGAAAAGTCCGAACTCGCACTGGTGTGTGGCCTGGCGTAGATCGTCATATGCCGCTTTTGCATCGACGCAAAAGAGCGACGACCAGTCGACGTCAGCCTGTGCGACTGCCGGATAATGCGCCGGCGCAAGCCGAGCCGTTACCGGTTCCGGCGTACCGACAAAAACTCTGGTCGCACCGCGAAGGCCGTCAAAGACACCCTTGTCGTTCACCAACTCGCATTCATAGCCTTCCGCGCCCCAGGCCTTCGTCAGGCTCTCCTCCGAAATCCCGGGCTCGCTGTCGAAATAGAGTGTCGCCTTGAAATACTGAACGTCGCCATTTGCCATTGTGCATCCTGTCGATGGCAGTGTCTTTAATCTAGGGCTTTATCATCCCGCCGTGATAGTCAAGCCGGTATGTCTCGACGCCGCCCCGGTAAATCCTCTCGACGCCCGTGAAGGACCGGGCTTCACCCGCATTCGTATCGACATAGACCAGCTCCCCGACGTGATGGGTGAAACCGCCAAGAAACCGGCCCTCCTGATAAAGTGCGGAAAGCGATGTCTGAATGACCCTGCCGGCAATCATGCCGTCGATCATGTCCGGCCTCAGGATGCGGCCATAATAATTCATCGCCCAGAGCGCGACGCCCTCATGCCAGATCACCTCCTGCCCGATGAAATCGGTCCCGCCGAAATAGCTGTCGATATAGTCCCACTCACCCTGCCGGTAAGTGAGATCATGCGACCCCTTGCGGGTGGAGGTCCTGGATTTGCTGCCGCCGCCGACATAGGTCGCGGATTTGGCCTGCACGATGAATTCTTCCAGCATCGGAACCCTCCCCCAAAAAAAGAACATATAGTGAACGTACGTGAGTTGCAGGATGATCGCAAGCCCCCGCCCCTGCCCAGCCAGCAAGCTGGCATTTCGGCGAAAGCAGGCTTGGTAATTGCCGTATTTGCCCTTAAAAGCATCGCAGGAATTGTCCAAAAGAGTGCCCATGTCGAAAAACCCGCAAATCTATGTCGATGCCGATGCCTGCCCCGTGAAGCCGGAGATCCTGAAAGTGGCGGAGCGGCACGGGCTGGAGGTGACCTTCGTCGCCAATTCCGGCCTGCGCCCCTCGCGTGATCCGATGGTGAAAAACGTCATCGTGTCGGCCGGTTTCGATGCGGCGGATGACTGGATTGCCGAACATGCCGGCGAAAACGATATCGTCATCACCGCCGATGTGCCGCTCGCCGGACGCTGCGTCGCCAAGGGTGCTCTGGTGACGGGACCGACGGGGCGCGTCTTCGACCAGTCGAATATCGGCATGGCGACCGCGATGCGTGATCTTGGCGCGCATCTGCGCGAAACGGGTGAAAGCAAGGGATATAACGCCGCCTTTTCACCGCGTGACCGCTCCGCCTTTCTGGAGACGCTTGACCGTTTCTGCCGCCGTGTCAAAAAGTGACACTGCAAACAGAAAGGCGTCGCCCATGACCCCGGCAAATCCGAAGAGTCCAGCCAGCCCCAAGGGCCCAGCCAACCCCAAGGGCCCGGTTAATCCCGGCGGCGATGCCTATCGTCGCCATCGGCCTTTCGTCATTGCCTTTCTCGTCGGCGCCTTCAGCCTCGCGCTGGCGCTGGCATTTGCCCCTGCCCTTGCCATAGAGATTGCCGCCGTTTTCTTTTTCCTGACCTATCTGGCGCTGGTTGCCCTTCGCCTGCCGGGACTGACGGCGCAGCATCTGAAGGCCCATGCCGATAGCGACGATCTTCCGGCGATCGCCATCATTGCCGTCACGCTGCTTGCGGTCGGCGTTGCCGTCGTCTCGCTGTTTCAGGCGCTCAACCATACGGGCGAAACGGTCTGGACCCTGTTTATCGCCTTTGCCTCGGTGATCTTCGGCTGGCTGACAATCCACACCATGACCGCCCTGCACTATGCGCATCTATACTGGCGGCCGGCGACGCTGGACGGCAAGCGCCAGCATCGCGGTGGCATGGATTTTCCGGCGACGAAGGAGCCATGCGGTTATGACTTCCTGTATTTTGCCGTGGTGATCGGCATGACGGCACAGACATCGGATGTGGGCGTGACCACCACCGCCATGCGCAAGGTGACGCTGCTGCACTCCATCGTTTCTTTCTTCTTCAACACGGTTCTGGTGGCGGCGGCGGTCAATGCCGCTGTCTCGCTTGCGGGCTGAACCGGGAACTTTCTTAAAGGAATGGCTTCATGAACATCATTTCGCAAAATACGGCCTTTGGCGGCATGCAGGGCGTGTTTTCGCACACATCCGAAACCCTGAAATGCGAAATGACCTTTGCGGTCTATGTGCCGCCGAAGGCGATCCACGAGCCCTGCCCGGTTCTCTGGTATCTTTCCGGCCTCACCTGCACCCATGCCAATGTGATGGAAAAGGGCGAATATCGCCGCATGGCCTCGGAACTCGGTCTCATCATCGTCTGCCCGGATACGAGTCCGCGCGGCAATGACGTGCCGGACGAGCTGACCAACTGGCAGATGGGCAAGGGCGCCGGCTTTTATCTCGACGCCACGCAGGAACCGTGGTCGGAGCACTACCATATGTACAGCTATGTCACGGAAGAGCTGTCAGCCCTTATCGGCCAGCATTTCCGCGCGGACATGAGCCGCCAGGGCATCTTCGGTCATTCGATGGGCGGCCATGGCGCGATGACCATCGCGCTCAGGAATCCCGACCGGTTCAAAAGCTGCTCCGCCTTTGCGCCGATTGTCGCCCCCTCTTCCGCCGACTGGTCCGAACCGGCGCTGGAAAAATACCTCGGTGCCGACCGGGCCGCATGGCGCCAATATGACGCCTGCTCGCTGGTCGAGGATGGTGCGCGTTTTCCTGAATTCCTGATCGATCAGGGCAAGGCCGACAGTTTCCTTGAAAAGGGTCTGCGCCCCTGGTTGTTCGAAGAAGCGATCAAGGGCACGGATATCGGCCTGACGCTGCGCATGCACGATCGCTACGACCACTCCTATTATTTCATCTCCACCTTCATGGACGACCATCTGAAGTGGCATGCCGACCGTCTCGGATAAGGATGGAAAGCAAGCCGGCGGCGCGCTTGCAGCGCCGCCGTTTCGGGCCTGACCCGACATTACGGGATGCGGGCGATGACCTTGATCTCGAAATCGAAGCCGGCGAGCCAGTTGACACCCAGAGCAGTCCAGTTCGGGTAAGGCGACTTGCTGAAAATCTCCTGCTTGACGGTCATGATCGTTCCGAACTGGTTTTCCGGGTCTATGTGGAACGTCGTCACATCCACGATATCGTCGAAGGTGCAACCCGCTGCAGCGAGCGTGGCCTTGAGATTTTCAAAGGCCAGCCGGACCTGACGTTCAAAGTCTGGTTCAGGCGTTCCATCGGCACGGCTGCCAACCTGACCGGAAACGAAAAGGAGGTCACCGGATCGAATAGCCGCGGAATAGCCGTGCTCTTCGTATAGCGCGTGCCTGTTGGCGGGGAAAATCGCTTCGCGTTTAGTCATTTGCATCTCTCTTTGTGGCTGAGTGGCAATGGACGGGCGAAGCATTGCTTTCAAAGCTTCGAACGCCCCTTCACATACGTTACGTATGCGAGATAGTGACGTACGCAGCGTATGTCAATTAAGATACGTAACGTATGTGAGTTTCAAGGCGTTGAGATGCGATTTTTCCGGGGGGTGAGTTTGCAGAGCAAACGGCAGACGATTGGCTTTCGCGCCCCCGCCTTTCGTCATTTACGGAAACAGGGCGGTTGCCAGTGTCGTGGGGCCGGGGCGGCTCAGCCTGAATTCGCGGATTACCCGTTCGGCAACGCCATAGGCGAGTTCCTGCTCGATTGACTGATTATCGAAGCTGACGACAGTGGCGGTGAATTTCGCCTCGGCGATCACCTCACCCGTCGCCACCGCTGCGGCACGGACAATCACCTTGGCCGAGGCCCGCTCTCCGAACAGGAACGGGGCGCGCGTGACGGATGTAAGGCGAATGGTCAACACCACGCGCGGCCTTGTCTCGCCACGCGCCGTCGTGCGGATTGCGCTCTGTACCTGCGCATGGATGGACTGCATCAGCGCCGGCGCGACATCCGGGCGTGCGGCGACAAATGCGCCACGCACATCGTAAAGCAGCCGGTCGGTATTTGTCGCTTCCGATTCCAGCCTGAAAGACATGAGCGCGAAACACGCCAGCACGACAATGCCAAGGCGTTCCAGCGTGGTGTTCATGATCAGCGGCTCCCCTAACGTGAGGTAACCGCATGTTCGGCGATCAGGGTTAGAAAAACGTTAAGAGGCGCTCTTCAGCGACTCCAGAACGTTGAGCGCGGCGCGCATGTCGATGAGCCTGACGGCACGGCGTTCCAACGCCTCCTCGTCCTCACCCCATTGCTCGGCGGTCCAGTCTTCGTCGAGATGGGCGAGCGCCCACGTCTCCTCCAGCGTCAGCTCTCCTTCCGCCAGCGCCAAAGCCAGAATGGCGGAACCGGTCAGCGACGTCATGGTGTGCAGTGCGGCGAGCGCAATCGGCGTATCGTATTTCCTCAGCGTCACCGCGAAGGCCGCGATTGCCTCACGCGGCTGGTCGCGATGCATGACGCCTTCGACAAGAATAAAACGGGCGCCGAGCACATTGGCCGCCCAGTCCAGAACCGGATCCCAATGGTCCGTCTGCCGCGCAACCAGCGCTTCCGGATCGCCCGCGCGGTAACACAGGAGATCGGAGGAGGAAAAACGGAGGATATCCTCGAAAACCGCCTGGGTGTCGGTGGCGACGCCGTCGATTGCGGTGTTCACATGCCGCGATACCGGCATGACCACCGGGTTCACCACTTCCTTCTGCGCATCCCATTCATCGCGAAGCAGGCTGGCAAGCGCCTGCGTCGGCACGGTCAGCGGCTTCTTGGCCGGAGTGCGCAGCGGCTTGCCATCAAGATGGATGGTGAAGCCACCCTCCTCCGCCTCGGCGACGGTGACATCCTTGTAGAACCGTTTCGGTAACGGCTTCTGCATCTGGATTTGTGCTCGCAGGATCGGGTCGGGATGGCTCAGTCCCTCCGAAAGGTCGTTCAGGAGATCACGCATGGCACGTCCTCATCAGTCGGGTAGAAAAGGTCACTAGAGATTATCGGCAGGCACATAGGCCGGGATTTCGCGCGGGTGGCTGACGACCGCATCGGCGCCCGCCTTCCAGAGATCGTCAACCGAGGCATAACCCCACGCGACACCGATAGCTTTCGCGCCTGCGGCCTTGGCCATCTGCATGTCATAGATCGCATCGCCGATCACGACAGTATCGGCCGGAACCATGCCGGTTTCATGGCAGCATTCCATCACCATGGCCGGGTGCGGCTTGGAGGGGCAGTCATCCGCCGTGCGTGAGACGATGAAGTGATCGGCAAAGCCGTGCGTCTCGAGAATATGTGTGAGCCCTCGCCGGCCCTTGCCGGTCACCGCGCCGATCAGCACGTCATCCCGCTTCGAAAGCGTTTCGATCAGTGGCGCGATACCGTCGAAGAGTGGCGTCGTCATTTCAGGACGCTCGCGCAGCGGATGATAAACTTCCCTGTAACGCCGCGTCATCGCCAGCGCCTCCTCATCCACATGCGTCTTACCGAGCATGCGGGCGATAGCGATATCCAGCGTCAGGCCGATGATCGCCTTGGTCTCGGAGAGATCAGGCCGCGGCTTGCCAAAATCGGCAAAGGTTTCGGACATCACGGCATGGATCAGGCCGGCGCTGTCCACGAGCGTGCCGTCGCAATCGAAAAGAACCAGCTTCATCGTTTTCAGTCTTCCCTATCGCCATCGGCCACGTCGAGACCGAGCAGGTTCCAGGTCTGCACCATATGCGGCGGCAGGGGTGCGCTGACCCGAAGCCGGCCGCCGGAAGGGTGCGGTATGTCGATATGACGCGCATGCAGGTGAAGGCGCTTCTGAATACCACCCGGAAAATCCCAGTTCGGATCGTCGATGTAATATTTGGGATCGCCGATGATCGGATGGCCCATATGCAGCGCATGAACGCGCAGCTGGTGGGTGCGGCCGGTATAGGGCTCCATTTCCAGCCAGGCGAGGTTCTGCGCAGCGGTATCGATGACGCGGTAATAGGAAATGGCGTGGTCGGCCCCCTCCTCGCCATGCTTGGCGATGCGCATGCGATCGCCATCCATCGTCTGTTCCTTGACCAGCCAGGTGGAAATCTTGTCCTGATGCTTGCGCGGCACGCCCTTGACCAGCGCCCAATAGGTTTTCTTAGTATCGCGTTCGCGGAAGGCGGCCGTCAGCTTCTGCGCCGCGCCCCGGGTGCGGGCAACCACCAGCACGCCCGACGTATCGCGGTCGAGGCGGTGCACCAGACGCGGCTTTTCGCCCTTCTGGTTGGTCCAGGCTTCCAGCAGCCCATCGATATGGCGGGTGACACCCGAACCGCCCTGCACGGCAATGCCGGCCGGCTTGTTGAAAACGAAGACCTTGTCATCCTCATGCAGCAGCATGCGCGCCAGAAGCTCGCCATCTTCGGAATGCTTGAGGTCCTTCGAGCCGATCGGGCCGGTCTTGGTCTTCATATCGGAATCGACCGGCGGCACACGCACCATCTGTCCCGGCTGCACCCGCGCATCCGTCTTCACCCGGCCGCCATCCACGCGCACCTGGCCGGAGCGCAGCAGCTTCTGCAGCTGCCCGAAACCAAGCCCAGGATAGTGAATCTTGAACCAGCGATCGAGGCGCATACCGGCCTCGTCGGCCTCGACCTTGATATGCTCGATACCTGCCATGAAATTTCCAGTCTTTCTGTCCTGATCGCGCGCCCTATTGACCGGCGCGCCGTTTGGACCAAGCCTTTAGAACAAACTGCGGCCCAAGGCCAGCCCGGCGAAAACCGCGGCGATGGAAACCACAAGGCTTGCAAGCACGTAAACGGCCGAAAGCCCGAGCGCACCACGCTCGAACAGCGAGACCGCATCGAGAGAGAAAGACGAAAAAGTGGTGAACCCGCCAAGTACGCCGGTGACGAGAAACAGGCGCATCTCCATCGAGGCGTTCAGCCGACGCGCCACAAGCTCGACCAGCAGACCGATCAGGAAAGACCCGACCACGTTGACCGCCAGTGTCCCCCAGGGGAAATTCAGCCCCGCCAGTCGCACACTCCACACGCCGACCAGATAACGGAAAACGGAACCGATTGCGCCGCCTGTGGCGACAAGAGCGATATTGAGCATGGGGATTGTATCTCCGGGGAAATGGCCGGACCGGGCAGTCCGACGTATTTCTAGACCATGGGAACGGTTGGTGAAACCCCTTTGCCCGGCGCTTTCGGCCATTAAAATACGATTAAATTGCACGCCCGCGATTTAGCCTTCCAACAAGGCGCCGGTGTTAATCTCCAGCCTTTAAGGGTCAGTGAAGATTGCCGGGGGTTGGATGACACAGGTTCTTTCCGTTTCTGCGAATACGGCAGCCTATGCGCTGGAAGCCGTGAAGCCGTCGCAGCGCGTGCCGCGCAGGAGCGAGGTGGAAGAAGCCATTCACGAATTGGCGCGCAAGGCCGAAAACGGCGACGATTTCCAGCTTAGAGCCCTGATGACGGCCATCAAGCCGCCGGCGCTGACGCTTTATTTTCTGACAGCCGCAAGCCAGCGCCACGAACAGCAGGCAACTCTTGAGCAGGCCCTGCAGGCATACGAAGAGAATGAAAGTAAAAAAACTATTTAATATCTTATAGATATAAATAATTTTGGATGTATCGCTTCATTTATGTCAGTTTAATTTCACTCGTTCAGGTTGCTGTCAGTTGGAAATCCTAATCCTCCAGTGTCCACTGGAGGAGCGTCATGACATTATCGATCCGCCACGCAACCGCCCTCGCTACTTTGCTGATGGTATCAGCGCCTGCTTTTGCTGCCACCACCATAAAAGTGACGGAAGGCGGTGAAGGCGGAGGGCCCATGACCCTTGCCCTCGACCAGAAGACGGTCAAAGCCGGAGACGCGGTATTTCAGGTGCATAATGACGCCATGAGCGAGCGGCACGAGATTATCCTCGTGAAGCTGAGGTCGGCCGACGAAAAAATCCCCCTGAACACGACGGGGCATCGCGTCGATGAAAAACAGCTGAAGAACCTTGGTGAAGTGGCCGATCTGAAGCCTGGCGGCGACGGGCGGCTGAAGGCGAAGCTTGCGCCCGGCACCTATCTCCTCTTCTGCAACATCAAGGGTCACTACGAAGCAGGCATGCAGGCCAGGCTGACCGTTACAAAATAAGAATGGCCGAAAAAACTGAGGCTGCCGGATAGGTATTGCATTCCGGCAGCCTCTTTTTACTGTCAGTTGTGCTGGTGCCCGCTCTTGTCGTCACCGCCCTTGGCCGCGCCCGTCGAGAGCACGATCTCAACCTTGCCCGCCTTTTCGAAGATGAGCGTTACCGGCACCTTATCGCCCTCGGCAAAGGGCTTCTTCACGTCGAAGAACATCATGTGCAGGCCGCCGGGCTTCAGCTCCACCGTCTGGCCGGCGGGGATGACGATACCGTCATCCAGCTTGCGCATCTTCATGACGTCGTTGACCATGGCCATTTCGTGAATTTCGGCCCGGCCTGCCGCGGCGGATTCGACGCCAATGAGCTTGTCGTCGCTATCGCCGGCATTTTTGATCGTCACGTAACCGCCCCCTACCGGCTGGCCCGGCAACATGGCCTTGGTCGCGCCGCCCGATACTTCGAGGCTGCCGGCCTTCACGACATCCATATCCATGGCGGCGTGATCATGGCCGCCGGCATGGGCCTTCGCCGCAACCCTGATGGTCGGCGCCGGGCTTTTCAGAGAATGCGGATCGACACCTGCGGCGGCAACCTCATCCCAGGATACCTTGCCCTTGTCACCGCACAGCTGCGTTATCTTGAAGGGCAGATCCTGCCCGACCTCGATGCCGGAGATTTTTCCCTGCACGGCGAAAGTGTCGTAGAACTCGTCCGGCAGCTCGCCGCCCTTCCAGCGGATTTCGACCGGACCGCTTTTGATCTCCTTGCCGTGGTTCTTGTAAACCTTCTGGTAGTCGCCTTTGATGATCTCCAGCTCCCAGCCGGCCTTGGGCTGCGGCTTGGCGGAGATGAAGCCTTCCGGCAGCTTGATCTGCACCTCTGTCGTGGCAAGCCCGCCGTCGCAGCCATGGGGCACCTGAAGGGCGGCAACGATGGTGCTGTCCTGTTCGGCCGAACCGTCCACAAACGTGGCGTGGGCGAAAGCCGGTGCGGTCGAAACCGATGCGGCGAAGAGAGTGCAGGTGATGATCTTGGTGGTTTTCATTTGCTTGTCCCTGCGACTGCGCCCCTCAGGGCCCGGCAGCCGCTCCGTGCCGCCAGCCGGCGGCGATGATCCCGTAAAACGAATAATCAGGCGGACAGGGACGGCGGGCCGCGCGCGGCCGGTTTGCGGATCGTCAGAACGGAGCGGAAGCTCCATTCAGCGGCCAGACGATTGTCGAGCCAGGCAAATTCCGTCTTCAGCCAGCCCGCTGTATCGGGCACAGGCAGAAGAATGGACGAGGCCAGCAGACAGGCCTCGCAGAACAGGATGGCATCGCCGGAATGGGGCTGATCGTTGCCGGGATGGGAAGCGTTGACGCCATCACCGTGGCCAAGGCAGATTTCCGCAAAGGTGCCGTCCGGCAGCCGGTAACTCTCGTCCAGGGCAACGGCAGGCGCCACGGCAAGCGCCGGCTTATGGGCAAAACCGAGCGACAACATCAGGGTCGCGCAGAAAATGCGAAGCATTTTCTCCATCCCCGTCAGCCATGGTTTTCGATTTGCATTCATGGTCTAGGCGATATCCCGCTTTCCTGCCGTTTCAAAGGGGAATTTTGCCGCAGGCTTAACACTTGCAAGGGAACAATCGACACAAGGGGGCATTTTCCTGTCGAAACGATGTTTCAAGGGAGATCCGACATGCCAGCCAAATCGAAAGCCCAGCAGAAAGCCGCGGGCGCGGCACTGGCCGCCAAACGCGGCGACGTGAAGAAATCCAGTTTAAAAGGTGCTTCAAAAAGCATGGAGAAGTCCATGACAGAAAAGGAACTTGCGGATTTCGCCTCAACGAAACACAAGGGCCTGCCGGAGAAGAAATCCGATTGAAAGAAGCCGTGCTTGCGGAACGCGGCCACGTATTGCGGTGGCAATGGCGCAGATGGAGCAAGAATCTGTTCAGATGCGTCATTTGGTCCTTGCCAACAGCGGGGCTTCGCAGATAATGAGCGTCGCATCATCGTTGGGAGAAACCGCTTCACTGCGGTGCCGAAGGAGCAACCGCCCCGGAAACTCTCAGGCAAAAGGACCAGCGGTGACGACGGAACTCTGGAGAGAAGCCACCTTTCATAAGGACGGCTCGCCGAAGGGATAACAATCTCAGGCGACAAGGACAGAGGGGGCTCTTGAACCCGGCGCGTTTTTCGCGTCATGACCTGAGCCCGCGCGATCTTTCGCGCAACCCTGGAGGCGTCCTTGGACGATACCGCCGAGCTTCAAATCACGCCGCTGCATTCCCTGCATCTTTCGCTTGCCGCCCGCATGGTGCCGTTTGCCGGTTACGACATGCCGGTGCAATATCCGGCCGGCGTGCTGAAGGAACATCTTCAGACCCGCACCTCCGCCGGCCTGTTCGACGTGTCCCATATGGGTCAAGTGATCCTGAAGGCGAAGTCCGGCAACAATGAAGATGCCGCACTTGCGCTCGAAAAGCTGGTGCCGGTCGATATTCTCGGTCTCAAGGAAGGCCGCCAGCGCTACGGTTTCTTCACCGATGAAAACGGCGGTATCCTCGACGACCTGATGATCACCAACCGTGGCGATCACCTCTTCGTCGTTGTCAACGCCGCCTGCAAGGATGCCGATGTCGCCCATATGAAGGCGCATCTTTCCGACACCTGCGAGATCACCCTTCTCGATGACCGCGCCCTGATCGCGCTGCAGGGACCGCGTGCCGAAGAGGTGCTGGCCGAACTGTGGACGGGCGTTTCGGAGATGAAATTCATGGACGTGCAGGAAGTGCCGCTGCACGATGTGGCCTGCATCGTCTCGCGCTCCGGTTACTCCGGTGAAGACGGCTTTGAAATCTCGGTACCCGCCGACAAGGCGGAGGAAATCGCCAAAGCCCTGCTCGAACATCCCGATTGCGAAGCCATCGGGCTTGGTGCGCGCGACAGCCTGCGTCTTGAGGCCGGCCTTTGTCTCTACGGCAACGATATCGACACCACGACCTCCCCGATCGAAGCCTCGCTGGAATGGGCGATCCAGAAGGCGCGCCGCGCCGGTGGTGATCGTGAAGGCGGTTTTCCGGGGGCGGAGCGCATTCTTGGCGAACTCAAGGACGGCACCTCGCGCCGCCGCGTCGGCCTGAAGCCCGAGGGCAAGGCGCCGGTGCGCGGCCATTCGAAGCTTTTCGCAGATGCCGAAGGCAAGACGGAAATCGGTGAAGTGACGTCGGGCGGTTTCGGCCCCTCGGTCGAAGGTCCGGTCGCCATGGGTTACGTGCCTGTTTCCCAAGCTGCTCCCGGCACGGCGATCTTCGCGGAAGTGCGCGGCAAGTACCTGCCCGTCATCGTCGCCGCCCTGCCCTTCATCAAGCCCACCTATAAACGATAATTTCATCCCATCTCCGGAGAGAATACGATGCTGAAATTTACCGCAGAACACGAATGGCTGAAGTTCGAAGGCGATGTCGCAACCGTCGGCATCACCAGCCACGCCGCTGAACAGCTTGGCGATCTCGTTTTCGTTGAATTGCCGGAAGTGGGCGCAACCTTCGCCAAGGATGGCGAGGCCGCAACCGTTGAATCCGTCAAGGCGGCGTCCGACGTCTATTGTCCGCTGGATGGCGAAGTGGTCGAGATCAACCAGGCCATCGTCGATGACCCCTCGCTGGTCAATTCGGACCCGCAGGGTGCTGGCTGGTTCTTCAAGCTCAAACTTTCCAACGCCGCAGATGCCGATACGCTGCTCGACGAAGCAGCCTACAAGGAGCTGATCGCGTAATGACGACGCCCACCGAATTCCATTTCACCGACTATCAGCCCTATGATTTCGCCAACCGGCGTCACATCGGGCCGTCGCCGTCGGAAATGGCTGAGATGCTGAAGGTCGTCGGCTATAAGAGCCTCGACGCGCTCATCGACGCCACCGTTCCCTCCTCGATCCGCCAGAAGGTGCCGCTCACCTGGGGTGCGGCGCTGACCGAACGCGAGGCGCTGGATCGTCTTCGCGAGACGGCCAACAAGAACCAGGTCCTGACCTCGCTGATCGGCCAGGGCTATTACGGCACCATCACGCCGCCGGTCATCCAGCGCAATATTCTGGAAAACCCGGCCTGGTACACGGCCTATACGCCCTACCAGCCGGAAATCAGCCAGGGCCGCCTTGAGGCGCTGCTGAACTACCAGACCATGGTCTGCGATCTGACCGGCCTCGATGTCGCCAATGCATCGCTGCTCGATGAAGCGACCGCCGCTGCCGAAGCCATGGCCATGTGCCAGCGCGTCGCAAAGTCCAAGGCGACTGCCTTCTTCGTTGACGCCAATTGCCACCCGCAGACCATCGCGCTGATCGAGACCCGCGCGGCCCCGCTCGGCTGGAAGGTAATTGTCGGCAATCCGTTCACCGATCTCGATCCCGTCGACGTGTTCGGCGCAATCTTCCAGTATCCCGGCACCCACGGCCATGTCAGCGATTTCTCCGGCCTGATTTCCCGTCTGCACCAGACGGGCGCGATTGCCGCCGTCGCCGCCGACCTTCTGGCGCTGACGCTTCTGAAATCTCCCGGCGAAATGGGCGCTGACATCGCCATCGGCTCCTCGCAGCGTTTCGGCGTTCCGGTCGGCTACGGCGGTCCGCATGCGGCTTACATGTCCGTGAAGGATGCGCACAAGCGTTCCATGCCCGGTCGTCTGGTCGGCGTCTCGGTCGATGCGCGCGGCAACCGCGCCTATCGACTGTCGCTACAGACCCGCGAGCAGCATATCCGCCGCGAAAAGGCGACGTCGAACATCTGCACGGCGCAGGTGCTGCTCGCCGTCATGGCCTCCATGTACGGCGTCTTCCATGGCCCGCAGGGCATCAAGGCGATTGCCCAGCAGACCCACCAGAAAGCCGTGCTGATGGCCAAGGGGCTGGAGAAGCTCGGTTACACTATCGAACCGGAGACTTTCTTCGACACGATTACCGTCGAAGTCGGCCACATGCAGGGCGTCATCCTGCGCTCGGCCGTGGCGGAAGGCGTGAACCTGCGCAAGGTCGGCGCGACAAAGATCGGCATGAGCCTTGACGAGCGCACGCGCCCGGCAACGCTTGAGGCCGTCTGGCGTGCTTTCGGCGGCAATTTCTCGATTTCGGATTTCGAGCCGGACTATCGTCTGCCGAAGGAATTGCTGCGCACCAGCCAGTACATGACGCATCCGATCTTCCACATGAACCGTGCCGAAAGCGAGATGACCCGCTACATCCGCCGTCTTTCGGACCGCGATCTGGCGCTTGACCGCTCGATGATCCCGCTCGGTTCCTGCACCATGAAACTGAACGCCACGGCGGAAATGCTGCCGATCACCTGGCCGGAATTTTCCGACATCCATCCCTTCGTGCCGGCCAATCAGGCGCTTGGCTACAAGGAGATGATCGATGATCTCTCGGAAAAACTGTGCTCGGTCACGGGTTATGACGCCTTCTCCATGCAGCCGAATTCCGGCGCGCAGGGAGAATATGCGGGCCTTCTGACCATCCGCAACTACCACCTCGCCAATGGCGATACGCATCGCGATATCTGCCTCATTCCGACGTCCGCGCATGGTACAAACCCAGCCTCGGCGCAGATGGCGGGCATGAAGGTAGTGCCGGTGAAGGCACGTGAAAACGGCGACGTCGATATCGATGATTTCCGTTCAAAAGCAGAGCAGTATGCGGAAAACCTCTCATGCTGCATGATCACCTATCCGTCCACCCACGGCGTGTTCGAGGAGACGGTTCGCGAGATTTGCGAGATCACCCACAAGCATGGTGGACAGGTCTATCTCGACGGCGCCAACATGAACGCCATGGTCGGCCTTGCCCGCCCCGGCGATATCGGCTCCGACGTTTCGCACCTCAATCTGCACAAGACCTTCTGCATTCCGCACGGCGGCGGCGGCCCGGGCATGGGCCCGATCGGCGTCAAGGCGCATCTGGCGCCTCACCTGCCTGGCCATCCGGCGACGGACGGTCGTGAGGGCGCGGTTTCGGCGGCTCCTTTCGGTTCGCCGTCGATCCTGCCGATTTCCTGGAGCTATTGCCTGATGATGGGCGGCGAAGGGCTGACGCAGGCGACCAAGGTGGCGATCCTCAACGCCAACTACATCGCCGAGCGGCTGAAGGGCGCTTACGACGTGCTCTACAAGTCCGAGACCGGTCGCGTGGCGCATGAATGCATCATCGACACCCGCCCGCTCGCCGACAGCTGCGGCGTGACGGTGGACGATGTGGCAAAACGCCTCGTCGATTGCGGTTTCCACGCGCCGACCATGAGCTGGCCGGTGGCCGGCACGCTGATGATCGAGCCGACGGAATCCGAGACCAAGGCGGAAATCGACCGTTTCTGCGATGCCATGCTGGCGATCCGCGAGGAGGCCCGCGACATCGAAGAAGGCCGCGCGGACAAGACCAACAATCCGCTGAAGAACGCGCCGCACACGGTGGAAGACTTGGTCGGGGAATGGGATCGTCCCTATAGCCGCGAAAAGGGCTGCTTCCCGCCCGGCGCCTTCCGCATCGACAAATACTGGTCGCCGGTCAACCGCATCGACAATGTCTATGGCGACCGCAACCTCATCTGCACCTGCCCTCCGATGGAGGACTATGCCGAGGCGGCCGAGTAAAGCACTCGGCCCGAAGGAACAGGCAAAGGCCCGGAGCAATCCGGGCCTTTATTGTTTGATGGTTGCAGCTCAGGTTCGGAAAAACGGGGGAGCAGGATTGATCGCCATCGGCTCCATGCTAAACCGGATCGGGTAATCCGCTAGCGATGGAGCGCGAATGCGTCTGATCTGCCTGAACGGCTGGGGTGGGAAGCTGAACGACGAGCTTCTTGCCTATCTGTCCTCATCCGATCCCGATATTCTGTGCCTGCAGGAAGTGGTGCATACGCCGGCCGCCACGCAGGACTGGCTGACCTATCGCGACCATGGCATCGAACTGCCGCAGCGGGCGAACTTCCTGCGGGATGTCTCGGACGCCCTGCCCGATCATGTGGCGGTCTTTTGCCCGGCGGCTCAGGGTGATCTCTGGCACGGCGAGGTGCGCTATCCCTCGCAATGGGGACTGGCGACCTTCATTCGTAAATCCATAGCCGTCATCGCGCAGGCGCAAGGTTTCGTTCACGGTAGCTTTTCAGCGGATGGATACGGCGACCATCCGCGATCGCGCACCGCCCATGCCATTCGTGTCTTCGATTTCAGAAACGGCCAGCCGGCGGTCATCGCCCATATGCACGGCCTGCGGGACCTTGAGGGCAAACACGATAGCCCCGCACGGCTGGCGCAGACAAAGCGTCTCGTCCAGCTCGTCAGGAATATCGCGCAGGATGGTGACCGGATCGTCGTCTGCGGCGATTTCAACGTTCTGCCGGACAGTGAGACATTCACTGTTCTGAAAGAGCTTGATCTCATCGAACTCGTCACGACACGCGGCTATACCGATACCCGCACCTCGCACTATACCAAGCA
The DNA here is from genome assembly GCF_003208455.1 of Rhizobium sp. UGM030330-04. Classification (NCBI taxonomy): domain Bacteria; kingdom Pseudomonadati; phylum Pseudomonadota; class Alphaproteobacteria; order Hyphomicrobiales; family Rhizobiaceae; genus Rhizobium; species Rhizobium sp. UGM030330-04. The sequence goes on from NZ_QKML01000012.1 coordinate 46,645, forward strand.
GAACCGTTATGCGGACTACATGCTGGTCAATTCGGCAGTGACGATTGATCACTTCGACGTTGTAAGACAACCCGAGGTTTCTGATCATCGCCCTCTGCTGCTCGAATTCAGGTGAGAACCGGGTCTCTCATCCGGTTCGTCAAGATCGGTGGAATATAGTCACCGCACCAGACTGATATCGCTCGTCACCACCGTCTTGCCGGTCCTGCCGTCCCTGTCGGTGGTGCGCAGCCGCAGGCCGTTATTGCCGATCTTTTCGATCGTCATGGCAGCGACGCGGTCCCCGTTGATATCGCGGTTCCAGCGAACGGTGAGGTTGATCGAATTTCCGCGGCGATTGCCGGCCAGTGCCGAAGGGCGGCCGGATGGACCGGTATAGGTGCCGCTGTAACGTGCGCCGCTTGCAGCCAGATCGGCGGCGATAGCGCGCTTCACCACCAGAAGCCCGCGGCAGGTGCCTGACATGCGCAGCGCGGTCTGCCGGGCATCGGAGTTCAGCGTGCAGTTGACGTTGATGGCCGGCGCGCCGATGCGGGTGATCACCGTCCCCTTGCCCGTCCATGTGCCCTGAAGGGAAGACAGAAAAGCGCTTTCATCGGCAAGAGCGGGCAGCGCGGCAAACAGGCTTGCCGCCAAGGCAATGATTGTGGTGCGGATTCTCTCTGTTTTTCCCATTGGACGACTTCGCAGGTTCGATTTCTTTCGAACGCTAACGCGTCGTCGCCTGCGGATGTTCCAGCTGGACGACTTGCTGTTTCGTCTCCCCGCATAAGCCTTAAAACAGAAAGGAGGCCTTGTGGGCCTCCTTTTTTATTCGTTACGGGAGAAACGCCTCCGTCAGCCGACGAAAGCGCGCTCGATCACAAATTCGGCGGGCTTGTTGTTCGCGCCTTCGGTGAGGCCAGCCTTTTCAAGCAGTTCCTTGGTATCCTTCAGCATGGCGGAGGAACCGCAGATCATGCCGCGATCGACGGCCGGATCGAGAGCGGGAACACCGAGATCGGCAAACAGCTTGCCGTTTTCGATCAGCGTGGTGATCCGTCCCTGGAAGGGGTAGTCCTCACGGGTGACGGTCGCATAATGCTTGAGCTTGTCGCCGACGATTTCGTTCAGGAATTCGTGGTTCCTGATTTCCTCGACCAGATCGAAGCCATATTTCAGCTCGGCCACGTCACGGCAGGTATGGGTCAGGATGACCTCTTCGAACTTCTCGTAGGTCTCGGGATCGCGGATCAGGCTCGCGAAAGGCGCGATGCCGGTGCCGGTGGAGAACATGTAAAGCCGTCTGCCGGGTGTCAGCGCATCCAGAACCAGCGTGCCTGTCGGCTTCTTGCGCATCAGGACGGTATCGCCGGGCTTGATCGCCTGAAGATGCGATGTCAGCGGACCATTCGGAACCTTGATCGAGAAGAATTCCAGTTCCTCGTCCCAGGCGGGGCTGGCGATGGAATAGGCGCGGTAGATCGGCTTGTCGCCGACCATCAGGCCGATCATGGCGAATTCGCCGGAGCGGAAACGGAAGCCGGCCGGACGCGTCATGCGGAAACGGAACAGGTGATCCGTATAGTGTTCCACCGATAAAACCGTCTCGGCGTAAACACCGTCGGGTATCTTGATCGCGAAATCTTCCGTCTTGGCTGGCGCGTTCATTTCAGGTTCCGTCCATTCTCATTCGATAAGCGACATTCTCCAACCGGGCAATTATACCATTTTTGCCGAGGTTTGAAGGCATGAGAATGTCAGAACTGCTATGTGCTCAGGAAATATGTATCAAAAAATCATATTTCCGCGCAACGTGTCACAGGGACGCACGCCGACGCCAGCTATAGGCCTCGCCAACTGCTGCCGGTTTGGCTGTCGGCTGGTAATAGACCGGTATTTCCGGCAGGCGATTTTCCGACAGGCGGCGAATGGCCGTACCGTTCGTCACGGCAAAGCTGGTAAATCCCGTGCGCAGCATCAGCGGCACCTGATCGATCAGCACATCGCCAACCGCCCTCACCTCGCCGGCAAAACCGAGGCGGCTGCGCAGCAGCGAGGCGTGGCTGAAACCACGGCCGTCATTGAAGGCCGGGAAGCTTATGGCGACAAGGTCGATACGGTCGAGATAGGGGCCGAGCTGGATGACATCATCCGCCGGTGTAATCAGAACACCGAGACCGATATCGTTGCTTTCGGCGGCACGAACCAGGAAATCGGCAAGCGGCAACACCGGCTTCTGATCTGCTGCGGCCTTCACCTCTTCCGTTTCGATCACCCAGGCATCGTTTTCCACGAAGCCGTCGCGGTTCCAGATTTTCGTCATGGCATTCTCCTCAGGCGGCTTCTGCAGCGGAACCGTAAAGCGCATCCTTGAATGGCTGCGGTCCGACGCGGCGATAGGCTTCGAGGAAGGTCTCTTCCTTCGAAAGGCGAAGCCCGAGATAGGTATCGACAATGGTCTCGATGGCGTCGGTCACCTTTTCCGGCTCGAAGCCGCGGCCGATGATCTCACCGATCGAGGTGTTTTCGTCACCCGATCCGCCGAGCGTGATCTGGTAAAGTTCCGCGCCCTTCTTTTCCACGCCCAGCAGGCCGATATGGCCAACATGGTGGTGGCCGCAGGCATTGATGCAGCCGGAAATCTTGATCTTCAGCTCACCGATTTCCGCCTGACGCTCGGGCGCGCCGAAGCGGGTGGAAATTTCCTGCGCCACCGGAATGGAGCGCGCATTGGCGAGCGCGCAATAGTCCAGCCCGGGACAGGCAATGATATCGGTGATCAGCCCCGCATTGGCGGTGGCAAGGCCCGCACCCACCAGTGCGCGATAGACCGGCTCGAGATCGGCCAGCGCCACATGCGGCAGGATGATGTTCTGCTCGTGGCTGATGCGGATTTCGTCGAAGGCATATTCCTCGGCAATATCGGCGACGAGCTCCATCTGCTCGTCCGTCGCATCGCCCGGAATGCCGCCGATCGGCTTCAGCGAGATCGTCACCATGCCGTAGTCGGGATGCTTGTGCGGCGCGACGTTCTGCTCGACAAAACGGGCGAAGCCTTCATCGGCCCGCTTCCAGCGCGCCAGGCTTTCCCAGCCTTCCGGCCGGTCCTTCAGCGCCGGCGGCGCGAAATAAGCGGTGATTGCCGCAATATCGGCATCCGGCAGCTTCAACTCGGTGTTTTTCAGCTCCGCGAATTCGACTTCGACCTGGCGGGCCAGTTCTTCCGCACCGGTCTCATGCACGAGGATCTTGATGCGCGCCTTGTATTTGTTGTCGCGACGGCCGTGCAGGTTATAAACACGCATAATGGCCGTGGTGTAGGACAAGAGGTCCTCTTCCGGCAGGAAGTCGCGAATTTTCTTGGCGATCATCGGTGTGCGGCCCTGCCCGCCGCCGACATAGACGGCAAACCCGATCTCGCCCCTGTCGTTCTTTTTCAGATGCAGGCCGATATCGTGAACCTGAATGGCGGCGCGGTCGCGCTCGGCACCCGTGACAGCGATCTTGAACTTGCGCGGCAGGAAGGAGAACTCCGGGTGCACGGAAGACCACTGACGCAGGATTTCCGCATAAGGGCGCGGATCGGCAACCTCATCGGCGGCCGCACCGGCGAAATGATCGGCGGTCACGTTGCGAATGCAGTTGCCGGACGTCTGCAACGCGTGCATTTCCACGCTCGCCAGTTCGGACAGGATATCCGGCGTATCGGAAAGGCGCGGCCAGTTGTACTGGATGTTCTGACGGGTGGTGAAATGGCCGTAACCGCGATCATATTTGCGGGCGATGTGGGCCAGCATCCGCATCTGCTTCGAATTCAGCGTACCGTAGGGAATGGCGACACGCAGCATATAGGCGTGCAGCTGGAGGTAGACGCCGTTCATCAGGCGCAGCGGCTTGAACGCGTCCTCGGCCAGTTCGCCGGACAGCCGGCGCTCGACCTGATCGCGAAACTGTGCCACACGGCCTTCAACAAATGCGTGATCGAACTCGTCGTAACGGTACATATTCTTCCTCAGACTGCGATAAATGCTGCATCGGCCGGCTTGAAGCCGGTGGCATAGTGCACGGTGGGGCCGGCGGCGCGAATGCGTTCGCGAAGGCGCGTCGGCCAGAGCTTGCCGTTCTCCTCGACGACATCGATGACGGCGACATCCACGACCTTGTTGGCGGAGAAATCTCGCTTGCCGATTTCCTCAAACGAGGCGACGGCCTCCGCGTGGCGCGCAACGATCGCCCCCTGCAGGTTCTCCGTCCACTCGCCACTGGCATCGAGCCAGACGGCAATACCATCGCTGAGGCGGTTGGCGGTCAAAACCTTGTCAACCATTTACATACTCCCGTTTGAAATCCGCCGGCTGCACTGACAATGCAAGCGCCTCGGACCTGTCAAAATTGGCGCCCGCCACCGCATCGCCGATGATGACCATGACCGGACCGGTCAGTTCATCGCGATGTTCGAGTTCGGGCAGATCGTTCAATGTTCCATGCAGCAGGCGGCGATCCGCGCGGCTGGCGTTTTCGATGACGGCGACGGTCGTTTCCACACCCAATCCCGCGTCGATCAGCCGTTTCGCGACCGAAGCAGCGACACTGCGGCCCATATAAACGGCGATGGTGGCCCCGGAGACGGCAAGCCGCGCCCAGTCGGGCAGCACATCCCCGGTCAGATCGTGGCCGGTGGTGAAAATCAACGACGAGGCGACACCACGAAGCGTCAGCGGCAATTCGAAATCCGCAGCCGCGGCGAAGGCCGATGTGATGCCGGGCACGATCTCATAGGCAACACCGGCGTCGCGCAGCGCCGCCATTTCCTCGCCCGCCCGGCCATAGACCAGCGGATCGCCGGATTTGAGGCGCACAACGCGTTTGCCATCCTTGCCGAGGCGCACCAGCAGGCGGTTGATCTCTTCCTGCGACTTGCTGTGGCAGCCCTTGCGCTTGCCGACGGAAAGCCTTTCGGCATCACGGCGACCCATATCGACAATCGCCTGCGGCACCAGCGCGTCGTAAACGATCACATCGGCTTCCATCAGCACGCGCTGCGCGCGCAGCGTCAGCAGGTCTTCCGCACCGGGGCCGGCGCCGACGAGCCAGATGCGGCCTTCACTGCGTTCGGGCGATTGCAGCAGGCGGTCGACGGCCTGACGGGCGGAAGGGGTATCGCCGATGGCGACCGCATCCGCGACCGCGCCGGAAAAGAACCGGCGCCAGAAATTGCGGCGCAAGGCGCCCTTCGGCACATTTTCCTCGGCGGCGTCGCGATATTGTACGGCGAGACGCGCAAGCTTGCCGAGCGACGGCGACAGCATCTGGTCGATGCGGGCGCGGATCATCTGGGCAAGAACCGGCCCCGCCCCTTCCGTGCCGATGGCGACGGCGACTGGCGCGCGGGTGACGAGCGCGGGGGTGAAGAAATCGCAGAATTCCGGCTGATCCACCGCATTGGCGGGAATTTTCGCGGCGCGGGCAACGGTGACGATCTCTCGATCCAGCGCCTCGTCTCCGGTGGCGGCAAAGACCAGCGTCGCGCCCTGAAGCAGCCGACCGGCGAAAGCCAGAGCCCGGTGATCGATACCGTTTTCCCGAAGATAGCGGGAAAAATCCGCTTCAGGCTGATCCGCGTAAACGATGATATGTGCATTGGTATTGGCGAGCAGCCTTACCTTCGCGAAAGCCTCGTCGCCATTTCCGAAAACAGCGACCTGCCGTCCCTCAACCCGGAAGAATGCGGGGAAGGTTGAAAGGCGGTCGCCAGCAGCGGAAAAATCATGTTCGTTGTGCATTGGACATATATCCCGCATTGCCGCACAAGATTGAAGAAACAGAAATTCAAGCCTTTCCGACACCTGGATTTTTATTTCTCGAAGACCCCGGTTTTGGAGGAAAACAAACCGGCACTGGTTTTTCGCTGCCCGGCACCTCCCCGGTTTCCCTTGCGAATCCCTTGACAAAGCGGGCGCCCGCGCCGAACAAGGAGCGACAATTTATTGTCGATTTCCCCATGCGAAGACCGCTTTTTTGCAAGCGGAACGAAGGATAAGACCCTTGACCAGCCACAGCCTCGCCGCCCGTCTTCTCGACGTCATCGAACATGATATCCTGCCGTTGACGGCGCGTGGCGTGAGCCTCGGTAACAAGGTTTTCGGTGCCGCGATCCTGCGCAAGTCCGACCTCTCGCTTGTTGTCGCGGAAACCAATAACGAGCTGGAAAATCCGCTCTGGCACGGCGAAGTGCACACACTGAAGCGGTTTTACGAGCTGGGCGAGAAGCCGAATACGAAGGAACTGATATTCCTTTCCACCCACGAACCCTGCACCATGTGCATGTCCGCGATCACCTGGGCCGGTTTCGACAATTTCTACTCCTTCTTCAGCCATGAGGATTCCCGCGACGCTTTCGCAATCCCGCATGATCTCAAAATCCTGAAGGAGGTCTTCGGGCTGGAGCCGGGCGGTTATCGCCGCAACAATGCCTTCTGGAATTCGTATTTTGTCGCCGATCTGGTGGAAGGCGAAGACGATCCGGTGAAAACCACGCTGAGGGCGCAGACGGCCCGCATCAAGGCCACCTATGACGATCTTTCAACCAGCTATCAGTCGTCAAAAAGCGACAATGACATTCCGCTCAACTAGGGCATTTTCAGGAAAGCCGCGTGGCGGTTTTCCATCCGGACGCAGCATGAAACAGAGAATGAAGGTTTGAGACATATGGAAGCCTCGAAGGATATTTCCCGCCTGATCGAGATCATGGAGGCCCTGCGCCAGCCGGAAACCGGCTGCCCATGGGATGTCGTGCAGACCTTCGAGACGATCAAGCCCTATACAATCGAAGAGGCCTATGAAGTCGCCGACGCGATCGAGCGCAAGGATATGGACGATCTTTGCGAGGAGCTGGGCGACCTTCTGCTGCAGGTGGTTTTCCACGCCCGCATGGCTGAGGAAAGAGGCGAATTCGCCTTTGGCGACGTGGTGCATGCCGTCACCTCAAAGATGATCCGCCGCCATCCGCATGTCTTCGCCGTCTCCGACGCCGACACGCCTGATAGCGTCAAGCTGCAATGGGACCAGATCAAGGCCGAGGAAAAACGCGAGCGCGCGGAACGCCGGGCGCGTCGAGGCATCACCGAGGATTTCAAGGCCGGGTTTCTGGGTGGCGTGCAACGCAGCCAGCCGGCGCTGACCGAGGCACTCAAGCTACAGGAACAGGCCGCCCGCGTCGGTTTCGACTGGTCGGACCCGGCTCCGATCCTCGACAAGATCGAGGAAGAAATCGCGGAACTGCGTGAGGCGCTTGCGGAGGGAAAACCCGAAAAGGTTTCGGACGAACTCGGCGACCTCATCTTCGCCCTCGTCAATATCGGCCGCCACGTCAAGGCCGATCCCGAAAATGCCCTGCGCGGCACGAATACGAAATTCCGACGTCGTTTCAATCACATAGAAGCATCTCTGAAGGAAAATGGCGAGACGCTGGAAGACGCCGATCTCGAGAGGATGGAAGATTTGTGGCAGGCGGCAAAGCGGATCGAACGCGCGCTCGATACGGTTTCGTCCTGATCACGGGGATGCTGGGGACGCTTTGGCTGGCGCCGTCAAAGGAATAGGTGGTGCGTCGTACCAATCACGCCGACGTCATCCTCGCATCCTTGTCGGAGCGCTCAGCGCTCCCAGTCCTCGCGTTCGCGGACAGTCGTTTTTCCAAGCTTCCGCTCCAGTTCGGCCGCCTGCGCTTCGGACAGGCGCACATCGAGCGCAACCGAGCCGTCTTCGTGGTCTTCACGGCCGTCGACGATGGAATTGCTGTAGACCCAGGAGATCAACGGCAATTGTTCGACGGAAAGCACGACGGTCGTTTCCGTCAAAACGCCGGACAGACGCTTTGAAATCTCGTCCATCAGGGCATCGACACCCTCGCCCGTGATGGCCGACACGGCGCGGATATCCGAGCGACCTTCGGCGCGCTGCAGGATGGCGTCATGCGCTTCAGGTTCCAGGCGGTCCACCTTGTTCCAGACCTCGATGATGCGCTTTTCCGCTTCCTTCTCGTCAATGCCGAGGTCGCCGAGAATACGCAGCACATCAGCCGATTGCGCGGCATTGTCCGGATCGGACATGTCGCGCACATGCAGAACGAGATCGGCTTCCAGCACCTCTTCCAGAGTGGCACGGAAAGCGGCGACCAGATGCGTCGGCAGGTCGGAAATGAAACCGACCGTATCGGACAGGATGACGGTGCGGCCATGCGGCAGCTTCATGCGGCGCAAGGTCGGGTCGAGCGTGGCGAAGAGCATGTCCTCCGCCAGAACGCCAGCGCCGGTGATGCGGTTAAACAGCGTGGATTTGCCGGCATTGGTATAACCGACGAGAGCCACGATCGGATGCGGCACCTTTCGGCGCTTGGCGCGGTGAAGCTGACGGGTGCGCACCACCTGCTCCAGTTCGCGTTCCAGCTTGACGATGCGTTCCTGCAAAAGCCGGCGGTCGGCTTCGATCTGGGTTTCACCCGGACCGCCCATGAAGCCCGCGCCACCACGCTGACGCTCAAGGTGGGTCCAGCTTCGGACGAGGCGGCCCTTCTGGTAGTTCAGATGCGCGAGGTCGACCTGCAGCGTGCCTTCCTTGGTGGAGGCGCGGCGGCCGAAGATTTCAAGGATCAGACCGGTGCGGTCGATGACCTTGCAATTCCACTGCTTTTCGAGATTGCGCTGTTGCACCGGGGTCAGCGGATGATCGACGATGACGAGACCGGAATCGGTTTCATCGAGAAGATGGCCGATTTCCTCGATCTTGCCGGTTCCAAACAGCGTTGCCGGCCGCGGCTGGTTGACGGAAACGATCAGCCCCTGCGTTACTTCCAGATCGATGGCGAGCGCCAGACCCTTGGCTTCCTCGAGCTTGGCCTCGACCGAACGGCCGGGCGCGGCCGGGGCGGCGGCCGCATCGCGCGTTTCACGCGGCTGCTTGAGGACGGGCACGAGAACCACCGCGCGCATGTCGTCGCGGTGCTTTTCCTGCTCCGGAATGATCGATTCGTTCGAGGTGTCGCGTGTCGAAATGGGGCTTGGCCTTATCCAGAAAGAACATTTCGGCCAACCGCATCCACACGGACGGCCATTGAATTTAACCTGACAGAACCGGAAACGTTCCGGTCCGGGTCAGCTTATATCGAATATACCGCCGGAGGGAGCCTGATCAGGCCGCGCCTTCTTCGCTTTCGAACATCTGCATCGGCTGGCCGGGCATGATGGTGGAGATCGCATGCTTGTAGACCAGCTGCGAATGACCATCACGGCGCAAAAGCACGCAGAAATTGTCGAAGGAGGTAACAACGCCCGTCAGCTTGACGCCGTTGATCAGGAAAATCGTGAGCGAAATCTTCTGCTTACGAACGGTATTGAGGAAAAGATCCTGAAGGTTTTGAGAACGTTCCGCCATGGCGCCGCTTCTTTCTTTTTTGCCGGCAGGGATACCGGAAAATAATCAATCAATAATCAACCGGCCAAGTCACATCCCCCGCTTGGCCAGCCTGCAACTCTGGTATCAAATCGTGTCCTGTTCCGCAACGGTCAAAACAGCCGAATGAGTACGAGTATTGACCCGCTTTTTCGATTCGAAACAGTCAGAAATATTGTATCGAAACCCGGAAAAGCTGTTCCACGTCGCGCACCGCATCCGCAGACGCAAACAGCACGACACGGTCCTTCGCCTTGATTTTCGTGCTGCCGTCCGGGCGGATCACCACGCCATCACGATAAATCGCGCCAATGCGCACACCGTCGGGCATATCGATGTCGCGGAAGGACTGGCCGACCAGCGGCGACGTTTCCAGCGCCTCCGCCTCGATAACCTCCGCCGAGCCGCGCTGGACGGCGTATACCGAGCGGATGCGGCCCTTGCGCACATGCTGGAGCACGCGGGAGATGGTGACGGCACGGGGGTTGATATAGGCGTCGAGGCCAAGCGAAGCCGCAACATCGTGGAAGGACGAACTGTTCAGCAGCGCAAGGTTGGACTTGCAACCGAGCTGCTTGGCCATCACCGCAGCCAGAATATTGGTCTGATCGTTATTGGTGAGCGTGACGATCAGGTCCGCGTCCTGAATATCCGCCTGCATGAGAATTTTCTGATCGAGTGCCGAACCGTGCAGAACGATGGTGTTGCTGAGCTGCTCCGATGCGACAACAGCCCTGTCGCGATCCGCTTCGACGATCTTCACCCGGGTCTTCGGCTGCATCTCCTCGATCTTGTGCGCGACGAAATGACCGATATTGCCGGCGCCCGCGATGACGATGCGCTGCGCCTCCTGCTCTTCATGACCGAAGAGGCTCAAGGTGCGACGGGCGTGCTGGCGCTGGCAGATGACATAGGCAAGATCGCCGACCCGCAACTGCTCGGAGGAATGCGCCACCTTGAGAATGCCGTCGCGATAGACGCCGACGACCGTGGCGATGAGGTCAGGAAAGAGATTGGAAAGCTGCTGCAGCGGCGTATTGATGACCGGGCAGTCCTCCATGCATTCGATGGCCAGCATGAAGATCGTGTCGTCGGCAAAACGCACGACATCGGTGGCGCCCGGAAAGGCGATACGCCTGAGCACCATCTTTCCGACTTCCACTTCCGGCGAAATCGTCACGTCGATGGACATGTTCTCGCGGCTGAAGAGATCGGCATATTCCGGCCTCAGATAGCTCTGGTCGCGGATGCGGGCAATCTTGGTGGGAACGCTGAACAAGGCGTGCGCCACCTCGCAGGCGACGATGTTGATTTCGTCATGCAGCGTCACGGCAATGATCATGTCGGCCTGGTCCGCACCGGCCTTGGCCAGCATGTCCGGATGCGCGCCATGGCCAACGTATCCGCGCACATCCAGCGTCTCGGTGATGGCGGTGATCAGCGGTGCGGCCGTATCGATGACAGATACTTCGTTATCCTCGCGCGACAATTGTTCGGCGATGCCGTAACCCACCTGCCCTGCGCCGCAAATGATGACTCTCATGCTGTCTCTCTGACGGAATATCTGTTACGGCGACCTGGCCTTCGTTCCTTATACGCCGAGAGATTTCAGTTTGCGATGCAGCGCCGATCTTTCCATGCCAACAAATTCCGCCGTCCGTGAAATATTGCCGCCGAAACGGTTGATCTGGGCCACCAGATAATCCCGCTCGAACATTTCACGGGCTTCGCGCAGTGGCAGGGTCATGATGTGCTGGTCGCCCTGCGCCGAAATCTTCGGCAGCATGTCGCCAATATCCGATGGCAGCATGTCGGCCGAGATCGGCGCCTCGCCGCCCTCCGGACGGGCAAGGATCATCAGCCTCTCGATATTGTTGCGCAACTGGCGGATATTGCCCGGCCAGTCATGCGTCTGGAGAACGGCCATGGCGTCGTCACCGATCTTGCGCGGGCGGATACCGGCCTGCTCGGAAATCTGGCGCATGAACATGTCGACGAGGAAGGGAATATCCTCGCGCCGTTCCGAGAGCGCCGGCACCTTCACCGGCACGACGGCCAGACGGTGGTAGAGGTCCTCGCGGAACTGGCCTTCGGCGATCAGGCTTTCGAGGTGATGGGCGGTCGAGGAAATGATGCGCACATCCACCTTCACCCGCTTGCCGCCACCGACGCGCTCGAACTGCTGGTCGACCAGCACGCGCAGGATCTTGTTCTGCGTCTCGCGCGGCATTTCGCCGACTTCATCGAGATAAAGCACGCCGCGATGGGCTTCTTCCAGCGCGCCGACCTTGCGTGGCTGCCCCGGCAGGCCTTCCGTTCCAAAGAGCGCGATTTCCATGCGGTCCGGCGTGATCGTCGCGGCATTGAGCGCCACGAAGGGGCCGCCCGCACGCGAGGACTTCTTGTGCACCATGCGGGCCACGAGTTCCTTGCCGGAACCGGAGGGGCCGAGGATCATGATGCGGCTGTTGGTAGGCGCAACCCTGTCGATGGTCTGGCGAAGCTGCGACACCGCAAGCGAGGCGCCGACGAGTTCAACCGCGTCCCCGGTGCGTTTCTTGAGTTCCTGAACCTCGCGCTTCAGCTTGGAGTTTTCCAGCGCCCGCTCGGCTATCAGGATCAGGCGGTCGGCCTTGAACGGCTTTTCGATGAAATCGAAGGCGCCGCGCTTGATGGCGTTGACGGCGGTTTCGATATTGCCGTGACCGGAAATCATGACGACAGGGATTTCGGGATGGCGGCTCTTGATCTCGTCAAGCAGCGCCAGACCGTCGAGCTTCGAGCCCTGCATCCAGATGTCGAGAAAGATCAGGCGCGGCACACGCTCCGAGATGGCGGCCAGCGCGCTGTCACTGTCGAACGCCATGCGCGTCTCATGGCCTTCATCGGACAAGATGCCCGCTACGATTTCGCGAATGTCCGCCTCGTCATCCACGACCAGAATATCAGACGCCATATGCTGCTTCCTTGTTATTTTCGCCGCCGACCGCCTCGATATAGGGCAGCAGCACTCTGATCATGGCGCCGTGGCCGTGATCGAACTCAGGCGGGGCATCGTGGAGTTCCAGATACCCGCCATGCTCTTCGATGATCTTCTTGACGATGGCCAGACCAAGGCCCGTGCCCTTGTCCCGCATCGTCATGTATGGTTCGAGAATGCGGTGACGGTTCTCGACGGGAAGGCCGCGGCCATTGTCGATGATATCAGCGACAAAACGGGAGTTGGCCTCGTCGAAGGAGGCGCGTACCAGGATCATGCCCGGCCGCTTTTCGCCTTCCACCGCCTCGATCGCTTCGGTCGCATTCTTGATGAGATTGCCGAAGGCCTGCCCCAGCATGCGGGCATCGAACATGCCCTCCAGCGGGATATCGCCCAGCTCCGTCGTGAACCTGGTGTCGGCGGCGCTGATTTCCCGCAGGAACGCCGCATCCTTCAGGATCGCGCGCAGATCCGACTTTTCCTTCGTCGGCTTGGGCATACGCGCAAAGGCCGAGAATTCATCCACCATCCGGCCGATATCACCGACCTGCCGGACGATGGTGTCCGTACACTGATCGAAAACGGCGCGGTCGCTCTCGTCGATCTGCTTGCCGAAACGGCGCTTGATGCGCTCGGCGGAAAGCTGGATCGGTGTCAGCGGGTTCTTGATTTCATGCGCGATGCGGCGCGCCACATCCGACCATGCCGTCGAGCGCTGGGCAATGACGAGGTCGGTGATGTCATCGAGGGTGATGACGTAGCTGTCGCGGCTGTCGCGGGCATCCTCACGGGTCACCTGCACATTCAGTGTCCGTTCCTTGCCGCGTCGCATGATGTTTATCTGCTTGCGGAAGTTGCCACGCGCCCAGGTGTTGGCCTCGGTCACGACCTGTTCGATTTCCGGCGCGATCTCCGACAGCTGCGCGCCGATGAGCTGCTCGGAATTCAGCGCCAGGAACTCTTCGCCGGATGGGTTGACGATGGTGATCCTGCGGTTCTCGTCGACACCGATGACGGCGGCGGTGACACCTGACAGCACGGCTTCGATGAAGCGGCGGCGATCGTCGATATCATCCTTGGCCTCGATGATCTGCTCCTGCTGGCTGCGCAGTTCCGAGACCATCTTGTTGAAGGTACGCGACAGGCGCCCGACATCGCCATCGACGGCGCGGACGGGAACCAGAACATGCATGTTGCCGGTGGCGACACTGTCTGCGGCACTGATGAGCAGGCGGATCGGCCGCACGATACGGTCGGCCACCGCGATTGCCGTCCAGATGGCGGCGAGAAGCACGATCAGCGCAAAGCCGAGATAGAGGATGGCAAAGGCGATCTGCAGCGGCGCGCGGCCCGCCTCCATCGCCTTGTATTCGGCGCGGTTCTCCTCCATCAGCCGCATCGCGCCCATCACCTTGGGATCAACGGCGCGCACGGTGTAAAGGAAGGTGCCGCTGATGCCCTCGAGCTTGATGATGGCGCCAACGAGGTTGGTGATCCCCGGCGGGATCAGCGTCGGCTGGCCGGCGGCCGCCTTTTCCAGCGCGTCATGCGGAATGGCGGGAAGCGGTTTTTCCGTCTTGATATCGGCCTGCGCGACGGCGTCGCCATCCTCCTGCACCAGAAACGCGCCAAGCAGGCCGCGCCCCTTGGCCTGACGGGTCATCAGATCGACGAAGCCGGTGCGGTCAAGATAAAAAAGCGCGCGATTGCGGTCGAGGTCGGTGGCCATCGACAGGGTCTGGCCCTGAAGATAACCGGCATTCTCCATCATATAGGCCTGGGCGATATTGCTGGAGGAATCGACGATCGACTGGGTTCGGATCGAGAACCAGCGGTCGAGGCCGACATTCAGCGTCAGGCTGGCGAAGATGGCGACAAGCACGGCGGGCGTGATTGCCACGATGGAGAAAAGCACGACAATGCGCACGTGCAGGCGTGCGGCCGCCCTGCCCTTTTTGCGCGCTTTCAGCAGGCGGTTGATTTCCCGGCCAATGAGGAAGATCAGGCCGATCACGAAGATCGAATTGATGACCACCGAAGCGATGACGACATTCGATGTCGGTGCGATCGGCGTCACGCCCAGCAGCACGAAGAGGGTAATGATGGCACAGACGAGCGCGACGCCAGCGAGCACAAGCCCCGGCAAAGCGAAAGACATCCTGCGATCGGCAACCACCATTCCCGCTGCTTCGTCGGCAACGGCGTTTTCGGCGGCGGGTTTCCGCATGCACTACTCCCAATCGCTGGCCAGCCAGCGCCACAATCATGAAGTCAGGCGAGACTCACCGCATATTGGCGAATCTCTTCCTTCCTAGTGTTTTCCAAGCAACACAATGTGGCGAAAATGCAACGACAAATGCGACCTTGTCAACATTCTCACGTGGGGCGGGAGCTGCGATAGACGGAAACACCAAGCTCGCGGATTTTCTTGCGCAGCGTATTGCGGTTCAGGCCAAGAAGATCGGCAGCCTTGATCTGGTTGCCGCGCGTCGCCGTCAGGGCGGCGAGAATCAGCGGGTATTCGAGTTCGCGCAGCACACGGTCGTAAAGGCCGGGCGGCGGCAGGCCATCGCCGAAGCTGGCGAAATAATCCCGCATATTTTCTTCCACCGCCTGCGAAATGGTGAGCGAACCGGTGCGAACCGCCATCTTGTCGAGCGGGCTGTCGGGAACATCCGACTGCAGTTCCTGCTCGATGATCTCGCGGGTGATGACTTCCTGCGGATAAAGCGCCATCAGGCGGCGGATCAGGTTTTCCAGCTCGCGCACGTTGCCCGGCCAGGCATAGGCCTTCATGACCTCAAGAGCTTCGCTCTCGAAACGCTTGCCCTCAAGACCTTCCTTCTCACCCTGCTGGATGAAATGGCGCACCAGATCGGGAATATCCTCGGCGCGGTCACGCAGCGGCGGCAGGCGCAGCGGCACGACGTTCAGGCGATAATAAAGGTCTTCGCGGAACAGGCCCTGATTGATCGACTGTTTCAGGTCCTTGTTGGTGGCAGCGACGATGCGGACATCGGTACGGATAGGCGTGCGACCGCCCACCGTCGTATATTCGCCCTGCTGCAACACACGCAGCAGGCGCGTCTGCGCATCCATCGGCATGTCGCCAATTTCATCGAGGAAGAGCGTGCCGCCCTCGGCCTGCTCGAAACGGCCGGTGGAGCGGTTCTGCGCGCCGGTGAAGGCACCCTTCTCATGGCCGAAGAGTTCGGATTCGATCAGGTCACGCGGAATTGCCGCCATGTTGATGGCGACGAAGGGGCCGTTGCGGCGTTTGCCGTAATCATGCAGCGCGCGGGCCACCAGTTCCTTACCCGTACCGGATTCACCTGTTATCATCAGCGTCAGGTCGGTCTGCATCAGGCGGGCGAGAACGCGGTAGATTTCCTGCATCGCCGCCGAGCGGCCAACGAGCGGCATGCCGTCCTGCATGTCGTCATCGAGCTTGGCCGGCTTGCGCTTCGGCTCCGACAGGGCGCGACCGATGATGGCGATCAGTTCCGTCAGATCGAAGGGCTTCGGCAGGTAATCGTAAGCGCCTTTTTCCGACGCCTTGATGGCCGTCATGAAGGTGTTCTGCGCACTCATGACCAGAACCGGCAGGTCCGGGCGGGCCTTCTTGATGCGCGGCAGAAGATCGAAGGCGTTTTCATCGGGCATCACGACATCGGTCACGACAAGATCGCCCTCACCTGCCGAAACCCAGCGCCAGAGCGTTGCGGCATTGGAGGTGATGCGCACGTCGTAACCGGCGCGGCTCAGCGCCTGGTTCAGCACCGTGCGGATTGCGGCATCATCATCGGCGACGAGGATCGTAGCTGTCATAGGTCATTTCCTGTCGTGTTCGGCAAAGTGCTGTCGTCGAGCGCCACTTCCGGCGAGACGGGCATCAATACGCGGAAAGTCGTGCGATGGTTCTGGCTGTCGCATTCGACAATGCCGCCATGGGCGCCGATCAGCTTGGCGACAAGCGCCAGCCCGAGGCCCGAACCATTCGTCTTGGTGGTAATGAAGGGATCGAAAAGATGCGGCAGGAGATCGGCCGGAACGCCCGGACCATTATCATGCACGCAGAATTCGAGCGGCAGCGAGATACGCTCGCGGCTGCCGGCGACCGAAAGCCGCATGCCGGGACGATAGGCCGTGGTGAGGATGATCTCGCCATCCGGCTGGTTGCCCACGGCTTCCGCCGCATTCTTCACCAGATTGAGGAAGACCTGCACCAGCTGATCGCGATTGGCATAAACCGGCGGCAGCGACGGGTCGTAATTTTCCGAAATCTTGATATTGCGGGCAAAGCCGGCCTTGGCGATGGCCTTCACATGATCGAGCACGGAGTGGATATTGACCGGCACGCGATCCACCGGCCGCTCGTCGGAAAACACCTCCATGCGGTCGACCAGCGAAACGATGCGGTCGGTCTCGTCGCAGATCAGCCGCGTCAGCGCCCGGTCTTCATCGGCAACCGAAGTCTCCAGCAGCTGGGCGGCGCCACGAATGCCGGACAGCGGGTTCTTGATCTCGTGCGCGAGCATCGAGGCAAGGCCCGTGACGGAACGGGCGGCGGCACGATGGGTCAGTTGCCGGTCGATCTTGTCGGCCATCGACCGTTCCTGAAAGACGACGACCACCGATCCCGGTTCGCTGACAACGGGCGCGACATAAAGATCGACCAGCTTGTCCTGACCAAGACGCGGCGAACTCAGATCGACGCGGTATTCGTTGACCGGCGCGCGACGCTCCCGCACCTGATCGATCAGCGCCAGAAGAGGGCTGCCGAAGGGAATGAAGGTGGAGACGCGGTAGCGGGCGAGATGGGAGGCGCTCGCTCCGAAAAAGGCTTCGGCTTCCCAATTGGCGAAGGCGATGAAACCTTCGGCATCCACCAGAATAACGGGGTTCTGCACCGCGTTCAGAACCGCCATGGCAAGCGGGTTTCCATCTGCCGGGCTGTGTTTGTCAGCGCTCATGCGGCCTTCCTTGCGGCGTCTTCGCCCGCATTTTCGCTAAGGGCAGAGCGCAGCAGATCAGCCACCTCCCCCGTGTCACGCGATGTCATGATTTTAGCCTTGTCAGGCGTGGCGCTCTCAATCGCGAAACGATCGAGATACCAGCCCAGATGTTTGCGGGCATGCCGGAGACCGGCTTCCCTTCCGTAAAATTCCAGCATCATCTCGTAATGCTCGACGGCAATACCAGCGATCTCGGCGTGTTGCGGGGCGGCGTGCCCGGCCAGCACAGCCGGCAACCAGGGTTGCCCCTGCGCGCCACGCCCGACCATGACGGCATCCGCACCTGAACGGCGGAGAATTTCCCGCGCATCTTCCGCAGTCTCGACATCGCCATTGGCGATCAGCGGCACGGAAATCACCTCGCGAACGGCGCGGATGGCATTCCAGTCCGCCCGTCCCTCGTAAAACTGCATACGGGTGCGGCCGTGAATGGTGATGAGCTGAACCCCTGCCGCTTCGGCGCGGCGGGCAATTTCGGGCGCGTTGATGGTGTTTTCGTCCCAGCCGAGCCGCATCTTCAGCGTCACGGGCACATCAACCGCACTGACGGTCGCCTCGATCAGAGAGAGCGCATGATCTGGATCGCGCATCAACGCCGAACCGGAGTAGCCCCCCGTCACCTTCTTGGCCGGACAACCCATATTGATATCGATGATTCCCGCGCCGTTATCGGCCGCGATCTTCGCTGCCTCGGCCATGAAATGCGCCTCGCGCCCGGCAAGCTGCACCATATGCGGAACCATGCCGGCATTTTTCAGCCGCGCCCAGGATTCCCCTCGGTTGGCGACGAGTTCGCGGCTTGCCACCATTTCCGTGACAACAAGGCCAGCGCCATAACGCCAGGCAAGCTGTCGGAACGGCAGATCCGTCACGCCCGACATGGGCGCCAGCACGGCACGATTACGGATCGTGACTGAGCCGATGCTAAACGGTTCTGACAACTGCGGAAGGGGCAACTGATGATCTTTCATGCAGAAGGGTTATTTGCATTATTTTTAGACAGTGTTTGCGCAGTTGCCAAGCACTTTTAGAGGGTTGCATCTTTTATTTGCTGCGCGGCTGCCTGCCTGTTTTGCGGTCGGTGGCAAATTGTGCAGGTTCGGGACATGCCATGCCGGACGATCCTGCGGCGTGCAGGGTAAATGCGCGTCTTATCGGGCTGGCCATCCGGGTTTTGAAACGCTAGAGCAGGACTGTCAACCGTTAAGGGTTGCGCGCAAAGCATATGACCAATGCAGGAAAGTACTATGAAACTCGGCATCGTCATCGTCGCCGCCGGGCGCGGCGAAAGGGCAGGCTCCCCCGAGGAAGGGCCGAAACAATATCGCCCGATCGGCGGCAGAGCCGTCATCGAGCACACGGTATCGACCTTTCTGGGCTGGGACAGCGCCTGCCCCATCGTGATCGTCAGCCATGCCGACGATGCAGCACTGCTGTCGCCGATCCTTGAGCGGCTTGATGCCGGTGAGCGGATCGTCACGGTGACGGGCGGCGCGACACGCCAGCAATCGGTGCTGGCGGGGCTGGAGGCGCTCTCCTCCCACGATCTCACCCATGTGATGATCCATGACGCCGTGCGGCCTTTCGTCGCCACGGACATGCTGGAGCGTATCGTGGCGCTGCACGCGGAAGGCGCTCGGGGCGTTCTGCCTGCCCTGCCCGTTACCGACACGTTGAAACGCGGTTCGGATGACCGCGTCGTGGAGACGGTTTCCCGTCAGGGACTTTATGCCGCGCAGACCCCGCAGAGCTTCGCTTATGATGACATTCTCGCAGCGCATCGCGCCGCTGCCGCCTCGGGAAAGTCCGATTTTACCGATGATGCGTCGATTGCCGAATGGGCGGGACTGCCGGTGACGCTGACCGAAGGTTCGGTCGACAACGTGAAACTCACTCTCAAGCGGGATATCGCCATGGCCGATGAAAAGCTCTCTCACGCATTGCCCGACGTGCGCACCGGCAATGGTTACGACGTGCACCAGCTGGAGGCCGGAGACGGTGTGACACTCTGCGGCGTCTTCATCGAACACGACCAGAAACTCAAAGGTCATTCGGATGCGGATGTGGCTTTGCATGCGCTGACGGATGCGCTGCTCGCCACCTGTGGTGCCGGTGATATCGGCGATCACTTCCCGCCTTCCGATCCGCAATGGAAGGGGGCGGCCTCGCGCATCTTCCTCGAACATGCGGCCAAGGTGGTGCGCGACAATGGCGGCACGATCATGAATGCCGATGTCTCGCTGATCGCCGAGGCGCCACGCATCGGTCCGCACCGGCAGGCCATGCGCGAAGCGCTCTCCGACATGCTCGGAATTGCGCTGGAGCGCTGCTCGGTGAAAGCGACGACCAATGAGACGATCGGCTTCGTCGGCCGCCGTGAGGGTATCGCGGCAATCGCCACCGCTACCGTCGTTTACAGGGGCAGACCGTTATGAGCCTCTTTCCCGCTGACATAGAAGAACTGGCGCGGCGGATCATCTCTGATTTCACCGCCCGTGGCTTCATGGTCTCGACCGCCGAAAGCTGCACGGGCGGCCTGATCGCCGGTGCCCTGACAGAGATTGCCGGCTCCTCCGCCGTCGTCGACCGTGGTTTCGTCACCTATACGAACGAAGCCAAGATGGACATGCTGGGGGTTGGCACTGGCACGCTTGCCACATTCGGCGCGGTATCCCGACAGACGGCGCTGCAGATGGCGCATGGCGCGCTGTTCCGCTCACGCGCGGATTTTGCCGTGGCCGTGACCGGTATTGCCGGTCCGGGCGGCGGTTCGGCCGACAAGCCCGTTGGCCTGGTGCATCTGGCCGCCAAGGCGCGCGGCGGTAAAATCCTGCATCATGAAATGCGTTACGGCGAGATCGGCCGCACGGAAATCCGGCTTGCGACCGTCAGAACCGCACTTGAGATGCTGATTGCCCTCAATCAGGCCGGGTCGGCGTAAATTTTATCGGCGCGGGTCTCGAAGGCTTCCGCAAACATGCGGAAAGCCCGGTCGAACATCGACCCCATGACGGCGCCGAGCAGGCGGCTTTTAAATTCATAATCGATGAAGAAATGAATGGCCGAGCCACCATCTTCCGATTCTTCGAAACGCCAGCGATTGTCGAGATATTTGAAGGGCCCATCGATATATTTCACATCGATGGCGCGCTCGGCCGGGTTCAGCAGCACCTGCGTGGTGAAGGTCTCGCGAATGGCCTTGTAGCCCACCGTCATATCCGCCACCAGTAGCACCTTGCCATCGCGTTCCTTGCGCGAGCGGACAATGAGCGCCTCGCAAAGCGGCAGAAACTGCGGATATTTTTCCACATCGGCGACGAGGTCGTACATGCGGTCTGGCGAGTGTTTGACGAGGCGATGCGTTTCGAACTGTGGCATAAGCGGCAGTTAATCCCCGGCAACAAGAAGATCAAGAAGGCGGCGAAACTGTTTTCGGCTTTTCAGCTGGAATACAGGCACATCGCCGCCATAAAGCGCGAAATTCTGCTCGAAGAGCGGAGCATGACGCCGTTCGAAGTTCCAGATATAGCGCAGGAAATCGACGTCTATCCGTTCGGGGCATCCCTCCGCCATTTCCGGCCTCGCCTTGCCATACCCCCTGATCGCCCGGCTGACGGCACCCCACAGGCAGAGCCAGCGCGGCATGCGCACCCAGAGGACGATGTGGGACCGCGGCAGTCGCATGTCGAACGAGGATGGATTGCTGCCGTCCATCAGCCAGCGCTCTTCGGTGATGATGGCGGCTATCCTCTGCCGCTGCTCCTCGCGCGGGCGCGCCTGCCAGCCGGGCAGCCAGAAAATTTCACGGTCCATGGAGATATAACGAAGCCCAAATTTGCTTGCGAGCTTTTGCGAGAGCGTCGACTTGCCGCCGCCGGAACAGCCGACGACCATGATGCGTTGCGCCCCGGCGACGATCGTCGCAGCATCTTCCACTGTCTCAAGATAGTTCGGCATCGCATAACCTCGTCATGACCGGGGAGATTGCCTGCGGCAAGGATATCTGCACCCAGGCGGGTATTGTCGTTGCGCATGGCAGTTACGGAAAATTGACTATTGCAACCCCGTCGCAGGGATTGCTATTTATTTGCGACTAATATTACACCCATTGGATGCAAACGCGCCGGGCACTCCCGATTTCCCCACGCGTATTCATCTTTGGGTTCAGACCCGACACATAACCGCTTTGAGCCACTGAGTGAGCCGATGGACGATTTTTCCAACATCATCAACCTTCTCGAATCCGCCAAGCAACTCGCATCGATGAACGGCATGCCCGTGCTTGCCTACCTTATTGACGTTGCAAAATGCGAGGCGAGAGAGAACAAGCCGGTTCTGCGCAAGCGCAAACGCGGCGAATCGACCGCCAAGGAAGACTGTTAATTGCCGTTTCGTATAGCTGAGCGATAAAGCCGGCTGGCCCAATCTTCAAGACGATGTCATAATCAACGATGAAACTGGCCGCTTTTTCGAGGCGGCCATTTCTTTGCACAATGGAAACGACAGCGTCATGACATCCGCATCGGCCGATATCAGAACCTACAGGCAGGAAAGACCGAAAGAGCGGCACGGTTTCGTGCAGATCGTTCTTCCGGTTTCTGGCCGCCTGCGGATCGATGTGGCGGGGCGGCAGGATGAACTGTCGACCGGACGTGGTGTCTTCATCCACCGTGATGCACCGCATACACAGGAAGCGACGGCAAGCAATCACTCGCTGGTGGTCGATATCGATGAAAGTGCCGTTTCCGAACAGACGCTGGAGAGATTCGCCCGCGTGCCGTTTCTCGATATTGCCCCGGACACACGGCAATTGATCGCCTATATGCGCGGCCTCATCAAAACCGACGGGCGGCGCGACGATGTCGCCGGGATCTGGGCGCCACTGCTGGTGGATAGTCTCGCGACTGAAAAAGCCGATATCCGCCAACGCCTGCGCAAACTCAGTGCAGTCGTCAGGGCGGAGCCGTTCTTTCCCTGGACGATCGAGATGCTGGCGGCCTGCGTGACGATCAGCGACAGCCGCCTGCACGCGTTGTTTCTCGAAGAATTCGGTCTCCCGCCTCACCGTTGGCTTGCCGGGTTGCGCATGGACAAGGTTTGCACGCTCCTCAGCCAATCCAGCCTGCCGATTGCGGAAATCGCGCTCAGGGCCGGTTTTTCCGACCAGACGGCGCTGACCCGCGCCATGCGCAATACGGTGGGTGAAACGCCGGCCACCTATCGCCGGAACCTCGGCATTCATTAGATTTGAGCTTTCAGGAGGTCGTCCGTTCACAGCGGATCGAGGGGTGCGTGTGGCTTTACCCCCCTCTGCCCTGCCGGGCATCTCCCCCCTCAAGGGGGGAGATCGACAAGCGGCTGCGTCTCGCCTCTTTCAACGTTTGCGAATGAAGTGGCGGTAGCGCCTCCTGCTGATCTCCCCCTTGAGGGGGAGATGCCCGGCAGGGCAGAGGGGGGTAAAGCCACACGCACCTCGATCCGCTATAAACGCACAACCCTCTAAAACCCCCCAATCATAGCGGCGGACAAATCCTCAGGAGTTTTTGTCAAGACAGCCGCAAGGGGCTGTGGCACATCGCGGGCAAATGCGAATGCGGATGTGACATGACATGAACAACAGAACAGGTCTCGGTGTTTTTTACGGCATGCTGGCGGGTGCGCTGTGGGGGGGTATCTTTCTCGCCCCAAAACTGGTGCCGGATTTTTCGGCCCTGCAACTGTCGACGGCACGTTATCTCACCTACGGGCTGATTTCCCTCATCATCATCGGACCGCGTCTGAAACGGGTATCGGCGCATTTCGGCGCGCGGGAATGGTTTGCGCTCGGCTGGCTGAGCATGATCGGCAATATCGCCTATTACGTCTTCATATCAACGGCGGTGAAGCTGAGCGGTGTTGCTTTCACCTCCATCATCATCGGCTTCCTGCCCGTCGCCGTCACCATCATCGGCAGCCGCGATCATGGCGCGGTGTCGCTGAAGCGGCTGTGGCCGTCGCTTGCCTTCGGTGCCATTGGCATTATCGGCATTTCCTGGCAGTCGCTGACGGAAAACGATGCCGGGCTGGATGTGTCCCGTATCATCGGCCTTGCCTGTGCGCTCGGGGCGCTGGCTTCATGGACGGCCTTTGCTGTCGGCAATGCCCGTTGGCTGTCGCGTCTTCACGATGTCAGCGCCGATGACTGGAACATGATGACGGGTGTCGTAACCGGCGGGCTTGCGCTGCTGCTCGCCATTCCGGCCTTCGGATTTGGTGGGGAAAGCCATAGCACGGGAGACTGGCTGCATTTCACCGCCATCGCCGCCGGGCTCGGTTTCACCGCCTCCATTCTCGGCAATGCCTTCTGGAACCGCATGAGCCGCCTGCTGCCACTCACCCTGGTCGGACAGATGATCCTGTTCGAAACGCTGTTTGCGCTGCTTTACGGCTTTATCTGGGAAGGACGCGGCCCAACACTTATTGAGGTCGTGGCAATATGTTCCGTGGTACTGAGCGTCGTGCTGTGCATGCGGGCGCACCGGCCTGAGAAGGTTGTGGCCTAAATGGGATGCTGGGGCTTTCTGGACATTCTTCTTCCGTCATACCGGCCCTGAGCCGGTATCCAGCCAGCCCAAGTCCTTGGGCTGAAAAGACTCTCCCAGCCGCGCGAGAGCCGCGATGGCTGGATTCCGGCTCAAGGCCGGAATGACGGAGTAGGTAGATTGCACCACGTGGGCGCAATCCAATCGTCCTAACGCCTACTTACTCCGCAGCCGCCAGCAGCTTCTTCTCGCGGGCTGCACGCAGGCGCTCAAAATCGTCGCCGGCATGGTGGGAGGAACGGGTCAGCGGGCTGGAAGACACCATCAGGAAGCCCTTGGTATAGGCGACCGTTTCGTAGGACTTGAACTCTTCCGGCGTCACGAAGGCCTCGACCTTGTGGTGCTTGCGGGTCGGCTGCAGGTACTGGCCGATAGTCAGGAAATCCACGTCGGCGCTGCGCAGGTCGTCCATCAGCTGAAGCACTTCGTTGCGCTCTTCGCCGAGGCCGACCATGATGCCCGACTTGGTGAACATGGTGGGATCGAGTTCCTTCACCCGCTGCAGGAGGCGCACGGAGTGGAAATAGCGTGCGCCGGGGCGGACCGTCAGATAATTGCCTGGAACGGTTTCCATATTGTGATTGAAGACATCGGGCTTGGCGGCCACGACACGCTCCAGCGCACCGGGCTTCTTCAGGAAGTCGGGGGTCAGGATTTCGATGGTCGTCGTCGGAGACGCAGCACGGATCGCCCAGATGACCTTTTCGAAATGTTCAGCACCGCCATCGGCGAGATCGTCGCGGTCCACCGAGGTGATGACGACGTGGGAAAGGCCCATCTGCTTGACGGCCTTGGCGACATTCTCAGGCTCGTCCATGTCAAGCGGATTGGGCTTGCCGGTCGCGACGTTGCAGAAGGCGCAGGCGCGGGTGCAGATTTCACCCATGATCATGAAGGTCGCGTGTTTCTTGTCCCAGCATTCGCCGATATTCGGACAGCCGGCTTCCTCGCACACCGTTACCAGCTTGTGGCTGCGCACCAGTTCGCGCGTCTCGTGATAGCCCTTGGAGGTCGGCGCCTTGACGCGGATCCATTCCGGCTTGCGCATGACCTCGGTATCGGGCCGATGCGCCTTTTCCGGGTGGCGGATGCGCTTTTCGTCGGACGACGTTCTGTCGAGAATAGTGACCATTTAAAACCTGCTTCCATCGCCTGTGGCGATCTAAACACCTGTTGGCCGGATGCTTTAGAACAATTCCAGAAAAAGCGTAAGCCCTTTCCGGTCACGAAGCATTTTCAGCGCCGTACCAGCTTTGCCAGGAACAGCAAAAGGCTGGCACCGAGGAAAGACGTGACGAAATAACCGAGCCTGCTGTCCTGCACGAAGACATCAAGAGTGCGAAGGACGGCGACGGCGACAACCGAGCCGACAATGCCGAGAATGATGTTCATGAAGATGCCGAAGCGCATGTCCATGAGCTTGCCCGCAAGCCAGCCGGCGAGACCGCCGATGATGATTGCTGCAATCCAGCCTACACTTTCCATTCCCACGCTCCCTGAAGAACAGTTCCCTTGAGGAACCGGCGTTGAGACATATGGGACACCCGGCAAGGTTAAACAATGCCGGGCATCACGCGGCACTTATGCGTTCAGCACACGCCCATAGGCGTCGAGTACGCTTTCCTTCATCGATTCCGAAATGGTCGGATGCGGGAAGATCGTGTGCATCAAATCTTCCTCGGTCGTCTCGAGATTCATGGCGACGACGAAGCCCTGAATGAGTTCGGTGACTTCCGCACCCACCATATGCGCGCCGAGCAGCTCACCGGTCTTCTTGTCGAAGATGGTCTTGACCATGCCCTGATCTTCGCCGAGAGCGACCGCCTTGCCGTTTGCCGCAAAGGAGAAGCGGCCGACGCGGATGTCGCGGCCCTGTTCTTTGGCCTTGGCTTCGGTGAGGCCGACCGAGGCGACCTGCGGGTTGCAATAGGTGCAGCCGGGGATCTTGAGCTTGTCCATCGGGTGAACATTCGGCAGACCGGCGATCTTTTCGACGCAGATGACGGCCTCATGTTCGGCCTTGTGGGCGAGCAGCGGCGGGCCGGCGACATCGCCGATGGCGTAGATGCCAGGCACATTGGTCTTGCCGTAACCGTCGATGACGATGAAGCCGCGATCGGTCTTCACGCCAACGGCCTCAAGACCGATGCCTTCGACATTCGCCACGACGCCAACGGCGGAAATCATCCGGTCGGCGGTGATCTTCTCGGAAGAGCCGTCCTTCTTCTCCAGCGTCGCGGTGATGGAGTTCGCGCCCTTCTCGACCTTGGAAACCTTGGTCTCCAGATGAATCTTGATGCCCTGCTTTTCCAGCTGCTTCTTGGCGAAGGCGGAGATTTCCGCATCTTCGACCGGCATGACCTGGCTCATGATTTCGACGACGGTAACGTCAACGCCCATGGTGCGGTAGAAGCTGGCGAATTCGATGCCAATCGCGCCCGAACCCATGACGAGCAGCGACTTCGGCAGCTCTTCCGGCTTCATCGCCTCGAAATAGGTCCAGATCAGCTTGCCATCCGGCTCTATGCCGGGCAGTGCGCGCGGGCGGGCGCCTGTGGCGACGATGATGTGCTTGGCGGTATAAGTGCCCTCGCCCAGCGTGTTCTTCGGAACCGGACCCTGCGGCTGAACCACCGGCTTGGTGGATTTGCCAACGACGATCTCACCCGGCTTGGTGATTTTTGCTTCACCCCAGATGATATCGACCTTGTTCTTCTTGAACAGGAAACCGACGCCGTTATTCATGCGCGCGGCAATGCCGCGCGAGCGAGCGACGATTGCCTTCACGTCCGGCTTGATCGAACCTTCCAGCGTCAGGCCGTAATCCTTGGCATGAGTGGCGGTGTGCATGACATCGGCGGTGCGCAGCAGAGCCTTGGTGGGAATGCAGCCCCAGTTGGAGCAGATGCCGGCCAGATGCTCGCGCTCCACGACGGCAACCTTCATGCCGAGCTGGGCTGCGCGGATCGCGGCAATATAACCGCCCGGTCCCGAACCGATGATGATGACGTCATAAGATTGAGCCATTGGAAATCCTGCCTTGTCTTATTCGGATGACGGCAAACCGTTCCGAAACGAGAATGAGTGTCAAAGTCCGAGCATCATGCGGACAACGGGCTCCAGCCCGCGCCCGATGGCCCGCGTGTTTTCAGCATCGAGATGAACGCCGTCCACCGGCGTCGTGCGGGCGACGGAGCCGGCATCGAAAAATCCGCAATCGAGGTCGTCGGCCAAATCCCTGTAGACGGAAGCCAGCATCGCCGATTCATCGATCGCATCACGAAAGATCGCGCCCATGACGGGATTGGCCGTTTCGCATAATTGTGGCGGCGCGACGATTAGAACGTCAGGCGCTTCCCAGTCCGGTACTTGCCAGACGTGGTTGCGCGTGAGTTTCACCAGTCGCTCGACGCCCTTCATGGCGACAATGGCCGAACCATGGATCGCCGGTTTCATGTCGTTGGTGCCGAGCATGATGATGACCAGATCCAACGGCGCATGGCTATGCAGCAGCGTCGGCAGCAATCTGGCGCCATTACGGTCACAATCGGCGGTGTGGTCGTCATAGGCCGTGGTGCGACCGCCCAGCCCTTCGTGGATCACATGCACGTCAGGCCCGAGCGCCTTTTGCAAGACGCTCGGCCAAAGATCGTCATGGCTGTGCCGGCCACCCGTTTCCGCATTCGAGCCCCAGGTCAGGGAATCGCCAAAGCAGAGGACCGACTTCACCATGTCACTCTCCGATCAAACCAGCATGCCCATCGGGTTTTCGATGTAGCGCTTGAAGGCGCCGATCAGCTCGGCTCCGAGCGCGCCATCGACGCAGCGGTGGTCGGTGGAAAGCGTAACCGTCATGACGTTGGCGATCTTGATCTCGCCGTTCTTCACGACTGCCCGCTGTTCGCCCGCGCCGACCGCCAGAATGGTGGCATGCGGCGGGTTGATGACGGCGGAGAAGCTCTTGACGCCCATCATGCCCATATTGGACACGGCGGTCGTGCCGCCCTGATACTCCTCGGGCTTCAGCTTGCGCTCCTTGGCGCGCTTGCCGTAATCCTTCATCTCGTTGGAGATGGTGGAGAGCGACTTTTCTTCCGCCTTACGGATGATCGGCGTGATCAGGCCACCCGGAATGGAAACGGCAACGCCGACATCCGAATGCTTGTGCTTGACCATGGCGCTTTCCGTCCAGGAGACGTTGGCGTCAGGCACATCACGCAGCGCAAGAGCCAGCGCCTTGATGACCATGTCGTTGACCGAAAGCTTATAGGCCGGCTTGCCGTCCTTTTCGGGAGCAGCCGCATTGAGCTGAGCGCGCAGCGCCAGAAGCGTATCGAGCTCGCAATCCACGGAAACGTAGAAATGCGGAACCGTCTGCTTGGATTCGACCAGACGCTTGGCGATGACCTTGCGCATGCCGTCATGCGGCACAAGCTCGTAGGAGCCCTGTTCGAAGAGCTTGAGAACCGCTTCGTCGGAAGGGCCCTTGGCAAGCGCCGGAGCCGGTGCGCTAGCAGCTGCTGCTGCAGACGGTGCGGCCTTGGCACCGCCGGAAGCGGCAGCCTTTTCCACGTCGGTCTTGACGATACGGCCATGCGGGCCGGAACCGGAGACGGCCGAGAGGTCGAGACCGGCTTCCTTGGCGAGACGGCGAGCAAGCGGCGAAGCGAAGATGCGCTCGCCGGACGCCGACGCTGGAGCGCCATTGCCGACACGGTCGCCTCCAGCCGAAGCTGGACTTGCATTACCGACAAAACCGTTTCCAGCGACTGCCGGGGCAGCAGCTTCTACCTTGGCTTCCTGCTTGGGTGCCTCGGCCTTTGCTTCCGCCTTGGCAGGAGCGGCAGCGCCGCCCTTTGCCGCCTCGGCCACGTCCTCGCCTTCGGCGGCGAGGATGGCGATCAGGGCGTTGACCTTGACGGCTTCGGTGCCGGCCGGAACGACCAGCTTGGCAACCGTGCCTTCGTCCACGGCTTCCACTTCCATGGTCGCCTTGTCGGTCTCGATCTCGGCGATCACGTCACCGGGTGCGACCTTGTCGCCTTCCTTGACCAGCCACTTGGCCAGATTGCCCTCTTCCATCGTCGGAGAAAGGGCAGGCATGGTGATGTTTATCGGCATCGAAACGCCTCCCCTTACTTGTAGCAGACGGTTTTGACGGCCTGAACGACTTCATCGACGTTCGGCAAAGCCAGCTTTTCGAGGTTTGCCGCGTAAGGCATCGGAACATCCTTGCCGGCGATCGTCAGGATCGGCGCATCGAGATAATCGAAAGCGGCGCGCATCACCTGGTTGGCAATGAAGTCACCGACCGATGACTGCGGGAATCCTTCCTCCACCGTGACCAGACGGCCGGTCTTCTTGACCGATTCGATGACCGTGGGCAGATCCATCGGACGAATGGTGCGCAGGTCGATCAGTTCGACATCAATGCCAAGCTTTTCGAGTTCCGCAACCGCCTTGATCGCGTAGGTCATGCCGATGCCGAAGGAAACGATGGTCGCATCCTTGCCCTTGCGGTGAATGCGCGCCTTGCCGATCGGCAACACGAAATCATCGAGCTTCGGCACTTCGAAGCTCTGACCGTAGAGAATTTCATTCTCAAGGAAGATGACCGGGTTCGGATCGCGGATAGCTGCTTTCAGCAGACCCTTGGCGTCGGCTGCCGTGTAGGGCATGACGACCTTGAGGCCCGGAATATGGCTGTACCATGCGGCGTAACATTGCGAATGCTGTGCACCGACGCGGGCAGCAGCACCGGACGGACCACGGAACACCATCGGTGCACCCATTTGGCCACCCGACATATAAAGTGTCTTGGCCGCCGAGTTGACGATCTGGTCGATCGCCTGCATGGCGAAGTTGAAGGTCATGAATTCGACGATCGGCTTCAGGCCGGTCATCGCCGCACCGACGCCGATACCGGCAAAACCGTGCTCGGTGATCGGGGTGTCGATGACGCGGCGCTCGCCGAATTCCTGCAGCAGGCCTTGGGTGATTTTGTAGGCGCCCTGATATTCGGCGACTTCTTCACCCATGACGAAAACTTTTTCGTCGGCGCGCATTTCTTCGGCCATGGCGTCACGCAGCGCTTCACGCACCGTCGTCATCACCATTTCCGTGCCTTCCGGGACATCCGGGTCGGCTGCGACGTCGATCTTCGGGGCTGCCGGAACCTTGGCGGCTTCCTTGGCAGCGCTCGGCTCTTCGGCAGCTTCGCGAGTCTTGCCGCCGGCGGCATCAGAACCGGAATTTGCGGCTTCAGCCTTCGGCGCGGAAGCGGAAATGTCGTCGGCGCTTTCGCCTTCCTGAATGAGAACGGCAATCGGCGTATTGACCTTGACGCCTTCGGTGCCGGCATCGATCAGCAGCTTGCCGATGACGCCTTCATCCACGGCTTCCACTTCCATGGTCGCCTTGTCGGTTTCGATCTCGGCAATCACGTCGCCTGACGTGACCTTGTCGCCTTCCTTTTTAAGCCATTTGGAAAGCGTGCCTTCCTCCATGGTCGGGGAAAGGGCGGGCATAAGAATTTCTACAGGCATGGTTTTCCCTTTCCCGATCAGAGCAGAATGTCGGTGTAGAGCTCGGATGCATCCGGCTCGGGATCGTTCTGGGCGAAGTCGGCGCTGTCGGCGACGATATCACGGACATCCTTGTCGATGGCCTTCAATTCGTCTTCGCTTGCCCAGCCCTGCTCCAGAAGCCGTGCCTTGACCTGTTCGATCGGGTCATGTTCGGAGCGCATCTTCTGCACTTCGTCCTTGGAACGGTATTTCGCCGGGTCGGACATGGAGTGACCGCGATAACGGTAGGTCAGCATTTCCAGAATGATCGGACCCTTGCCGGAACGGCAATGTTCCAGCGCCTGATCGGCGGCGGCCTTGACGGCGCGCACATCCATACCATCCACCTGGATGCCGGGGATGCCGAAGGACTGGCCGCGCAGCGAGTAGTTCGACTGGGCGGTGGCGCGGGCGGTCGAGGTGCCCATCGCATAACGATTGTTTTCAACGATATAGATGATTGGCAGTTTCCAGAGAGCAGCCATGTTGAAGCTCTCGTAGACCTGGCCCTGGTTGGCGGCGCCGTCACCGAAATAGGTCACGGAGACATTGTCGTTGCCGCGATAGCGGTTGGCGAAGGCAAGACCGGTGCCGAGTGAGACCTGCGCACCGACGATGCCGTGGCCGCCGTAGAAATGTTTCTCCTTGGAGAACATGTGCATCGAGCCGCCCTTGCCCTTCGACAGACCGCCCTTGCGGCCGGTCAGTTCGGCCATGACGCCGCGGGCGCTCATGCCGAGTGCGAGCATATGGCCGTGGTCGCGGTAAGCGGTGATGACCTGATCACCTTCCTTCTGCGACATCTGCATGCCGACGACGACAGCTTCCTGACCGATATAGAGGTGACAGAAACCACCGATGAAGCCCATGCCATAAAGCTGGCCGGCCTTTTCTTCGAAACGGCGGATCAGAAGCATTTCACGATAAGCGTGAAGCTCTTCTTCCTTCGAGAAGTCCGGGCTGTTCTTGCCGGTGAATTCGGTTGCGGACTTTGCCGTTGTCTTGCGGCCGGATACGGTCGCTGGTTTTCGCGGCGCCATTCATCCCTCCCTGAGTTGCCGTTTGAATGGATAGAGTGGCGCGTACCATATGCAAGAAAATGCCATGCAGCAATGCTTTAAACGCATGGCACATATTCACGCTAAGATGCTGTGAATAAATCACAAATGTTAAATTAACCTGATTTCGGTTAATTAGAAATATGTGTTCATGATGACGATTTCGTCCGTACGCGACATATTCAGCTGGTAACGGGAAATCTCATCGATCATGTCCCGCTCCAGCGAACCGTCACTCAACAATTCCACCTGCCGTTCCAGTGCCGTGCGCGCCTGCGTCAGCTTTGCAAGCTCCGCAGTGCGGGCAAGACGCTGCCGCTCCAGCCGCTCCGTCGCCTGAAGGCCGAAGTCGCCATGGATGGAATGATACCCGAAATAGGAAAGAAAAGCGATCGTGATGGCCGGAACGATCAAACGGCCGAATCGTCTCTTTTTATGATGTCTGGTCCACATGCCGCAGAGAAGCCTTAAAACGCATAACGTGAGTCTGAAGACTAAGCCGGATTGTTTAACTATCCGTTGACCTTAAATTCCAATCGGCAAATGGGCATGAAAAAGCCCGCCGGGAGGCGGGCTTAGAACGGTGACGACGCCAGAAGAAACCTCGTCATGCCGGACTTGATCCGGCATCCAGCCACGGCGCGTCTGCGCCGTGAAAGAGTCTCCCGCGATCAAGGACTTGATCACGCTGGACCCCGGATCAAGTCCGGGGTGACGGAGTGCGGATGATACCGCTCACCCCTGAAATGAGCCCGCCAAAGCGGCGGGCTGCATCGTAAAACCAGACGCGAATTATCCGCGCAGAATGGAACGGCCAGCGTAGGCAGCCTGCGGACCCAGCATTTCCTCGATGCGGATCAGCTGGTTGTATTTCGCGAGCCGGTCGGAACGGGCGAGCGAACCGGTCTTGATCTGACCGCAGTTCGTGGCAACCGCGAGGTCGGCGATGGTGGAATCTTCCGTTTCGCCCGAACGGTGCGACATGACGGCGGTGTAGCCGGCCTTGTGCGCCGTTTCGACTGCGTCCAGCGTTTCAGAAAGCGAACCGATCTGGTTGACCTTGACGAGGATGGAGTTTGCGACACCCATCTTGATACCATCGCGAAGGCGAGCGGAGTTGGTGACGAAGAGGTCGTCGCCGACCAGCTGGCACTTATTGCCGATCAGATCGGTGAGCGCCTTCCAGCCGTCCCAGTCGTCTTCAGCCATGCCGTCTTCGATGGAGATGATCGGGTACTTGGCAACGAGCTCCGCGAGGTATTCAGCCATTGCGCCGGATTCCAGCGTACGGCCTTCACCTTCGAGAACGTATTTGCCGTTCTTGAAGAATTCGGTCGATGCACAGTCGAGGCCGACATACATGTCCTCGCCCGGACGATAGCCAGCCTTTTCGATCGACTTCATGATGAAATCGAGCGCTGCCGGCGCGCTTTCGAGACCCGGTGCGAAACCGCCCTCATCACCGACATTGGTGTTGTGGCCCTGAGCGGACAGTTCTTTCTTCAGCGTATGGAACACTTCAGAACCCATGCGCACGGCTTCGCGGATGTTCTCCGCGCCGACCGGCAGGATCATGAATTCCTGAAAGTCGATCGGGTTGTCGGCATGGGCGCCGCCATTGATGATGTTCATCATCGGAACCGGCAGCAGATGCGCGTTCGGGCCGCCGACATAACGGTAAAGCGGCAGGCCGGAAGCTTCAGCCGCAGCCTTGGCGACGGCAAGCGATACACCGAGAATGGCGTTGGCGCCAATACGCGACTTGTTCGGCGTACCGTCAAGCGCGATCATCGTCTGGTCGATCTGGATCTGGTTCTCGGCATCGAAACCGCCGATGGCGTCGAAGATTTCCGTATTGACGGCTTCGACTGCCTTTTCCACGCCCTTGCCGAGATAACGCTTGCCGCCATCGCGCAGCTCAACCGCTTCATGCGCACCGGTGGAGGCGCCCGAAGGAACGGCGGCGCGGCCCATGGAGCCGTCTTCGAGATAAACATCGACTTCAACGGTCGGGTTGCCGCGGCTGTCGAGGATTTCGCGCGCGATGATATCGGTAATGGCAGTCATGGTCTCTCCCTTGGGAATGGAACAGATATTTTCCGTCGCCTGTCTTAGACGATGGCGAAGAAATTACAATGACGGCGGGCGGCAGAAACGGAGCGCCCGCCATTTAAAATCGATTGGCACGAACCGCGCCGGTTCTTCAGGCTTTGGTGATGGTGTCGAAGGCCAGGAGCTTTTCGAGCAGTTTCGGCATGTCCTTCAGGTGAACCATGTTGGGACCGTCGGAAGGCGCATTGTCCGGGTCCTCATGGGTCTCGATGAAGAGGCCGGCCACGCCGACGGCCACGGCCGCGCGCGCCAGCGTCTCGACGAATTCGCGCTGGCCACCGGTGGAACCGCCCTGCCCGCCCGGCTGCTGCACGGAATGGGTGGCGTCGAAGACAACGGGCGCACCCAGCGAGGCCATGATCGGCAGCGAGCGCATGTCGGAGACCAGCGTATTATAACCGAAGGAGGCGCCGCGCTCGCACAGAAGCACATTCGGATTACCGCTGTCGTTCAGCTTGGCCAGAACATTCTTCATGTCCCAGGGGGCCAGAAACTGACCCTTCTTGACATTGATGACGCGGCCGGTTTTCGCGGCGGCAACGAGAAGATCGGTCTGACGGCTGAGAAAGGCCGGGATCTGCAGCACATCCACCACTTCGGAAACGATGGCGCATTGCTCTTCGGTGTGAATGTCGGTCAGGACAGGAAAACCGAACTCCTTCTTGAGATCGGCGAAGACCTGCATGGCGTTCTCAAGGCCGATGCCGCGCTTGCCGGAAAGCGAGGTACGGTTCGCCTTGTCGAAGGAGGATTTATAGACAAGCCCGATTCCAAGTTTGTCACAAAGCTCCTTCAGGACGCCGGCGATCATGAATGCATGTTCGCGGCTTTCCATCTGGCACGGGCCGGCAATCAGCGAAAAGCGCTCGCTGTTGGAGAAAGAAACTTTGCTGGCGCCGTCGCCGGCGGTGACTTTGAGATTGTTCGTAACGCTCATTATTTTTCCTCGAAGGCGAAGGCAACGCCCTGGCCGGGTGCTGCGGGCACCACCAGACGGCCGCCCGTTTCCATGCAGAACACGCCATTAGCAGCAAGCGCCGCCGCTGTCACGGCAAGATCGCCGACGGAAAGGACGATGCCCGCGCCGCGCAGTCCAGCATCACCCTGCCCGGCAACATTCAGCGCATATCCATTGAAGACTGGCTTCTCAGTCAATCTTATGCACGCATTGCCGGTTGCGAAAACCACATCACCGTCCGGTGATATTTTGCCGCCGCAGCCAAAAACCGTCTCTATCAGGCGTGCGGCATTCGGATCATCACCGACAAACAAGACGATCTCGCTGAGACCGGACACACCATTGGCATGGCGCTCCAGCGCCGAGCGGTCGCCCGGCAAGGCCTGCAGCCGCTGGCAGCTGAACAGGAAGAAATCCTCAGCGGAACCGCTCGCAGCAAAAGCCAGCCGGAAGGCTGCCTCGCTCTGCGAACCGTCCGGCATTTTGACCGGACGCGAAAATTCAAAGACATTACCGGCCGTCAGGCCGGAGGCCACGAATCGGTCGTGATCCCCAAGGGCGTCTTCGGTTGCAGCGACGAGAGCGGAAAAACCCTCCCCTCCGACGTGTTTCCGAAAGGCATGATCCCGCCCGGTGAAGACATCTCCTCTGCCAATCGAGGCGTTATATTTAGCCGGGTCAGCAATTGCGAGCGGCTCCAGATAGGTGCCGTCGGAGAAAAAAACACAGGCATTGTGTGTGCCGAACGGATGGAGAGCCGCCGGCGCGACCGTAAACCCAAGGTTTGCAAGGCGATTGGCGGCGACGTCGAGACGCTCGACGGGCAGTACGAGATGGTCGACGCGATAGGGTTTCGTCATTTTCCTGCTTCCTGCTGTCGGGTCCGGCAAGGCGACACCGGAACAGTCCCAGCGGCAGAAAAGCACAATTGCGTGCTTTCAGGCAAATCATCAAAACAACAGATGGCAGCTTCACGAAATTTTAGGGGATTGCGGAACACATATGGAACATATAGTGTTCGTTCTGTATTTGTTTCGCGATCTCCACTACGATTCTCAAGGGTGTTTTCCTCATGCTCACGCGCAAACAGCAGGAATTGCTTCTCTTCATTCATGAACGAATGAAAGAGTCCGGCGTGCCGCCCTCCTTCGATGAAATGAAGGACGCACTCGATCTTGCCTCCAAATCCGGCATCCACCGGCTGATCACCGCCCTCGAAGAGCGCGGATTCATTCGCCGGCTACCGAATAGGGCGCGAGCGCTGGAAGTGATCAAGTTGCCTGAGGCCTATACGCCGGGTGCGCGGCCGCAGCGCGGCTTTTCACCGAGCGTCATCGAAGGCAGTCTCGGCAAGCCAAAAGCGCCGGAACCGGCCCCTGCCCCCAAGGCGCCCGCCAACGATCTCGGCGGCGCCGTTACCGTGCCGGTCATGGGCCGTATTGCCGCCGGCGTTCCGATTTCCGCCATCCAGAACAATACCCATGATGTGGCCGTACCGGTGGACATGCTGGGCTCGGGCGAACATTACGCTCTCGAGGTCAAGGGCGATTCGATGATCGAGGCCGGCATTTTCGATGGTGACACCGTCATCA
Source organism: Rhizobium sp. UGM030330-04 (assembly GCF_003208455.1). Taxonomy (NCBI): domain Bacteria; kingdom Pseudomonadati; phylum Pseudomonadota; class Alphaproteobacteria; order Hyphomicrobiales; family Rhizobiaceae; genus Rhizobium; species Rhizobium sp. UGM030330-04. The sequence goes on from NZ_QKML01000012.1 coordinate 82,939, forward strand.
TCCGCAATGGCAATACCGCCAGCCCCGGCGATATTGTCGTGGCGCTGGTGGATGACGAGGAAGCGACGCTGAAGCGCTTCCGCCGCAAGGGCGCCTCCATCGCGCTGGAAGCGGCCAATCCTGCCTATGAGACCCGCATATTCGGGCCGGACCGGGTGAAAATTCAGGGCAAACTGGTCGGACTGATCCGCCGTTACCATTGATCCGTACAGGCCGCCATCTTCTCGGGGCGAACATCGCCCTGGTGAAGAGACATCCATTGAGGATGGCGGCAATTTCGCTCGTTGGCTGACTATGCGGAAACCGGGCTGACACATTCATCCCGGGAGCAGTTTCATTCCGTACCGCTGAGCATCGGTTGCGGTCTTCATATGATATTGCGGCTTCGATTTTAGCCCGGCCTGTTGCGTTCCGTGCGTCATCCGCATGGAATTTCGGTAACGCTGCGAGGTATCCGGCCTGCGTGATGGGCTTGACGCCCATCCGTCACTTGAATGCTGACATTGATCGTTGAGCAGCCCGCCGCCACTCATCAAAGGCGTTTATGGGTGCCATGGATTATTTTCGATATTCCGCAGCGCTCCGACAGGTATAGAAATGCGCGTCATATCCGGGAGACAAGCCATGTATGATCTTTATATCGCCAACAAGAACTATTCCTCATGGTCGCTGCGGCCGTGGGTCCTGATGCGCACGCTCGGTATCGCCTTCGATGAGAAACTCGTTCCGTTCGGCGAAGGCGTCGCCTTTTCCAACTTTTCGCCGACGGGCAAGGTGCCCTGCCTTGTCGACGAGGGAGTGACGATATGGGAATCGCTGTCGATCGCCGAATATCTGGCGGAAAGACATCAGGGTATCTGGGCGAGCGACAAGCAGGCCCGGGCATGGTCGCGTTCGGCTGCGAGCGAAATGCATGCCGGCTTTTCCTCGCTGCGCAATCTCTATCCGATGTCGGTCGGCATTCGGGTCAAGCCGAAAGGCGGCGATGCCGGGCTTGCGGCCGATATCAAGCGCATCGATACGCTGTGGAGCGAAGGGCTGACAAAATTCGGCGGCCCCTACCTTGCCGGTCAGAAATTCACGGCGGTGGACGCTTTCTTTTGCCCTGTCGCATTCCGTTTCCAGACCTACGGTGCCGATCTTTCACCGGGCGCGAAAACCTATTGCGACCGGCTGCTCGCCCTGCCCGCCATGCGCGAATGGTATGAGGCCGGATTGAAGGAAATCTGGCGCGATACGGCGCATGAAGAGGAGATCGGCGGTATTGGCGAGTTGACTGCCGATCTTCGCCTGAAGGCCTGAGGACCTGTGCTGGCGATGGTCACTGCGACGTCGCCAGCAACTGCCGGACCTTTTCGGGTACATCGTGCTCGAAACGGCCGCTCTTCCAGTCATAATAGCGGTGTTCGCTCCACGGCCTGTCCGCCCCTGCGATGGCTGCGCGCAGCCTTCCGACCACCGCGGACTGCTCGCTGCCCGCAAAGTTCATTTCCACCGAACCGATACGCCGCAGAATATCACGGTTGAGCAGCAACGCTCCCGAGCGGCACTGCGAAAACGAGGTTCTGCGGGAAACAACGACTATATCGGCGATGTCGCAGGCTTTTCCGGCAAACCGGCCGTCCTCAAGAACGACGATCCATTCGCCGCTGCCCGCCCGCGCCACGCACCATATGCCTCTCATGCAGGTGAAGACACCCGGCTCGGCATCTTTCAGGGCCGCCGTCATCTGCCGTGCAACGGTGCTCAGCTCCTGCGAGGTCAGTTTCGGCCTTGCAGCGAAAGCCACACGGGTCGGTGCCGTCCCGGTTTTGACGATGGCCGGCGGCACGGGCTGTTCCGGTAAGAGCAATGCTCTTTGCCACTGGCCATAAACGAAACCCTGCGGCCGTGTCTTTGTTGTATAGACCTTGCCATCCTCCAGCAGCGCGACCAGTTCACCGTCCTCGTGAATGAGCAGGTCCGGCGCATCGCGATAGGCCATGGTCGCCGATAGCCCGAAAGCGACGAGCAGAACCGGGATGCCAAGCAGGGCCAGCCGGCTGCGCAGCAATGTCAGCAGCAGGAAACCGGAGGAAGCAAGACCGATGAACCAGCCATGCGGCCGACCTGTCGCAGCGCTGCCACCCCAGGACGCGACCTCCCCCGCAACCTCGATGACAAGCGCCATGCCATATCCCATAACCTTCAGGAACGGGGCATCGAGCCCGAAAGGCATCAGCAGCATGGCGACGAGACCGAAAGGCATGACGACCAGCGACATCAGCGGCATGGCGGCCAGATTGGCGAACAGTCCATAGGTGGTGACACGGTGGAAATGTTCGGCCGAATAGATCGCTGTCGAAAGCCCGCCAATCAGCGATGTGACGATGACGCCACCGATGATGGCCCCTGCCGTTTCCCCTGCCCTCATCCATGCCGGTCTGCGACCGATCGACAGCCGCTCGTGATCGCTGCGCCGGAGGCTCCACCAGGCATAGGCGGATACCAGCGCGATGGTCGCGGCAAAGGACATCTGAAAACTCGGCCCCATGATTTCCGAAGGTGAAAGCGCAAGAATGACCAAGGCGGAAAGCGCGACATTCCGGAGGCTGAGCGAGGGTTGATCGAAAAGGACAGCGATCAGCATCACCGACATCATCAGCCAGGCGCGTTCGGCAGAGACGGCAAAACCGGAAATCAGATAATAGGCGAGCGTCATCAGGAGAGCGGCGAAAGCCGAAATCTTCTTCACGGGCCAGCGCTGCGCAAAGGCGGGAAACAGGCTGAAACCCAGCCGAAGGCCGACGAAGAAGATGCCGGCGGCCAGCGCCATGTTGAGCCCGGATATGGCGACGATATGCGCAAGGCCGGAAAGCCTCAGCGCTTCCATGGTTCCGGCCGATATGGCCTGTCTCTCATCGGTGACTATGGAGGCGGCAAAAGCGCCGGCATCGCCGCCAATCGTGCCGCGGATGCGTTCGGCAATGGCGCTGCGAAGGCCATAAAGGCGCATATCGGCCCATTCGAGCAAACCTGTCGCAGCCGCAACATCACTTTTCGGTGACATTATCATCCGGGGCGGCTTGTAGAAAAATCCCGTCGCGCCCACGCCTTTGAAGTAGGAGGCGAAAGCGAAATCATTCAGCCCCGGCAGGGCCGGACCGGAGGGCGGCGAAAGCCGCGCCTTGCCGCGAATGGTGGCGCCAAGTGCGACCGGCTCACCGCCGCCGCGCGCAAGCAGCGATACCCTTTCCGGCGGGCGTGACAGTTTCGGCGCCTCCGTCGCGACAAGTCTCACCATATATCGCCAGTCGCCACGCGCATCGACCTCCCGGCGTGTCACCGTGCCGGTGATGGTGGTGGTAACGGGTGTATCCAGCACCACGGTGCCGGCACGCCTCGTTTCGAGATCGGCCAGAAGCATGCCGAGCAACAGAAAAGCGACGATGCTGCAACTCGCCGCCGACAGGCCGGTATCGTATCGACGAAAAAGTGCCAGACCGGCGGCAAGCAGGAATGCGATTGCCAGAACGGACGAAGATGGCGTGACATCCAGAGAAAACCACAGGATCGCGCCACAGCCGATCATGACGGGAATGAACAGGAAACCATGGCCGAATGCCCGCTCCTCGGCGAGACAGGCGGCGAGTTTTTCGACGATGGCGGCCTTCAGCCCGCGCCGGGAAACAGGAGCCGGCAGATCGTAGGCAGCGACATCGCCGGTGCGACAAACGGGAAACAGGATTTCATGCGTGCCGGGCAAGGTGCCCCGCATCGTTTCGGCATATCCGAAATGCTGTTTTTCCCCTTGATCAAGCAATCCGCGCTGCGCCCCTGCCGCACCGGAAACAGGTTTGCAGGCAGGCGCGGAGGATTGCAATCCCTTCCTTTAACGGTGCGTTGACCGAGATTGAATTGCCGTGGCCGATAAAGCCGCGGGCAGCGTAATTGCGTTTGCCGCAATGCACAATTTGACCTTCGAATAGCTTGGCATCGGCGCAAGGATCATATAGCTAATCGGTAGACGCTTAACCGCGGGGCGTGTCTCAACGCCCCCACCCGCATGTTTTCGGAGGATCAGTATGACGGAAAAAAGCGCTACAGTGACACTTGGCGATAAACAGGTCGAACTCCCGGTCAGGGAAGGCACGATCGGGCCGAGCGTCGTCGATATCGGCACGCTGTACAAACACACGGGCTCCTTCACCTACGACCCGGGTTTCACGTCGACGGCCTCCTGCGAATCCAAGATCACCTATATTGACGGTGACGAAGGCGTTCTTTTGCATCGCGGCTTCCCGATCGAGCAGCTTGCCGAACAGGGCGACTTCCTTGAAACCTGCTACCTGCTGCTTTACGGCGAACTGCCGACGGCCGCGCAGAAGAAGGATTTCGACACCCGCGTCACGCGCCACACCATGGTGCATGAGCAGATGAGCCGCTTCTTCACCGGCTATCGCCGCGATGCGCATCCGATGGCCGTCATGTGCGGCACGGTCGGCGCTCTCTCGGCCTTCTATCACGACTCGACCGACATCACCGATCCGCACCAGCGCATGGTCGCTTCGCTGCGCATGATCGCCAAGATGCCGACGATCGCCGCCATGGCCTATAAGTACCATATCGGCCAGCCCTTCGTTTACCCGAAGAACGATCTCGATTACGCCTCCAACTTCCTGCACATGTGCTTTGCCGTGCCGTGCGAGGAATACAAGGTCGATCCGGTTCTGGCCCGCGCCATGGACCGCATCTTCATCCTGCATGCCGATCACGAGCAGAACGCCTCCACCTCCACGGTGCGTCTTGCCGGCTCCTCGGGTGCGAACCCGTTCGCCTGTATCGCGGCTGGCATCGCCTGCCTCTGGGGCCCGGCTCACGGCGGTGCCAACGAAGCGGCGCTCAACATGCTCAACGAAATCGGCACGGTTGACCGCATTCCGGAATATATCGCCCGCGCCAAGGACAAGAACGACCCGTTCCGCCTGATGGGCTTTGGCCACCGCGTCTACAAGAACTACGACCCGCGCGCCAAGATCATGCAGAAGACGATGTACGAAGTGCTGGAAGCCACCGGCAACTCCGACGATCCGATCATGCAGGTCGCGCTGGAACTGGAAAAGATCGCCCTTTCCGACCCCTACTTCGTCGAGAAGAAGCTTTACCCGAATGTCGACTTCTATTCGGGCATCACGCTGAAGGCGCTCGGCTTCCCCACGACCATGTTCACCGTTCTCTTCGCTCTCGCCCGCACCGTCGGCTGGATCGCCCAGTGGAACGAAATGATCGAAGATCCGCAGCAGCGCATCGGCCGTCCGCGCCAGCTCTACACGGGCGCCGGCAAGCGCGACTACGTTCCGGTTTCCAAGCGCTAAGCCGCGAAACCCTCTAAGATCAAAGGCCGGCAGGTTTTCACCCGCCGGCCTTTTTTGTTGAACATCCGAATGGTTCTCAGTGGCGCGCCGCAACGCCCAGGAACTGCTTGAGTTCGGGTGTTGCGGGATTGGAGAATACCTCTTCCGGCGGTCCGATTTCATGCACCCTGCCCTCGTGCATGAAGACGACGCGAGAGCAGACGTCGCGCGCAAATTTCATTTCATGCGTCACCATCAGGAGCGTCATGCCCTCGGCGGCGAGTTCGCGCACCACGGCCAGCACTTCCGCAACCAGTTCGGGATCGAGCGCCGAGGTGATTTCGTCGCAGAGCAGCGCGATCGGCTGCATGGCGAGCGCGCGGGCAATGGCGACGCGCTGCTGCTGGCCGCCCGACAATTCATCGGGATAGGCATCGAATTTATGCGCCAGCCCGACCCGTTCCAGCATCTTGCGGGCAACGGCTTCCGCTTCCGGTTTCGGCGTCTTCTTCACCACGGTCTGCGACAGCATGACGTTGCCGCCGACGGTCTGGTGCGGGAAGAGGTTGAACTGCTGGAAGATCATGCCGACCTTCAGTCGCAGGGCTTTCAGATGCAGATCGTCTTCGAGAAGCTGCGCGCCGGCGACCGATATGGAACCGGCCGAAATCGTCTCCAGCCCGTTGATGCAGCGAAGCAAGGTCGACTTGCCCGATCCGCTCTTGCCGATGATGGCGATGACCTCACCAGGCTCCACATCGAGATTAATGCCCTTCAGAACCTCGTTACTGCCATAGCTTTTACGGACTTCAGTGATTTCGATGAGCGACATTGAGCTTCCTTTCGAGGATCTGGCTGCTCTTCGACAGAGGCCAGCACAGCGCGAAATAGATGAGGGCGACGAGGCCATAAACGGTGAAGGGCTGGAAGGTGGCGTTGGTGACCACCGTGCCGGCCTTGGACAGTTCCACGAAACCGATGATCGAAGTCACGGCCGTTCCCTTGATGACCTGCACGAAGAAACCGACGGTCGGCGGAATGGCGACCCGCATGGCCTGCGGCAGGATGACATAACGCATCTGCTGCAGGCGGCCCATGGCAAGGCTTGCCGATGCCTCCCATTGGCCTTTCGCGACGGATTCGACGCAGCCGCGCCAGATTTCAGTCAGGAAGGCTGCCGCCCACAATATCAGCGTCAGGCCCGCAGCCAGCCAGGCCGGCACGTCGATGCCCAACAGGCCAAGGCCGAAAAAGGCGATGAAGAGCTGCATCAAAAGCGGCGTGCCCTGAAAAAGCTCGACATAATAACGCGCGAAAGCCCGCATCGATTTTTTCCGGGAAATGCGCATGAACAGCAGAAGCAGCGCCACCATGCCGCCGCCCGCAAAGGATACGAGCGAGAGCAGCACGGTCCAGCGCGTGGCGAGCAGCAGGTTTCTGAGAATATCCCAGGTGGAGAATTCGATCATCGGACACTCCGGCGTGGAAAGATGAGATTACCGCCCATGACAAGCACCTGCCGCAGAAGAATGGCCAGCACGAGATAAATGACGGTGGAGACCATATAAGCTTCGAAGGCGCGGAAGGTGCGCGACTGGATGAAATTGGCCGCGAAGGTCAAATCCTCGGCGGCGATCTGCGAGACAACCGACGAGCCGAGCATGACGATCACCACCTGCGATGAAAGAGCGGGCCAGATGCGTTGCAGTGAAGGCACCAGCACTACATGCCGGAAGGTTTCGAAACGCGTCATGGCAAGGCTTGCCCCCGCTTCGAACTGCCCCTTCGGCGTTGCCTGAATACCGGCGCGGATGATTTCGCAGCTATAGGCGCCGAGATTGACCACCATGGCGATGTTGGCGGCGCTTAGTTCCGACAATTGCAGGCCAAGCGACGGCAGGCCGAAAAAGATAAAAAACAATTGTATGAGGAATGGCGTATTGCGAATGAGCTCCACATAGGTCGCGACCGGCGGCCGCAGCCATTTGGGCCCGAGCGCGCGCACCCAGGCGCAGACGATGCCGAGGGCGATGCCGAGAACGCCGCCGATGGCAATCAATTCCAGCGTAACGGCGATGCCTTTGGCAATCTGCGGATAATAGTCGAGAAGCCATCCAAAATCGAATGTGTATTTCACCCGATGCTTCCTTTCGGCGAGGACAAACCATGCGCCGGTCCCACCTCAAGGCGAGGCCGACGCATGCATTTTGCCGGGTTGCTCAGAGATCCTTGGGCAGGTCGGTTTTCAGCCATTTCTGCGCGATCGTGTTCAACGAACCATCGGTCTTTGCGGTGGCGATGATGGCGTTGACCTTTTCAAGCAGCGCCGGCTGTTCCTTGTTCAGGCCGATATAGCAGGGCGAATTCTTGATCAGGAACTTAAGCTCGGGACGCTTTGGCGGGTTCTTGGCGAGAATGGCGGCGGCTACGACATTGCCCGTGGCGACGGCTTCCACCTGGCCGGCGAGGAAGGCGGAGATCGTGCCGTTATTGTCCTCGTAGCGCTTGATGGTCGTATCGGCAGGCGCCACCTTCGTCAGCTCCAGATCCTCGACAGCGCCACGGGTGACACCGACGGTCTTGCCGGACAAATCTTCCGCCTTGGTGACGGCAACCGAATCCGGAGCGAACACGCCGTTGAAGAAGGGCGCATAGGCGGTGGAGAAGTCGATGACCTTTTCACGGTCCGGGTTCTTGCCGAGACTTGAAATGACGAGGTCGACCTTGTTGGTCTGCAGATAGGGAACGCGGTTGGCGCTGGTCACCGGCACGAGTTCAACCTTCACGCCGAGTTTTTCGCCGATCAGATTGGCGACGTCGATATCATAACCCTGCGGAGCCATATCCGTGCCGACGCTGCCGAAGGGCGGGAAATCCTGCGGGACGGCAACGCGGATCGTGCCACGTGAGGTGATATCACCGAGCGCATCCGCAAAGGCTGCGGGCGAAAAACCGAGCGTTGCGGAAATCGCGGCGATGGCAAGCAATGAACGTCTGGAAATCATTGGGAATTACTCCTTGGGGCTTGAGGAAAGAGGCTGAAGTGAAAGGGAATTGCGAAGCTCGTAGAGCGGATCCGGCCTGCGGGTGAGATCGAGACCGGTTTCGACTTCATCGAGATGGCGGATGGCGAGTTCGGCGGCGCCATGAAAATCGGCAGCCTTGATCGCGTCAAAGATACGGCAATGCCCATCATGCGATTGCTGCGCATGGAAATCGGACTGATAGAGCATGGAGATGAGGATGGTTCTCGCTGTCAGGTCGCGCAGCGTTTCGACGATGATGTCGTTGCCGGCGATTTCCGCGATGCGGATGTGGAAATCGCCCATCAGGCAGGTCAGGCGCTGGCGGTCGCCTTTGGCAATCGCCGCCTTCTCCTCATCGAGATGATCGGCGAGGATGGCGATGCCTTCCTGGCTGACGCCGGAAAGATTGCGCAAGAGCCCATATTCTATGATGCGACGCGCCTCATAGACCTTGATGGATTCTTCGGCGGAAGGCTCCACCACGAACCAGCCCCGGCGCGGGCTGACGGTGACGATGCCGCGCGTCTCCAGCCGCATCATCGCCTCGCGGATGCGCGTGCGCGACACACTGAAAAGGCTGGCCAGCTGGTTTTCGCTGAGGCGGGTTCCCGGGCGGATGCGCGCGGATAAAATGCCGGAGATGATGGCGTCTTCTACCGCGCTCTGGGCGCTTTCGGATGTATGGCTATCTTGCATACAAGATTGAAAGCAAGCGGTGTGCCAGACGAAAATTCCAGGGTTGCGAACCGCCCGATGGTCAGCTGCCTGCCGTTCCAACGATCAAATGCAGTAAAATCGATCCCTTGCCTGCCTGCAGGAGCGGCAGGACGGCAGCCAGCATCCTTTGCCGGCACATGGGTGTTCCGGCAGCTGAAGACGCGGCGAATGGGGTTTTCCCGAGGGGCTATTTTTTGCTTTTCAGGACGTCAAGAAGAATGGCCGCACCGGTTTCACCGGGAGGCACATCCGTCTGCAAACGCCGTTGCACCAGCGCATAACCTTCCAGCATCGCCCGGCGTTCGATGGTATCGTGAGACAGGCGCTCAGCCCAGCGCAGCATCGAACCTGCCCGTACCACCTCGTTGAAATATTCCGGGACGACGGCATAGTCGGCAATCAGGTTTGGCAATGCGCCGGTCCAGGTTTTCACCCGCTTGCTCAGCATGGTGAAAATCCAGTCGGTCTTGTAGACCGAGATCGTCGGTACGCCGGCGAGTGCGAGCTCCAGAATGACGGTTCCGGAGGCGGCGATTGCCGCATCGGCCTCCGCGAAGGCATTCCACTTGAATGCAGGGTCGGCGCCGATTTGCGGCCTGATTTCTTCCGGCCATGTTGCGGCCAGTTCGCGGATACGGTTTTCCTGGCGCGGCACAGTGGGCAGCAGGAACCGGGTGGGGCCGTTGCGTTCCACAAACGCCTTTGCCGCCTGCTGGAACGGCTCCATCAACCGCGTCGTTTCAGTGGAGCGCGATCCCGGCAGCAGAAGAATGGTCTTCGGCTGGCCATCGGCCGGAAGAGAGCGTTCCGCGCGCTTCTGCCGTACGGAGAGTACATCGGGGTCGACGCTGAGGCGATGACCGACAAAGGTCGTCGGCGGGCCGCCGAGACGGCGCATGGCTTCCGGCTCGAAGGGCAGCAGGGCCAGAACGTGATCGACATAGGACAGCATCGCGGTGGCGCGATATTCCTTCCAGGCCCAGACGCTGGGGCAGACATAATTGACAACAGGCAGATGCGGCAATTGCCGGCGGACTTTTTTCGCAACGCGATGGGTGAAATCCGGGCTGTCGATGATCAGCAGAATATCAGGCTTCGCAGCCGCGATGGCCTGAGCGGTCTGGTTGATCCGCGCAATGAGCTTCGGCAGCTTCTTCAAGACCTGCGTGAAGCCCATGATGGAGAGTTCGGAATAATCGAACAGCGACACCAGCCCCTGCGCCTCCAGCGCCTCACCGCCGACACCCACCAGCTCGATCGGACCGGCATACCGGGCCTTGAGCGCGCGGATCAGATCCGCGCCGAGAAGATCGCCGGATACCTCGCCGGCGATAACCGCCACTTTTAATGTCGCCGTCATGCGCTCATATCCCCGCCAATCATGTCTCCATCAAGTGACGTATCGATGCCGCAGACGAATATGCCCGCCTGATCGGCGGCTTTCAACATCGCGTCGCGATCGAGCACAAGCGCCCGGCCGGCTTCGACGGCAATACCCGCCAACCCGGCTTTCCGGGCGTTTTCCACGGTTTCGATGCCGATTGTCGGCAGGTCGGCGCGCACATCCTGTTGTGGTTTGCAGAGCTTGACCAGCACCCCCCTGCGACGGGGCGATATACGACCTTCAGCGCGCAGCGCCGCGACACGCGCCAGCATGGCATCCGTGCCCTCGACACCTTCAAGGGCCACGATGCGGCCACCGACAGAGACCGCCCCCTGCCCCACATCCAGCGTGCCGAGCGCAAGCGCCGCGTCGGCCGCCTTGCGTATATCGCGAAAATCCTCGTCGGTGGGTTTCTGAGTGCCCAAAACACCGGTGGTGGCGAGCAGCCCGGGTGCGATCTCGTGTGCACCGATGACCCTTGCACCAAGCGTGCCGATGATCTTGATGACCATCTGCAGAACGGTGTCGTCGCCGCCCGACAGCAGCGTGCGAACGATGGAGGGAAGTTTCAGCACGATGCCGATTGTGGGGCGAATTTCGCGCCACTCCGGCCGCCGCGCCACGCCGCCGGAAAGGACGACGCGGTCTACACGATTCTCCCGCAGCAACCGGCCAAGCCCGGCAACATCCCCGACACTGATGATGGCATTGTCGAAACCGCTCCAGTCGAAGCTGGAATCATCGCGCAGCCGCACAATGAACGGGTTTTCGCCCATCTCGCGGGCGGCGGCCGCCACATAGAGCGGCAGCTGGCCGCTGCCGGCCACAATGGCGAGACGCCCGCCGCCTGTCACGGCTCACTTGCCCCGGTTGGGCGAAGAGATCGCGCGGTCGCTATCCGCACCGATGAAATCGATGACTTCAAGCGCCTGCGGGCAATCCAGATAGTCGTTACGGTCGATGGCCGCCGCATTGCCGCGGATCGTGCCCTCAGCCTCGAAAATCGCCTTGTAGACGCGCCTGACCTTGTGGATATCGGCGCGCTCGATACCGGCGCGGGTCATGCCGACGACATTGAGGCCGCCGAGAATGCCGGGATTGCCATTCAGCATGCCATAGGGAATGACGTCATAATTGACCGCCGAAAGTCCGCCGATGAAGGCCTGGCGGCCGATACGGGTGAACTGGTGCACGGCGCAACCACCGCCCAGAATGGCGCGATCCTCAATGGTGACATGGCCCGCCAGCATCACATTGTTCGACAGGATGATGTGGCTGCCAAGACGGCAATCATGCGCCACATGCGAATTGGCAAGGAACAGATTATCGTCACCGACAATGGTCTTGCCGCTGCCATCGGAACTGCCGGCATTCATCGTCACGCCTTCGCGCATGACGCAGCGTTCACCGATCTCGAGCGTCGTTTCCGAACCGTCGTGGCGAACCGCCTGCGGCGAACCGCCGATGACCGCCATCGAATGGATGACCGAGCCGCGACCGATGACGGTCAGGCCGGAAACGACGGCATGATTGTGCAGTCGGACCTCGTCGTGCAGCGTGACTTTCGCGCCGACATAGCTCAGCGCGCCAATGACGACGTTTTCACCGATCACCGCACCGTCTTCGATGACGGCGGTCGGGTGAATTCTGGCCGAGGCGGCAATCGTGCTCATTGCTGATCCTCGGGGATCATCATGGCGCCGACATCGGCCTCCGCCACCAGAGCACCGTCCACCTTCGCCTCGCAATGGAATTTAAAGACATTGCCGCGCTGACGCTGCTTGACGACGTGGATTTCCAGACGATCGCCGGGGATCACGGGCTTGCGGAAACGCGCGTTGTCGATCGTCATGAAGTAGACCAGATGACCGCCCTCACCCTGACTGCGAGCGCATATCGCACCTGCCGTCTGGGCCATGGCTTCGACGATCAGAACGCCCGGCATGATCGGCCGGTCCGGGAAATGGCCGGTGAAATGCGGTTCGTTGACCGTGACGTTCTTGATGCCGATCGCCGAATTGTTACCATCGATATCGATGATCTTGTCGATCAACAAGAATGGGTAACGATGCGGCAAAAGCTTCATGACTTCCAGAATGTCAGCCGCGCCGAGCGTCTTCGTTTCGTCAGTCATTGTTTTTCTCTCCTGTTTTTTTATCACGCCCTTCAGCGCGTGCCAGAATCTCGGCCATATCGCGCAGGAAATATTTCATTGGACGCGCAGGCGTTCCGCCATAACGGGCGCCTGCCGGCACGTCCGCCACAACACCGCTCATCGCCGCGATCTGCACGCCGTCGCCAATAGTGATATGGCCATTGATGCCGGCCGCGCCGCCAATCATCACACCGTCGCCGATGCGGGTGCTGCCGGCAATGCCGACCTTGCTGACGATGCCGCAATGGCGGCCGATGCGAACGTTGTGGCCAATCTGGACCTGATTGTCGATCTTGGTGCCTTCGCCGATGACAGTATCATCCATGGTGCCACGGTCGACCGTGGTGTTGGCGCCAATCTCGACATTGTCCTGAATGATGACCCGGCCGATCTGCACGATCTTCAGCATGCCGCGCGGACCCGGCGCATAACCGAAACCGTCCTGGCCGATGCGGGCACCATTGTGGATAATCACATTATTGCCGATGAGCGCTGCAAGAACGCTTGCGCCGCCGGCAATGGTGCAATCGCGCCCGATCTGCACATCCTGCCCGATGATGACGCCGGGGCCGATCCGTGTGCCAGCGCCGATATGGGCGCCGGCTCCAATCACGGCAAGCGCCTCGACGACGACACCCGCCTCAAGCTTCGCGGATGGATCGACATGCGCTGCATGAGAAATCTCGGCTTCCATTCGCGCTATCGGACCCGGACGCATGGCGGCAGGATGCAGCAAGGCACCCACCTGCGCAAAAAGCGTATGTGGATTTTTCGATATCAGGGCGGGGATGTGGGACGGAAGCATGTCTACAAGCGCCGCGTCACAAATAACGGCGCCAGCATCGCAGGTCTGCAGCTCATCGCGGTTCTTGCGCGAAAGAATATAGCAGAGCTGATCGGGTTTTGCCCGATAGACCGGCGCAACGGACCGAATGACCCGTTCTCCTGCCGTCTCATCAGACAGTTCCGCCCCAAAACGGTCTGCGATGTCTTTCAATCGCAGTCCCTCGTGGGGCGGAAAAAAGGCGTTGTATTCCATCAGCCGGAAACTCCAGAACGTTCAAAGTTGCAGTTCTGGACTGCCGATATCAGAAAGTGTTGGACATGCCAAACCGGAAACGCTGTTCCTCGTCGTAGTCTTCCTTGGCGATCGGCACAGCGTAGTCGACACGGATCGGGCCGAAGGGCGAAGCCCACATTACGCCGATACCAGCGGACGCGCGGATGGAGTTGTCATCCTTGACAGTCTGGGTGGTGGACACCTTGTTGCCATACATGGTGCCGGCATCGACGAAGCCAGCAAGACGCAGGCCGAAATCTTCCGGAATGCCGGGCATCGGAGCCGAGACTTCAGCAGAAGCCGCGAAGTACGTCGTGCCGCCGATGGAGTCGGAACCGATGCGCGGGCCGATACCGTCGTTCTTGAAGCCACGAACCTGACGACCACCGAACTTGAACTGATCGAAGACCAGAAGATTGTCGCCCGTCGGCATGACGTGACCAGCCTGACCGGTAAGCGAGCCGATAACATCGTATTCGTCAGACAGCGTGTAGAAGAAACGAGCCTTGGCGTAAATCTTGTAATATTCGGAATCACCACCGAGGCCAGCGAATTCGTTCGTCAGGGCAGCCTGCCAGCCTTCACGCGGCATGTTGCGGTCGTCGAGCGTATTGTAGTTCAGGGTGTTCGAAATGATCGACTGCGTCCAGTCACCACCTCTGATCAGATCCTGATAGGGCTCGGCAAGATTGGAGTTGTTCTGCCAATCACCTTCGCCATCATAGTTGATCTGCTTGTAGGTGTACTTGAACGTCGTAGAAAGGTCTTCAGTAATCGGCGCGGTCACACGCAGCGTGAAGCCCTGCTCGTCGTAGTCGTAATAATCTTCGCTGCGGCTCTGGCTCTTGAACAGATCGAAACCTGCGGCAAGACGATAGCCGAGGAAATAGGGCTCGGTGAAGGACAGCGTGTAGCTACGGGCATCATCCTCGCCCGCACCAGCGGCAACACGGATGTACTGGCCACGACCGAGGAAGTTCTTTTCTTCGATGGAGGCTTCGAGCAACACACCGTCGTTCTGCGAGTAACCCGCACCGATACCGAACGAACCCGTCGACTGGTCTTCAACGTCGACAACGATCACCACGCGGTCAGGCGCGCTGCCGCCGGCGGTCGAGATATTGACCTTGGAGAAGTAACCGAGCGCTTCAAGACGGCGCTTTGCAGCCGTGATGACGGTCTGGTTGAACGCATCGCCTTCGGAAATATCGAATTCGCGGCGGATGACATAATCACGCGTACGCGTGTTGCCGCGGATTTCGATGCGCTCGACGTAAGCGCGCTCGCCCTGGTCGACGATATAGGTCACACCGATGGTGTTGCCGGACATGTCACGGTCGCCGCGCGGCGTAACCCGGGCAAAAGGATAACCTTCGCCGGCAACACGCTTGGAAATCGCTTCCATGCTCTGCTGAACTTCCTTGGCGCTGTAGTTTGCGCCCTGGCGGGTCTCAACCAGACCCTGCAGCTCGGAACCGTCAACACCCGGAACCGTCGATTCGACCGCAACGTTACCGAAGTTGTAACGCTGGCCTTCGTCGACCGTGATGGAGATGTTGTATTCATTCTTGGATTCGTCCAGCACCGCCTCGGAGGAGACGACGCGGAAATCCGCATAACCACGGTTGTAATAGAACTGGCGCAGCGCCTCTTCGTCGGCGCGCAGCTTGTCCTCGTTGTAAACGTCCTTACGCGTCAGGAACGACAGCATGTTGGACTTCTTGGTGTTGATGACGGCGGCCAGACGACCGTCGCTGTAGGCATTGTTGCCCACGAAATCGATACGACCGATCTTGGTGCGCTCACCTTCGTTGATGACGAAAGCGATGTTCACCCGACCCTGACCAACGGACACGGTCTGCGTGGTGATTTCAACGTCGCTGCGACCGATCGCGGAATAGGCTTCCTTGATGCGGGCGATATCCGCCGTCACGATTGCCTGATTGAACGGGCCGAGCGGCTGCGTCTGCACGATACCGGCGAGCTTGTCGTCCTTGATCTTGCGGTTGCCGTTGAAGACCACCTGGTTGACGAGCTGGTTCTCGTTGACCGTCACGACCAGCGTGCTGCCGGAGACGCGCATGGAGACATTCGAGAAATAACCGGTGGCGTAAAGACGCTTCACCGATTCATCGATGTCCGAATTGGAAAAGTTCTTACCCGGCGCAATGGTGATGTTGGAACGCACGGCGTCCGCACCGGACCGTTCGGCCCCGCGAACATCAATCCTGCTGATAACGGCTGCCTGTGCAACGCCGGCAGAGGCAAGCACGCCAAGGCCCACAACCGAAGAAACACCAGCAGACAGCGCAACCGCCGACACAGCGTTCAAAAATCTTGAACCAGCCTTCATTTCAATTCTTACCTTTTTACGTTGTCCCTCAGCGGGCGGAACCCGACTCCGGCCATGTGCGTCGTTTTACCTGCTTTTCCCCTACAAGCAAGTCAGAACGTTAAATTCTGTTTACTTCGTGATCCAGAGTGGCTCATTCGCCACTTCGGCATAAAAACAAGGTAAACAAGCCCCTAACAAAACCGTTAAAACACTATCCTCAGCCAATCAAGCTGCTGATATCATTCCATGTTGCAAAAACCATAAGACCCAAAATCATCGCCATGCCGATACGGAAGGCCACTTCCTGCGCGCCGGCGCCAAGCGGCCGGCCACGGATGGCCTCGATGGCATAAAACACCAGATGTCCGCCGTCCAGAACCGGGACAGGCATCAGGTTCAGGAGTCCGATCGACACTGAAAGCACGGCGGCAAGCTGGATGACGGCGGAAATACCGAGTGTCGCCATCTGGCCGGATGCCTGCGCGACGCGGACAGGACCACCCAGCTGATCGGCATTCATGCGGCCGGTCACGAGATTGCCGATATAGTTGAACGTGCCGGTGATGACGTGACCCGTCTCACGCACACCCTCCAGCAGCGCCTCGGACGGCGAATATTCGATATGGCGGAAATTGCCGCTGGTCTGATCGGTGACGATGCCGATGATGCCCATTTCCAGCTTGTTGCCAAACTGGTCGGTGGTTTCCGTGCGGGTCGGAACCATGGGAAGCTTCAGTTCCTCGCCTGCCCTTTCGACAGTCACCGTGATCGGCGTGCCCGGACGGATGCCGACATAACGGCGGACATCCTCGAAGGTCATGACCTTTTCGCCATCGATCGCGACCAGACGGTCGCCCGCAAGCACGCCTGCGGCGGCGGCGGCACTGTTTTCACGCACCTCGGCCACAACCGGGTCGGCGATCATCCGGCCATAGACGCCGAACAGAACCGCGAAGATGAGAATCGCGAGAAGGAAGTTGGCGATGGGACCGGCGGCAACCGTTGCCGCCCTTTTCCAGAGTTTCGCGCCGGCAAGCGTCTGCGCCCTCTCCTCCAGCGACATATGCGACAGGCCGGAACTGTCGGGCTTGCTTGCCGCATCCTCGTCACCGAAAAACTTGACGTAGCCGCCGAGCGGGATCGCGGAGATCTTCCATCGCGTGCCATGCCGGTCGGTAAAGCCGATCAGTTCGGGACCAAAGCCGATGGAAAAGGCGGTGGAGCGGATGCCGCTCCAGCGGCCGACGAGATAGTGGCCCATTTCATGGACGAAAACGAGCAGGGAAAGCACCAGGATAAAGGGCACGATATAGCCGGTCAGAAAACCGGTCGCCGCCATTACTGTGTTCATGACAATCTGCCCTTTATGTCGTGACCTTTCGCGCCGCTTAAAAGCCCGGTAGCAGACCGCCACCCGATCCGGGCACGTCGCCGGTTGCCGCAGCATGCACGAAAGCAATGAGGAATACCGTAAAGCAGGCGAAAACAAGACCGTCAACACGGTCCATGAAACCGCCATGGCCCGGAATAAGATGGCTCGAATCCTTGACCTGGAAACGGCGTTTCACAAAGGATTCGAAGAGATCGCCGATCTGACTGAAGATGGAGAGGATCAGCGCAAGCCCGAGCACCAGCACACTGATGCGGCCGTGATAGGCCAGAGATACGGCCGCGCCGCCGATCAGCGCCGCCGTGGCCCCGCCGATCGCCCCGGACCAGGTCTTGCCCGGCGAGATCGCCGGCGCAAGCTTCGGCCCGCCAATCGCACGCCCGACAAAGTAGGCAAGGATATCCGTCGACCAGACGACAGCGAAAATGAACAGGATGGAGACGAAGCCGGTCAGCTCATCACCGCGGATGGCCGCGAGCGATATGCCGCTCAGGCCGGCATAAACGATGCCGCCCACCAGCCACCAGTTCCTGCCACGCAGGACGGGAAAAAGCGCCGCCGTCAGCGTAAAGCCGGAGAGCAACGGCAGATCGAGCGAAGGTTCGCCGAAAATCGTGTTGCCGGCGATGACCGCAACCGCAAACCAGCCCCAGGCATTGCCGGTCGAATTGGTCTCCGACAGACGGGTGATCGTCGACCACTCATAATAGATGAGGATCGCCAGAAGACCGGCCACGATGCGAAACAGAATACCGCCATACCAGGTCGCGGCCAGAATGACCGCCGCCATGACGATTGCGGAGACGATCCGCAGTCTGAGTTCACGGCTCATCAGGCGCCTGCCACGGCAATCTGCTCGGTGAGAGCGCCGAAACGGCGATCACGCGTTGCATATTGCTCGATTGCGGAAAAGAACCGCTGACGATCGAAGTCGGGCCAATATTCGGGAACGAACAGAAACTCGGAATAAGCCGCCTGCCAGAGCAGGAAATTCGACAACCGCTCTTCGCCGCTGGTGCGGATGATAAGATCCGGATCCGGCATACCCGAAGTGTCGAGTCTTGCCGAAATCATCTCCGGCGTGATCGATGCGGCATCCAGACGGCCCTCGGCGACATCGCGGGCGATCGCCGCCGTGGCGCGGGCAATCTCGTCGCGGCTGCCATAATTGAAGGCGATCACCAGCGTCAGCTTGGTGTTGCCAGCCGTCATCTGTTCAGCCTCTTCAAGAAGGCAGCGAATATCGTTTTTCAGTCCCTGCCGGTCGCCGATGATGCGAACGCGGACGTTTTCGCGATGCAGTTCCGCGAGGTCGCGACGGATGAAGGCCTTCAGGAGCCCCATCAGATCGCTCACCTCGGATTCGGGCCTGCGCCAGTTTTCCGATGAGAAGGCGAACAGCGTGAGATAGCTGATGCCGCAATCGCCGGCCGCGCGCACGGTCTCGCGCACCGCCTCCACACCGCGGCGATGCCCCATCACGCGCGGAAGACCGCGCTGTTTTGCCCAGCGTCCATTGCCATCCATGATGATGGCGACGTGCTCGGGTATGGAGGAACGTGTCGTCGTCGGCATATCGATCCAGTAACAGGAAGCGGAATTAAAACGAATAAAATACAGGTCTATCGCAAGCGATATCAGACCTGCATGATTTCCTTTTCCTTCTCGCCAAGCAAGCGGTCAATTTCCGAAATCGTGTCGTCGGTCATTTTCTGGACCTTTTCAGACTGTCCACGGCTTTCGTCCTGACCGATGTCACCGTCCTTTTCGGCTTTTTTCAGACCATCCATGCCGTCACGGCGCACATGGCGAATCGCCACCTTGGATTTTTCGGCATAGTCATGAGCCACCTTGACGAGCGATTTACGGCGCTCTTCGTTGAGTTCAGGCAGCGGGATGCGCAGGTTCTGGCCATCCACAATGGGGTTCAGACCGAGATTGGATTCGCGGATCGCGCGGTCGACGGCATTGACCATCGACTTGTCCCAGATGTTGACGCCAAGCATACGCGGCTCGGGAACGGTGATGTTCGCGACCTGATTGAGCGGCACGCGCGAGCCATAAGCCTCGATGGTCACCGGATCGAGAATATTGGCCGAAGCGCGGCCGGTGCGAAGCGATGCGATATCGCTCTTGAATGCATTGATGGCGCCGTCCATACGGCGCTTGATATCGTTGAGGTCAACACCACTCATCTTGATACTCCATCTTGTCGGCCATCGCGGCCGTAATTCGCCCCCGGGGGCGGCATCGTTTTTGGATTACTTGTCGTGCACGATGGTCTTGCGGCCGCCGCCGGTCAATATCTGCGCGAAACCACCCTTCTCGTGGATCGAGAAAACAATGATCGGGATATGGTTTTCGCGGGCAAGCGCGACAGCGGCGATATCCATGACCGCCAGTCCCTTGCCGAGCACTTCGCTATGGGTCAGCTCGTCGAAACGGGTGGCCGTCGGGTCCTTTTTCGGATCGGCGGAATAGATGCCATCCACCTGGGTACCCTTGAAGATCGCCTCGGCGCCCATTTCGGCGGCGCGAAGCGCTGCGGCGGAATCGGTGGTGAAGAACGGATTGCCGGTGCCACCGGCAAAAATTACCACGCGGCCCTGGGCCAGATGGTGAAGGGCGGCGCGCTGCGAGAAGCTCTCACAGATTTCAGGCATGGCGATTGCGGAGAGAACGACGGTGTCGATGTTGAGCTTGCGCAGCGAGGTTGCAAGCGCCAGCGCGTTGATGACGGTTGCCAGCATGCCCATATGGTCGCCGGTAACGCGGTCGCCCCCCTTGGAGGCCACGGCCACGCCGCGGAAAATATTGCCGCCGCCGACGACAACGCCGACTTCAACGCCCATCGCCCTCGCCTCGGCGATATCGGAGGCGATACGGTCGGCCACCGCCACATCGATACCGAAACCCTGATCACCCATGAGGGCTTCACCGGAAGCCTTGAGAAGAACACGTTTGTAGATCGGCTTGGAAGACATCATGACTCCTCGGAAATGTAACCGAAACGCGGATACACGAAGGGCACCGCGTTGTCACGCGATGCCCTCCCGTTTTCCCAAGATTGGGTAAATATAATCAGCCCTTGGCGACGGCTGCGACTTCAGCTGCGAAATCGCTTTCTTCCTTCTCGACGCCTTCGCCGAGCAGCAGGCGAACCATGCCCGTCACTTCGATCGACGCGCCGGCTTCCTTTTCGGCTTCCTTGACGGCAGCGCCGACGGTCAGGTCGGGGTTGATGACGAAAGCCTGCGACAGAAGGGCGACTTCTTCGAAGAACTTGCGCATGCGGCCATCAACCATCTTTTCGATGATGGCTTCCGGCTTGCCGGATTCGCGGGCCTGCTCGATGAAGACGTTGCGCTCGCGCTCTGCAACGGCGGCGTCGACTTCTTCAGCGCGGATGGCGAGCGGGTTGGTCGCAGCGATGTGCATGGCAACCTGGCGGCCGATGGAGTTCAGAACTGCCTTGTCGCCTTCCGACTTCAGCGCGACGAGAACGCCGAGCTTGCCGATGCCGTCGCCGGCAGCGTTGTGGATGTAGGTCGCGACAACGCCGTGCGGAACTTCAAGCGCTGCAGAACGGCGCAGCGTCATGTTTTCACCGATGGTGGCGATGGCGTCCTTGATGCTGTCGGAAACGTTCTTGCCGGTCGCCGGGTAGTTGGCGGCGGAAACAGCCTCAACGGTGCCGTCGGTGGTGAGGGCAACCTGGGCGATACCGCGGATGAGATCCTGGAACGCGTCGTTACGGGCAACGAAGTCGGTCTCGGAGTTGAGTTCGACAACAACAGCCTTGTGACCCATGGTGGCGACGCCGATCAGACCTTCGGCAGCCGTGCGGCCGGACTTCTTGTCGGCCTTTGCGATGCCCTTGGCGCGCAGCCAGTCGATTGCCGCTTCCATGTCGCCATTGGTTTCAGCAAGAGCCTTCTTGCAGTCCATCATGCCTGCGCCGGACTTCTCGCGCAGTTCCTTCACCATTGCGGCTGTGATTTCGGTCATTGTGTGCCTCTTATCGGTTCGATCGGTCAGCAGGCGGAATTTGCCGTGCCGAAGTTCTGGGTGATGACTGTACCCGGCCGCACACCCTTTGAAACCGGCAAGGTTCCGAGAAGGGGCATGCGCATTCCCAAGTGCTGCGGCGTCGCCATACATCGAAATGATGGGTGCCGCCGAAGTGTGACAGCGTTATGAAGACTGCCTTCCGTTTCAACTACATCGGACGCCAGCGGTTTCCTGAAAACGTGGCGGAGCAGTCTGAAACGAACAAGGCCGTCAACCCGCTGAAGGTCTTTGACGGCCTTGTCATATCCTGGTTGAGGAGACGGCGACAAGAAATCGCCGCCAGACAGGGCCTATATCAGGCGCCAGCCTCGTCTTCGAGAGCGGGCTCGATCGGAGCTTCTTCAGAAGCGCCGATGTCGCGGCCGGAAGCGCCCTGCTGACGGGCAATACCGTCGATGGCAGCGCGGGCGATCAGGTCGCAGTAAAGCGAGATGGCGCGCGAGGCATCGTCGTTACCGGGGATCGGGTAATCGATGTGGTCCGGGTCGCAGTTGCTGTCGATGATCGCAACGACCGGAATGCCAAGACGCTTGGCTTCTTCGATCGCGATCTTTTCCTTGTTGGTGTCGATGATGAACATCAGGTCCGGAACGCCGCCCATATCGCGGATACCGCCGAGAGCCTTTTCAAGCTTTTCGCGCTCGCGCTCAAGGTTCAGGCGTTCCTTCTTGGAGTAGCCGGAGCCTTCCGAGTTCAGGATTTCGTCAACCTTGCGCAGACGCTGGATCGAGTTCGAAATGGTCTTCCAGTTGGTCATCATGCCGCCGAGCCAGCGGGAGTTGACGTAGTACTGGGCCGAACGCTTTGCGCTGTCGGCGATGATTTCGGACGCCTGACGCTTGGTGCCGACGAACAGAACGCGGCCGCCACGGGCAACGGTGTCGGACACGACCTGCAGGGCGCGCGACAGCATCGGAACGGTCTGAGCCAGATCGATGATGTGGATGTTGTTACGGTCGCCGAAGATGTACGGCTTCATCTTCGGGTTCCAGCGGTGCGTCTGGTGGCCGAAGTGAACACCAGCTTCCAGAAGCTGACGCATAGAAAAATCGGGCAATGCCATGCCTTGTTACTCCTTTTCCGGTTTAACCCCCGCGAAGCGAACAGCGCCGATTTTCATCGACACCACCGGGCGGAACGGACCGGATTTCTCCCGGAACATCCCAAGCTTCGCGTGTGGAATGGTGAGCCGCATACAGTCGCCCGCATGAAAATGCAAGCATTTATGCGAAAAAACCGGCGAAATAGCCGCCTTTCAGCGGACAGGCTTGTTTTCGCAGGTTTCGGGCTTGAGGATATCAAGCTTCGCAAGCTTCCCCGTCAGAACGAAATCGCCGTAATCCATCGTCAGATCGCGGGTGATTCCGTTTTCGTAAAGCTTGAACGACATGCGGTAGATCGGCAGGGCGTCGGTGCCGGTCTTGTCATTGTAATAGGCGATCGTCACCGGCCAGAATGCCGCCTTGGCGAAGTCGCCCGCCTTGCCGGCGTCCGCGTCGCCATCCTTCGGCATCTGCGACTTGCCGACCAGTGTCGAGGTGATCAGGCTTTCATCGCCATCATCGGAACCATCGAATATCCGCGATTCGAAAATGCGCTTTCCCTGCCTGGCATGTTCGATGACCTGAAACATATGCTGGGTCGGGAATTCGCTGGCGACGAGATTGACCTGACGGGCATCCGGACGGGTCAGATCGACCTTCACGCCATCGGTGCCGTCAGTCGCAGCGCCCTGCACTTCCTTGTCCAGCTTGTCGTCAGTGTAGGACTTGGTCTCGAAGGTGAATTTCTTCGCGGCCAGATCCTCGAAAGTCGTGGTCTGCTGGTCGGTCATGCGAACCGCATCACCGGTGTTGATCTGCGTCACGAAGCGGAAATCCGTCTTGTAACCCTGACAGGCCGAGCCGGTGAATTCATAGACCATGCGGCCTGTCATGCCCTCGATGCCGGAGCGATCAGACGCATCCTTGAGTTCGAGATCGTAGACGGCGCGATGGGCGACGAGATCGGGAACCGTGACCGGCACGGCATTGGCAGCGTTTGACAGGCCGGTCATAAGCCCTGTTGCGGCAACGAAACCAAGCGTCCTGACAAACATGCAATATCTCCTGTTGGACTCGCCGCTCATATTGTACAAGCAACCGCCCGGCTTTTGGATCAACATCTTCTGAATGCCGGATTCTTGAAGGATTTACAACAAAACCGGAGACGAAAATGTCGGACGTCATCGAAGGCCGCCTCAAGGAACTTGGCTTTACGCTTCCTGTCGCGGCAGCACCAGCCGCAAACTACGTTCCGTTCACCATCAGCGGCAATCTGCTTTATGTATCGGGTCAACTGCCGATGGAATCGGGCAAGATTGCGGTGACGGGCCTCGTTGGCCGCGATGTCGACGTGCCAGGCGCCCAACGCGCCGCCGAATTATGCGCCGTCAACATTCTCGCACAGGTCAAGGCCGCGTTGAATGGCGACCTCTCGAAAATCCGCCGTGTCATCAAGCTGAATGGCTTTGTTGCCTCCGTTCCGGAGTTCGTCGAACAGCACCTCGTCATCAACGGCGCCTCCAACCTTCTTGCCAATGTTCTCGGTGATGCCGGCAAACATGCCCGCGCCGCCGTCGGCATGGCCTGCCTGCCCTTCAATGCCGCCGTCGAAATCGACGCCATCGTGGAAATCGACGCATGACACTGAAACTCTCCTGGCTGACGGCTCAGCCCGTCGCCCATCGCGGTTACCATGATCTCAACAAGGCGGTCTGGGAAAACACGCTTTCCGCCTTTTCCCGTGCCATCGAGGCCGGTTTCGCCATCGAATGCGACGTGCAGCTGGCAGCCGACAGCGTGCCGGTGATCTTTCACGACGACGACATGGCCCGCCTGACCGGCATCAAGGGCGACGTGCGCGAGCGCACATCGGCCGAGCTGTCCCTTCTTGCCGTTGGCCAGACCGGGGACCGGGTCCCTACCCTCAAGCAGCTTCTCGCGCTCTGCGCCGGCAAGGTGCCGCTGGTCATCGAGCTGAAAGGCCGTGCGGGCGAGGGCGTTGATGACGGTTTTGCCGAGGCGGTTCTGGAAGACCTCGAGGGCTACAAGGGCCATGTGGCGCTGATGAGCTTCGACCACCATCTGCTGAAGGACCTGAAGGCTGCGGGGTCACCCTGGCCGCTGGGTCTCACCGCCGAAGGCGACAAGCCGGAAGACTTCTTCAAACATGACGAAGCGATGCAGCTGGGGCTCGATTTCATCTCCTATCATTGGGGTCACCTGCCCAACAGCTTCATCGAGGCGCAAAGAAAACTCGGACTTCCGGTAATTACCTGGACCGTCAGGGATGAAAATGCGCGCGAGACTACCTATAAATATGCGGACCAGATGACATTCGAAGGTTTCGACCCGAGAGAGAACCCGTCCGCCACGGCATGACAGAAGACTATTCCATTCGCGTTGCGCAATCCCTCGGGGATATCAACCCGGAAAGCTGGAAACAGCTTTCCGGCACTTCGCGCAATACGCTAGGAAAACCGTACAATCCTTTTATTTCCCATGCATTTCTATCATCGATGGAAGAGTCCGGATCGGCGACAGCCAAGACCGGCTGGCTTGGAAACCATCTACTTCTCGAAAACGCGTCCGGTGATCTGGTCGGGGCGATACCGGCCTATCTGAAGAACCACAGCAAGGGCGAATATGTGTTCGACCATGGCTGGGCGGATGCTTTCGAGCGGGCCGGCGGCCATTATTATCCGAAACTGCAATGTTCGGTTCCCTTCACCCCGGCGACCGGGCCGAGGCTGCTCACTTCCGAAACAGTGGACGAAACGCGGTTCAAGCCGCTTCTGGCCTCCGGCCTCGCCCAGGTGACGGAAAAGATCGGCGTTTCTTCCGCGCATGTCACATTTCTAGAAGAGGACGATCTTTCAGCGCTTCTGCCGCGCGATTTCCTGCATCGGACCGACCAGCAATTCCACTTCATCAATGACGGTTATCGTGACCATGACGATTTTCTCGACGCGCTTTCCTCGCGCAAGCGCAAGGGGCTGAAAAAGGAACGCCGCGCGTCGCTGGAAAACGGTATCGAGATCGACTGGCTGACTGGAAGCGATCTGACCGAAGACATATGGGACCAGTTCTTCGCCTTCTACATGGATACCGGCAGCCGCAAATGGGGCCGGCCCTATCTGACCCGGGAGTTTTATTCGCTGATCGGCGAGCGCATGGCTGACGATGTGCTGCTGGTGATGGCGAAACGCGAGGGGCGCTATATTGCCGGTGCGATCAACTTCATCGGCTCGGACGCGCTTTATGGCCGCCACTGGGGCTGCATCGAGGATCATCCCTATTTGCATTTCGAGGTCTGTTACCATCAGGCGATCGATTTCGCGCTGTCCCGGGGATTGAAACGGGTGGAAGCCGGCGCCCAGGGCGAACACAAGCTGGCGCGGGGTTACGTGCCTGTCACCACCCATTCGGCGCATTTCATCGTCCATCCGGGCCTGCGCCGTGCCATTGCCGATTACCTTCAGCGCGAGCGCGAAGAGGTCGAGCATATCGGCGATTATCTTGATGAACACACGCCCTTCCGCAAGGGCGAGAGACAGGAACCGGACGTATAGTCCGCCATGAGGAGAGACCACGATGACGGCCAGCGCCTATGACGACAACAATATCTTCGCTAAAATCCTGCGTGGCGAAATTCCAAGCCACAAGCTTTACGAAGACGAACACACGCTGGCCTTCATGGATGTGATGCCGCAGGCCCCCGGCCATCTGCTGGTCGTTCCGAAGACCGGTTCGCGCAACCTGCTCGATGCCGACCCGGAAGTGCTGGCCAAAACCATTCCCGTGGTGCAGAAACTCGCCGTCGCTGCGAAGGAAGCCTTCGATGCGGATGGTGTCTTCATCGCCCAGTTCAACGAGCCGGCGGCTGGCCAGACCGTGTTCCACCTGCATTTCCACGTCATTCCCCGCAAGGAAGGCGAGCCGCTGAAGCCGCATTCCGGCACCATGGCCGATGGCGAAGTGCTGAAGGCCCATGCGGAGAAGATAAAGGCGGCGTTGGCTTCTTGAGGCGTGCCAAGACGCCCAGGCGTTGGGCAGTACCTCGGCATCCGCATCCCGTCACCCCGGACTGGATCCGGGGTCCAGTGCGATCAAGTCTTTGATCGCAAAAGACTCCTCACGGCGCAGATGCGCCGTGGCTGGATGCCGGATCTGGTCCGGCATGACGACAGTGATGTTTGCCATCACTCCACGGGGCGATAGGCATTCCTTTCCGGCCACGGCCAGCCTTCGAGCACCACCATATCCGGCCGGAATATTTCCACCTTCAACGGATAACAGGCAGCCGCATCGCTGGAATGGGCCGAGCCGCAATCGCCACCCGGGCAGGCCGAAAGCGCACCGATGAGGTCGATTTCCGCAAAAAGCTCCAGATAGTCCCCCGGTCGCACGGGGCTCGCCTTCATGAAATATTGGTGCGTGTCGCGGGTAAAACCCGTGCACATGAAGACATTCAGCACATCATGCACATGTGGTTCCGCCTGCCGGAACGACAGCCCCCTGGCGGAGGCCAGCGCATTGGTCAGGTTGGAATGGCAGCAATGGTGGTAGTCACCGCCGCTGAGCAGCCTGTTGGTATAGGGATCACAACGGGTGCCGATCACGTCATGCACGCCGCCGCCATCCTCATCCCAGCCATACCATGACAGCGTATCATGGGTGATGGTCGCCATAGGCCGCAGGGACGGCAGGTTGCTCCACAACCGGTTGCCAACCGAAACATGGGTGGCGTGCAGGGCGCGGGTCTTGCCGCTGAAAAACCGTTCGGTCAGATCATGGGCGTTCCAGAGGTTCAAATCCCCCACCTGCGGACCTTCGATGCTCACGATGCGGAAGAAATGTCCCTTGGGGACATTGAAGGTACGACCGTCGCGCGGCGGCACGATGACCTCGTCGATCTTCTCCATGCCTTCACGCGCTTTCTCCAGACGCGCAAGGTCCGGTACTTCCAGCGTGCCATTCGGATAAACAACAACGGGACGGACGGCGCGGCGTGTGGCTGCATCCATGGGTTCGGCAACAGGCATGGGGGTCATGAAATCCTCGGAGAAAAATATTGTCGAGGTGAAATTGCGCCACGGTCGCCCGGCTGACAAGATTGGTTTTTCTTGCGCTCAGGCCAAGCCTCACTTACCCTTGTCAATCATGACACTACCGCCGCTCGCCACCCTCCGTGCTTTCGAAGCTGCCGCCAGAAAGGCAAGTTTTGCCCTGGCCGCGCAGGAACTCGGCATGACGGCGACGGCGGTGAGCCAGCATGTGCGCAATCTGGAAGCTTGGCTTGGCGTTGCTCTCTTCGAGCGTCATGCGCGGGGTGTCAGGCTGACCCCGGATGGAAAGGAGTTTGGCAATACGGTCTCAGCCAGCCTGCGACAGATCGCCTCCGGCGCGGAACGGGTCCGCCGGGGCGGCAACCGCACGACCGTGCGCCTTGCCAGCCTGCCTTCGGTGGTGGCGCATTTTCTGACGCCTCGGCTCCCTCGTTTCCGGGCCCTGCATCCAGACATACAGGTGTCGATCAGCTACTCCGGCGGGCCGCATGCAAGCCCGGTCGATCTGACCATCGGACATGGAATCTCCTTCGGGGAAAATACCGTGGCGTTGTTCAGCGCCGAAACGCGCCCGACCTGCGCGCCGGGCTACCTGACCAACTCCGGCCCCTTCAATGATGAGGCCAGCCTGTTGCGGGGGGAATTGCTGCATGACGATACGGAGACGGCATGGCGGGACTGGTTTGCGACCGCCGGCACGTCCCTGCCCTATGGCGCGGGTCCTATTTTCGCGGATTTTAATCTGCTCGTCACGGCGCTGAAAGCCGGACAGGGCATCGGTCTCTGTCCGACCGTGCTTCTTCAAGAGGAGATCGTTAGCGGCCAGTTGACCGTGCTTTTCGACCGGGCTGCCGATACGGACAAATATTACTGGCTCATCCGGCCGGAGGAAATGACCGCACCGGCGAAAATTCTGGCCGACTGGCTGGTGGCGGAAGCCCGCGCGAGCCGGGGTGACTATTCCGCCGCAACGACCTGAGCGGGACCGGTCGCCGTCGCGCCAATAAGCTCCCTCGCCGACAGCCGGTCAAGCAGCCGGCCGGAGACGGCGCAGACGATGACAAAAGCGACCAGACCGCCGAAAATATCCGAAAGATGATGGCCGCCCTGCACAAGAACGGCCGGCAGCATCAGGAGGTTCAGCGGCAGGATCACCGCCATCGCCAGCCAGTGACGCGGCACAAACCAGACCGACATTGCCGCCATGAAAATATGGAACGACGGGAAACCGATGAGACCCAGCACGTTTTTGGGAGAAAGATAGCTAACGCCCTCCGCCGCCAGGCGGTTGAGTTCCTGGCCATAGCCATTGTCGACCGCCAGGGGGACCGCCTGCGAAATCCACTGCGGCAGTTGCACATAGGCAGACGGTCCGAATGTCGGAAAGAATATCCAGAAGACAATGCTGGCAAAGGCGCCGAGCACCCCGGTTACGAGAAAGTGGTGAAGCTGCCGTTCCCTGCCGGTAAAACCCAGCGTCAGAACAATCACCAGAAGCTGCGGCAGCGATGTCGCATAAACGAAGAACAGGATTGTTCCGATCCAAGGATGTGTCGCCGCCCACAGGACGATACCTGCCCAACTGTAACCAAACGCAGCATCCACACTGAAAAGCACATGATCGATCGCCGGAAAGACGACCGGCAGGAACATGTAATTAAAGACCGAGGCGGCAAGCGTGAAGAGGATGAACAGCCCTCCAGACGTCAGGGCTGCGGCAATGCGAAAATCGCGTCCGCTTTTGCGATAGATCTGGCCGAGGATGAACACGCCGGCGCCGGCCAGCACGCACACAAGATATCCGGCATAATCGACACGTATGCCTTTGGCGGCAATCAATATTGCATCGATAGCGAATAACATGGCGATGAAGCCAAGTACAAAGCGTTCTGCCGCGAATAGTCGCATGGAATTTCGCCCCTGTTCCAGACAGCGGCAAAGTACGGCAATGGGCTTAATATTCGGATAAGGCGCGTGTTAAAAACCGAGTACAAAGAGCCCGCCGGCGAGAAGCACGATCGGAACCGCCACGCCGACGATGACACGCTGGCCGGCGAGCAGAAATGCCAGGAAACCGAGTGCTGCCGCGCCGATGCGCAGCCATAGGGGCGTGGTTTCCAGCGTTCCGGTCGGAAAGACGATCAGCTTGGCGGTAACGGCCATGACCAGCGAGGTGGCAACCGCCCTCACCCAGTAAAGCGCTTCGGAATCCTCTTTCAGCCGGTTACCGGCGAGAACGCCGAGCCAGCGCCAGAGATCGGTCGCCAGCCAGCCGGCGATGGCGATGAACAGATAGGGTGCCCACCAGTTCTCGGTCATCATGGCTCACTCTCTGGCGACACGGGTTTGACCTTTCGGCGGAAGACGAAGCGGTCGATCATATAGGCAAGCGTCCCACCACCGATGCCGGCATAGAGAATATCGAATTCGGGCGCGATCACCGCAAAGGTGGGGCCGGCTATCACACCGATGACGAAAGCCACCTTGACGACGGAATGACGGGCCGACGCCCATATCGAGGCCACGAAATAGACCGGCGTGAGGAAAAACAGCACGCCGGCGACCAGCGGCGGAAAGGCCGCGACAACACCGTAACACAGGCCGACGATGACGGCGTTGACGACGGTGAGCGTGATGCCGAAGCCGGCGAACCAGGCGGCGCGCGCCTCACGCGGCACTTTCGACAGATTCTGCGTGGCGAAAACCCAGGCCGTAATCGCGACGAAATGGGAGAGAAACAGCAATATCCATGTCGGCGTCTTCGCACCGCGCATCTCCGGCACGATGGAGGCCACCATCGGCATCATCCGGACCGAGGACAACGTCACCGCCAGGAAACAGGCGGCGAGATTGGCGCCGCCGACCATGGAGCCGATCAGGATCATCTTGGCCGGCAAGGCCCAGATCATCAGCGTCATGAACACCGCTTCGCCGCGTGGCACCCCGGACTCCAGCGCAAAGGCACTGAAACCGACGAAGGATGTCATGAGAATGAGCGAGGGCAGCGAGAATATGCCCCGCATTCCCCTGAAGAACCAACCGCGCAGGGGGATGGCATCGCTGTCGGCAGTTTGCATTCGTCATCCATTATGCATGAAAATGCCGGGCTTTCGCCCGGCACCGGTTATTGGTCAAGAACCGCGATCACTTCTTCTTTGGCACTTTCGGCACCGTGTTGGTCTTGCGGCGCGGCTTGTTGTCTTCGTCCGACTTGTCGGCCTCGGCAACCAAAACATCCGCCTCCTCGGCGATCTTCGCCGCCTTCGAGGCCGGTTTTGCCCTGGCCTTCGCCTTGCCGGGCGACTTGGCCGCCTTCAGCTCCGCCTCGGGCTTCGGCTTCACCGGAGCGGTCTCCGGCAGGACCTCGAGCTTGAGACCATCGGAGCCATCATCCTTCTTGCCGACGGTGACGCTGACCACGCCGCCCTTCTTCAGCTTGCCGAAGAGGATTTCATTGGCAAGCGGCTTCTTGATGTTCTCCTGGATCACGCGCGACAGCGGGCGGGCGCCCATCTTTTCGTCGTAACCCTTCTCCGCCAGCCAGGAGATCGCATCTTCATGCAGATCGAAGGTGACGTTGCGCTCGGACAGCTGGGTTTCCAGCTGCATGACGAACTTCTGCACGACCTTGTGGATGACAGCGGTCGGCAGCGGCGAGAACGGAATGATCGCATCCAGACGGTTGCGGAATTCCGGGGTGAACAGGCGGTTGATCGCCTCTTCATCCTCACCCGTGCGGCGTGAAGAACCGAAACCGATGGCCGATTTGGCCATTTCGGACGCACCCGCATTGGTCGTCATGATGAGGATGACGTTGCGGAAGTCGATCTTCTTGCCGTTATGGTCGGTCAGCGAGCCGTGGTCCATCACCTGCAACAGAATGTTGTAGATGTCGGGATGCGCCTTTTCGATTTCGTCCAGCAGCACCACGGAATGCGGATGCTGGTCGACGCCATCGGTCAGAAGACCGCCCTGATCGAAGCCGACATAACCGGGAGGTGCGCCGAGCAGGCGCGACACGGTATGGCGCTCCATATATTCCGACATGTCGAAGCGCAGCATCTCGACACCGAGCGAGGCGGCGAGCTGCTTGGCCACTTCCGTCTTGCCCACGCCCGTCGGGCCGGAGAAGACGTAGGAGCCAATCGGCTTGTTCGGTTCACGCAGGCCCGCACGGGCCAGCTTGATGGCCGTTGCCAGCGCCTCGATGGCGATGTCCTGACCATAAACGACCGAGCGCAGTTCCTTTTCGAGATTGGCGAGAACCATCTCGTCGTCCTTGGACACCGTCTTCGGGGGAATGCGGGCCATCGTTGCGATGGTGGCCTCGATCTCCTTTTCGGTGATCAGCTTGCGACGCTTGGAAGCGGGCAGCAGCATCTGCGCGGCACCGGTTTCGTCGATCACATCGATCGCCTTGTCCGGCAGCTTGCGGTCGGAAATGTAGCGGGCCGACAATTCGACGGCAGCCTTGATCGCCTCGTTGGAATATCTAAGGTGATGATAGTCCTCGAAATAAGGCTTCAGACCCTTCATGATGGCGATGGTGTCATCGATCGACGGCTCGTTGACGTCGATCTTCTGGAAACGACGCACCAGTGCGCGGTCCTTTTCGAAGAACTGCCGATATTCCTTGTAGGTGGTCGAACCGATGCAGCGGATCGCGCCCGAAGACAGCGCAGGCTTCAACAGGTTCGATGCATCCATCGCGCCGCCGGAGGTAGCGCCGGCACCGATGACGGTGTGGATTTCGTCGATGAACAGAACCGCGCCCGGAAACTCTTCCAGTTCCTTGACGACCTGCTTCAGCCGCTCCTCGAAATCGCCGCGATAACGGGTGCCGGCGAGCAGCGTGCCCATGTCGAGCGAGAAGATGGTGTCGTTGGCGAGCGCTTCCGGCACCTTGCCTTCAACGATGCGCTTGGCGAGACCTTCGGCGATCGCCGTCTTGCCGACGCCGGGATCCCCCACATAAAGCGGGTTGTTCTTGGAACGGCGGCAGAGGATCTGGATGGTGCGGTTGACCTCTTCGTGACGGCCGATCAGCGGGTCGATCTTGCCGTTACGCGCCTTGTCGTTGAGGTTGACGCAATAGGCCTTCAGCGCGTCCTGCTGCTTCTTGGCCGACGACCCTTCTTCCTCGGGGTTGCTGCGGCTCGCCTTGTTTTCGCTTTCCGCTTCGTCGGCACCGCGCGGCGTGCGTGTCTGCGACGTGCCCGGGCGCTTGCCGATACCGTGAGAGATGTAGTTGACGGCGTCGTAGCGGGTCATTTCCTGCTCCTGCAGGAAATAGGCGGCATGGCTTTCGCGCTCGGCGAAAATCGCCACGAGCACGTTGGCTCCGGTCACTTCCTCGCGGCCGGACGACTGAACATGAATGACGGCCCGCTGGATGACCCGCTGGAAGCCGGATGTGGGTTTTGAATCCTCGTCGTAACCGGTCACGAGGTTCGTCAGTTCGTTATCGACGTAATCGCTGACGGTCTTGCGCAGCGCATCGAGATCGACATTGCAGGCGCCCATCACGGCGGCGGCATCCGCATCGTCAATCAGCGCCAGAAGGAGATGTTCCAGCGTCGCATATTCGTGATGACGCTCATTTGCAAAGGTCAGTGCCTGGTGCAGCGCCTTCTCGAGACTCGGGGAAAAAGTTGGCACGTTGCGATCCTCATTTCTTTTCCATGACGCACTGCAGCGGATGCTGGTGCTGTCGGGCGAAATCCATGACCTGGCTTACTTTCGTCTCTGCGACCTCATATGTAAACACCCCGCATTCGCCCACGCCGTGCTGGTGCACGTGCAGCATGATGCGGGTCGCCGCTTCGCGATCCTTCTGAAAAAAACGCTCCAGAATGTGGATGACGAACTCCATGGGAGTGTAGTCGTCATTCAGTAAAAGAACACGGTACAAATTCGGTCTTTTCGTCTTTGGCTTGACGCGGGTGATAACAGACGTTCCGCGGTTGGTGCCGCCGTCTTCCCCTTCGCCCTCGCCCTGCATGTAGATCGGCCTAGCGATCATCTTTCATCATTCTCCAAACTGTTCTCGAACCGACAGCTCATCGCCAGGAGGGAGAACTTCGCCTCTTCATATCTAGGTCGTTAAGATGCGATTTTAAGCCCCTTGCGAAAGCGTGCAATCACTATTGCGTTTGCGAAGAGGCAAACCTCGGGAAAAGTGCTGACGTTACGGCATCCTGCGGGCAATCGGGCGGAAATGGGCGATGCCGGCGCGTTTTCAGACGCGATGAAAAATGACAGGGCAACCCACGGCAAGCGCGAATCCCCGCCATTGCGCCCTGCCGCTACTTCTTGTCATCCAGCATTTCACGCACGGCAATCGCCAGCTGCTTCAGGGAGAAAGGCTTGGGCAGGAATCCGAACTTGGCATCCGCCGGCAGATTTTTCGCAAAGGCATCTTCGGCATAACCGGACACGAAGATGAACTTCAGGTCCGGATAGGACTTGCGCAGCTCCCTCAGAAGCGATGGGCCGTCCATTTCCGGCATGACCACATCCGAAACGACGATATCGACCTTGCCTTCCAGCTCTTCCATGACCTCCAGCGCCTCGGTGCCGGAACCCGCCTCGTGCACGGTGTAACCGCGGGTTTCCAGCATGCGCTTGCCGCCGCGCCGCACCGCCTCCTCGTCTTCCACCAGAAGCACGACGGCCGAATTGCCGGTCAGGTCGAGCGGCTCTTCCTTCACCGGTTCGGCAACGGTGACGGGGGCAAGCGCCGCCTCGCCGGGCTGCTGCCCGGCAGACTGAACGGCTTCCGCCACATGGCGCGGCAGGTAGATACGGAAGGCGGTTCCCTTGCCCACTTCCGATTCGGGATATATGTAACCACCGGACTGCTTGACGATGCCATAAACCATCGACAGGCCGAGGCCGGTGCCCTTGCCGACTTCCTTCGTTGTGAAGAAAGGCTCGAAAATCTTGTCCATGATTTCAGGCGGAATACCGGTGCCGTTATCGCCGACCTCGACCATGACCATGTCTTCCGCCGGAACTTCCGGCCGGCCGAGCGCGGCTGCCTCCTGCGCATCCACATTGCGCGTGCGGATGGTGATCTTGCCGCCATCGGGCATGGCGTCGCGCGCGTTGACGCAGAGATTGATCAGCACCTGCTCGAATTGCGACAGATCGGTTTTCACCGGCCATAGATCGCGGCCGTAATCCACCTCAAGCTTGACATTGGTGCCGGAAATCAGCCGGTCGACCAGCATGCGCAGATCGCCGATCACATCGGTCAGGTTCAGCACCGCCGGGCGCATGGTCTGCTTGCGCGAGAAGGCCAGCAGCTGGCGCACCAGAACCGCCGCGCGGTTGGCGTTGCGCTTGATCTCCATGAGGTCGGCAAAGCTCGGATCGGCGGGCCGGGCCTGCAGCAGCAGGTGATCCGAAGACAGCAGGATGGCGGTGAGCACATTGTTGAAATCGTGGGCGATGCCGCCCGCCAGCGTCCCGACGGCGTTCATCTTCTGCGTCTGCGCCATCTGGGTTTCGAGCGCCTTCTGCTCGGTCACCTCGATGGCGTAGACGATCGCCACCTCTTCCGGCGCCTCGTCGTCCTGATCGATGACGGCGTTGACGTAGAAACGGAAATGCCTGGTCTCGTCGCTCGGGTGACGGGAATCGAAGGGCGCGATATCGCCCTGCCGGTCCTTGGCCTCCGCCAGCGCCTGTTCCAGCCGAGGTTTCTCGTTGTCATGAAGGACGGTTTCGAGCGCCACGCCGCGGTCGATATCGTCACGTCCGACGACGCCGGAGAACAGCTTGAGGAAGGGCGCGTTGATGCGCAAAATGCGGCCTTCGCCATCCAGCGAGGCGATCGCCATGGGCGTATTGTTGAAAAAGCGCGTGAAACGCATGGCGGAAGAGGATTCCGTATCCTCCTGCCCCTTGGGGCGCATCAGAACGATTGTCCGGCTCTCACCCGGCGCACCGTCCTTGGAAGTGACCTGATGCACAAGACGGGCCGGCATGCTCTGGCCGTTCACCCGGCGCATGTCGAGATCGAGGATTTCGGTGCGCTTGGCGGTGCCCTGCGGATGAACGGATTCGATCAGCGCCATGCCCTCGCCGGCGACGATATCGGCCACCGTCATCGAGCCCGGCGAAAACTGCGCCAGATCGATACCGAGCCATTCCGACAAAGTAGCGTTCAGATAAACGATCTCACCCTTACGGCCGGCGGAAAAGAAACCGGCGGGTGCGTGATCGAGATAGTCGATGGCATTCTGCAATTCGCGGAAAAACCGTTCCTGATCCTCGCGCTCCGGCGTGATGTCGGCGATCTGGAAGACGTGCAGCCCCTCGCCGCCCGCATCCTTCAGCACCCGGCCTTTAAGCCTGTACCAGTGGGGCCCTGCGCTCGCATCTTCACCCAGCGGTTTCAGCAGCCGGAATTCCTCGTAACCGTCACGGCCTTCCCGCAGCACGTTGATGAGCCGGTAGAGCGCTTCGGTCGATTCCCGGCTGCGCGACAGCAGCGCCTCGAGGCTCTGTATGTCGCTCGCCTTCGTGGTACCGCTCATGCGGCAATAGGTGGCGTTGGCATAGACCATATGCCCCTTGGCATCGGTGATCAGCGTGCCTTCGGGATGGGCCGACAGGAAACGGCGGGCGAGCCCGTCCGATTGTGACTGCGGCATGACCTCGATGAAACCGATGATCGACGAGACCAGAAAAAAGATACCCATCATGGCCAGCACGCCGAGAATGCCGAGCACGATTTCGTTTTCCAGGGAATTCTTAAAATAAACGAAGGCGGCGGCAGCGGCGATCAACACCAGTGCGAGCAGCAGGATACGCAAGACCGTGCCGGAACGGGCACGCCTGTCCACCAGCGGAAGGTCGTTGTCGCTTGTCTCGCGCACCCGTGTCATCTTGGCCTCGCAGTCGTGCAGGTCGTCATTCGGTCAGCCACGGGTCCTCGACGGAATCGGGCGTTAAAATTTCTTGTAGCAACTCGCTTGAGCATCAAAAAGCTCCGCCGGGCCACAAAGGCTTAAAAACGCACAGCGAAAACGCTTTGAAAGGCGCAATACACAGGCCTTTCAGACGGCGAGGGAACCGAAAGCCACGCCAACCGGTTTTGTGTTCAAGAGGGCGACGGCGGATAAACCTTGTATCGCGCCCAAAAAAATCGTCTTTTCCTGCTTGACGTTCACATTATAAGAACCACGGCAATATTAATTGCCCGAAAAAATCTGAAGGGATGATCTCCATGATGGAAGATTTTATCGGCACCTATGGAAACCGTCTCATCGTCGCCGTTGTCGGTGTGGGTGTGGCACTTCTCGTTCTGGCGATTGCCTTGTGGATATTGCGCAGGCGCAGCGGCTCGGCGCCCTTTATCCGCGGCGGTCGCAACCGCCAGCCGCGCCTGCAGGTTCTCGACGCGACAGCCGTGGATGCACGCCGCCGGCTGGTGCTGGTGCGCCGCGACAACGTCGAACATCTGGTCATGATCGGCGGACCGACCGATATCGTCATCGAGAGCGGCATCGGGGCGATCCCGATTGTCAGGGACGTGCAGGAGCCCGAACTGAAGGCGCTTCCGCGTCAGGAAAGCGAGCAGAAGCGGACAGAACCGCCGATCCCGCAGGAGCGCCGCGCCGCGCTGCCGCCCCAGCAGCCCGTTCCGGCAGCAGCCCCGGTTTCCGTATCGCAGGAACCGGCAAGGCAGCCGCAACGGCCGGAGCCGGCCACCGCCGCCCCTCGCCCGGCACAACCAGCGACCACGGCCGCGCCGCTGCCGCCGCGCCCGTCGACGCCGTCCCAGCCCCAACCCGTCTCACCGCCCGTTGCTGTCCGCGAGCCCGAACCGGCGGCAAGGCAGGCCGCAACCGAGAGGGAAACCCCGCGCCCTGCACCTTCGCCCGCACCGGTTGTTGCGGCAGCTCCCGCAGCCGCCGTTTTGCCCGTCGCAGCTGCATCGCTCGATGTCGCCAGCGAAAGAAACGAGCCGCGTCGGACGGAGCCTTTCATACCCGCTCCGGTTCAGGCACCGACACCCGTGGTATCGCCGGCTCCCGCACAGGCAAGGGTGGAAGAAGAACGTCCGACGGTGATCGCTCCCCCCGTCTTTGCGGCACGCGAGCCGGTCATCGATCAATCCAGCGCCGCGGATTTTCTCGATGCGGCGCGCGAGCGGGTTCTGCCCGGCCTGAAGCCGGAACAGGCTGCGCCGCCGGCCCCCTTCCCGCCGAAACCGGAAAATCCGCTCCTTGCGTCCAATGACGCTGAGCCGAAATTTTCCGATGAGCTGGCCAGCGATTTCGAGAGCTTTCTCGAAGCGGAGATAGCCAAGAGCCGGGAGGCGGACAATGAACCGTCCATTGCCGCCACCGCGGAAAAGCAGCAGAAAAACGAACCCGTTTCGCCACCCGTCACCGGAGCGTCGCCGGATGGTGACGTGCAGAAAGAAATGGCGCGTATTTTCGGCGAGCTTTCCGTTACCCGCGACCGCTGAGGCGGCGCGCATGAAGCTTCAACGCAAAAGGGCACGGAATAATTCCGTGCCCTTTTGTATGTCCGGTGCTTGAGATGGCCGGTTCGCGGCAGCGTCCGGCACAGCAGCCTTGTTATTCGTCGCGATAGACTTTTTCGCGACGCTCGTGACGTTCCTGCGCCTCAATGGAAAGTGTCGCTATCGGGCGGGCGTCCAGACGCTTGAGGCCGATAGGTTCACCCGTTTCCTCACAGAAACCGTAGGTGCCGTCTTCGATCCGCTGAAGAGCCGCATCGATTTTGGAAATCAGCTTGCGCTGACGATCGCGGGCGCGAAGTTCGATCGCCCGGTCTGTTTCGGAAGAAGCCCGGTCAGCGAGATCGGGGTGGTTGGCGCTTTCTTCGGCGAGATGTCCGAGGGTCTCGCGCGCTTCTCTCAGGATGTCATTTTTCCAGGCGACCAGCTTCGCGCGGAAGTAGGCCCGCTGGCTGGCATTCATGAACTCGTCGTCTTCCGAGAGTACATATTTGCTAAGATCGATCTTCTCACTCAACGCGATTCTCCTCGAAGAACATCTCAATGCGGCGGTGTATACTCCAATGATATAGGCCGGTTCAAGTCTGCAGATCAGTTTTCAGGCATTTTTAAAACTGACACAAAAATCATCTAAATGACTAATTTTTATCCTTTATTGGCGTCGAGGCGATCTGTTCTTCGATCACTTCAATGCGACTTGCCAACAGGAAAGAGGACTTGCGGTCCCGCGATCCTATCCTGTAGCATCCGGGCCGTGCCTTAAGTTTCGAACGCCGGTTCCCGCCCTTGACAGATTCTCACCCGAAGCGAGTTTATCTTTTGCGCCACGCCAAGGCCGCCTGGGCGGCGCCGGGGGAACGCGATTTCGACCGTGGATTGAACGAGGCGGGTTTTGCCGAGGCGGAGATCGTTGCCGACCTTGCCGCCGACCGGCGTTACCGCCCCGACCTGCTCTTGTCCTCCACTGCCGCACGCTGCCGGCAGACCACGCAGGCCTGGCAGCGCGCCTTCAACGAAGGCATCGAAATCGCTTATGTCGATGAGATGTATAATGCCCGCAGCGAAACCTATCTTTCCCTCATCGCCGCGCAGACGGATGTGGGGTCGGTGATGCTGGTGGGCCACAACCCCACCATGGAGGCGACGCTGGAAGCCATGATCGGCGAGGATCTGCTGCACGCCGCCCTGCCCTCCGGTTTTCCGACATCAGGGCTTGCCGTGCTCGATCATGATGACAGCGCGGCAAACGGCGGGGATCGCTGGCGGCTCATTGATTTTCTCTCACCGGGCAAGTAGCCGCAACGAAGCGTCAGGATGTTGCCGCCGATGGCAGCTCTCGTGAAAATCGACCGGGGCGCTTCTTTTTTGGGCAACCGCACCTTCCTATATTGCAGCCGTGACCGTTAAACACAGCCAGGAAACCGCCATTGCCGCCTTCTCTTACGTCCCTGACAGACAGCGCGCTGATCGCTTTCGATAATCTGGCCGACCGTGCGAGCAACCTCACCCATCCGACATTACGGCTTGGCGTCACCGGCCTGTCACGGGCGGGCAAGACGGTTTTCATTTCCTCCCTTGTCCATAATCTCCTGAATGGCGGGCGGCTGCCGCTGTTCGAGGCCATGCGGTCAGGCCGCGTCTCGAATGTGCGCCTCGAACCGCAGCCGGACGACGCCATTCCCCGCTTCCAGTACGAAGACCATATTCAGGCGCTGGTGCGCGACAGGCTGTGGCCGGATTCGACGCGGGCAATCTCGGAACTCAGGATCACGCTGGATTACCAGAGCGCCAGCGGCTGGGGCCGGTGGTTCTCTGCCGGCAAGCTATCCATCGATATCGTCGACTATCCCGGCGAATGGCTGCTCGACCTGCCGCTTCTATCGCAGGATTACAAACAGTTCAGCGACGCGACCGTCGCACTTGCCGGGAGCGGCATCCGCGCCGAACTGGCGCAGGAATGGCTGGCGATCGCCTCCTCGCTCGATATCAATGCACCGGCCGACGAAATGACGGCCCGCCGTCTGGCTGAGAGTTTCGCGGCCTATCTGAAGGCCTGCAAATCCGACGAGAGATCGCTCTCCACCCTGCCGCCCGGCCGTTTCCTGATGCCCGGCGATCTGGAGGGTTCTCCGGCGCTGACCTTCGCGCCGCTTCCGGGCCTGACGGACGGGAAGGCACCCAAGGGTTCGCTGCGCGCGATGATGGAGCGGCGTTACGACGCCTATAAGTCGATCGTGGTCAAACCCTTCTTCCGCGAGCATTTCGCCCGTCTCGACCGTCAGATCGTGCTGATCGACACGCTGCAGGCCGTCAATCGCGGTCCGGAAGCCGTTCAGGATCTGGAACGGGCGCTGGGCGATGTGCTTGCCTGTTTCCGCCCCGGCACAAACAGTCTGTTATCCTCGCTGATCGGCCGGCGCATCGACAAGGTGCTGATCGCCGCCACCAAGGCAGACCATCTGCACCATGAAAGCCATGACCGGCTGGAGCGGCTGACCCGCCGTCTGGTGGACCGCGCCATCACCACCATCGGCATGAACGGTGCCGGCATCGAGGTCATGGCGCTCGCTTCCGTGCGCGCCACCAGAGAGGCAAGCGTGCGACAGGATGGCCACGAACTGCCCGTCATCGTCGGCACGCCAATGGCCGGTGAAACGATCAATGGCGAGACCTTCGACGGTAATCGCAAGACGGCGATCTTTCCCGGCGACCTGCCCGAAGACCCCGAGCCGCTTTTCCGCAGCATCGATCAGGATGGCGACAAGGCATCGCTGCCGGATGTCAATGTCGTGCGTTTCCGCCCACCCAACGTCGACGAGCCGGGCAGCGGCGGCATCCGGCTTTCGGTTCCGCATATCAGGCTCGACCGCGCCATGCAGTTCCTGTTCGGAGACAAGCTCGCATGAAGGCTCCCACACAAAACGATCCGCAGGCCCGCCGCCCGGCGGCTTTCACGCTCGAGACCGAGGAGACGGCACGGCCGTCGCCGGCGCAGAAACGCGCGCCAAGGAGCTTCGACACCGAGATTTCGTTGACGCCGGACGAGGACGATCCGTTTCTGGCGCCGGAGGAAATCGATGCCGCCGCCTTGCCGGTGGCCTCGCCGAAGAAAAGCCGCTTCTCTTTCGCCAAGCTCGCGCTCGGCGCGCTTGGCGTCCTGTTCTCGCTCGCCTTCGGCCTCTGGGCGGATCAGCTTATCCGCAACCTGTTCTCCCGCTCCGACTGGCTGGGTTATACGGCCAGCATCGCCCTTATCGTGGCGCTTTTCGCCGTTCTCGTCCTTGTCGGGCGGGAAGTCTTCGGCATCATGCGGCTCAACGCCGTGCAGTCGCTCAAGGCCGATGCCGAGACGGCAAGCCTCGACAAGAGCCCTAAACCCGCCCGCGCCGTCATCACCCGCCTCAATGCCGTGCTTTCCCACCGCGCCGAAACGGCCAAGGGGCGCGCAGCGCTGAAGGATACGGAAAACGATGTCATCGATGGCCCACATTTGATCGAGCTTGCCGAGCGTGAATTGCTCGCACCGCTCGACCGGCAGGCCCGCGCCCTCATCCTCAATTCCTCCAAGCGGGTCTCCGTTGTCACCGCCGTCAGCCCGCGTGCAATCGTCGATCTGGCCTACGTGCTGTTCGAAGTGACGCGGTTGGTGCGGGCCATGGCGGAGCTTTACGGCGGCCGCCCCGGCACGCTCGGCATGCTCAGGCTGTTGCGCGACGTCGTCGCCCACCTCGCCGTCACGGGTTCGATCGCCGTCGGTGACGGGCTCGCCCAGCAGGTTCTTGGCCACGGCCTCGCCTCGAAACTCTCGGCACGACTCGGCGAAGGCGTCATCAACGGCCTGATGACGGCGCGAATCGGCATTGCGGCGATGGATCTTTGCCGCCCGCTGCCGTTCAGGGCGGTGAAGCGGCCGGGGATCGGCGATTTCATGTCCGACCTCACCCCCGATTTAAGCGGCGGAAAAAGCGGTGAAAAAGCCTGAGTGGCAAGGCATGGGCGGTTCAAAAGGTTACGGACAAGGCCGCAAATGAGAGCGAAATAAACCAAGCATTAACCATTCCGCCGGTAGATTGCCGCCTATCAAACAGGCTTCTTCGCCGGGGAAAGTATCATGTATTCGCGCTTCTTTTCGCTTGTGGGCGGACTTGCCGCCATATTGTCCGTCAGCGGCGGCTTTGGCCTGTCTGACGTCCATGCGGCATCGCGCGATCGCGACGACGTGTTCTTCCGCTCCGTTGCTGGTGTCTGGAAAGGTCCGGGCGAAATCGTCGCGGGCAAATACAAGGGCACCAAATTCACCTGCGATCTGACGGGCGAACCGCTCGATGACAAAAAGACCGGCATCAAGCTTGGCGGCACCTGCCGCGTCGGCGTCTTCAGCCAGCCCATGTCCGCCATCATCAGCCAGAAGGGCAGCAGCTATGAGGGCAAGTTCCTCGACGGCGCCGAAGGCAAGGGACTGGACATCACCTCCGGACAGGTCAGTGGCGACAAGGTCGTCGTCGGCATCAACCGCTCCAAACTCAATGGCGCCATGGTCGCCCGCGTCTCGAACGACAATTCGATGAACATCACCATTTCGGTTAAGGTCGCCGACCAGATGATCCCGGTCATCGGCGTGACGCTGGCCCGCGACATCGACCAGATCGCCGTCGGCTCCATCAAGCCATAAGAGCCATCGTTCTTTCAGACATCAGCAAGCGGGAGTGTCCACCACTCCCGCTTTTCATTTGCGCTGACGATGCCGCTCCTGTCCGCCTGCTGAAGCCATTGCCGTACCGGCTTTCCCTTGACTTCGAGGTCAGGCGCGATATCGGCGAGCGGCATCAGCACGAAAGCCCGCTCCGTCATGCGCGGATGCGGCACCTCGATGCTTTCCGTAACGATAGACTCATTCCCGTAGGTCAGCACATCGATATCGATGGTGCGCGGGCCCCATCGTTCCGTCCGCACCCGCTTCATGCCCTTTTCGATGTCGAGACATAATTGCAGCAGCGCGGGCGCCGTGAGCGAGGTTTCGACCAGCGCGCAGCAATTGAAGAAATCGGCCTGATCGGTCTTGCCCCATGGCGGCGTGCGGTAAAGGTTGGAGACGGCCAGCAGGTGGCAATCACCATGCGCGCCGAGTTCGCGCAGCGCTCTTGCCATGGCGGCGGCGGGATCGCCGATATTGCCGCCGAGACCCAGGGCGGCGACGGTCATCTTCTCAGGCACGGTGTTCAACGCTCACCTGCGCATAATCGAGAATGCCGGGAACAGGTGCCGACGGTTTGCGCACCGTGATGCGCAGCCAGACGATCTGCGGGTAACGGGCGCGCAGCGCCTTGGCGATGTCATTCGCCAGCGCCTCGATGAGATAACGGCGCTGACCGACGACAATCTTTTCGATGACGGCGAAGGCCACGCCATAGTCGACGGTGTTTTCGATATCGTCGGTTTCCAGCGCATCACCGGCCTCGACCTCCATCTCGGCATCGACGAAAAAGCGCTGGCCCAGCACTTCCTCCTGCTCGAGAAGACCATGACGGGCGAAAAAGGAACAGTTTTTCAGGATGATGGTATAGCGGCTCATCGCATCGCCTCCATGGCAGGACTGTTTTACCGGAGAGCCGCGCCTTCTTCGGGACACGGCATTCCGGCACTCGTTGATCTAGAGTTTGTCAGGGAAAACTGGAACCGGCTTTCCCGAAAAGACAAACGAAAACAAAATAAGCTGGAGTTAGTCAGGTTCGGATTGAACCTGACGAACTCCAGGCATCGGCCTTT
Organism: Rhizobium sp. UGM030330-04; assembly: GCF_003208455.1. NCBI lineage: Bacteria > Pseudomonadati > Pseudomonadota > Alphaproteobacteria > Hyphomicrobiales > Rhizobiaceae > Rhizobium > Rhizobium sp. UGM030330-04. The sequence goes on from NZ_QKML01000012.1 coordinate 126,783, forward strand.
GCCGACGTTTTGGCAAGAACCGCATCGGCGATTGCCAGTGCATCACGCGTTGCGGCGACATTGTGCACGCGAAAAATCGAAGCGCCCGCCAGCCTGAGGATCGCGGTGGTCGCCGCCGTTCCGATATCGCGTTCCTCCGCCGCATCCCGGCCCGTCAGCGACCCGATGAAACGCTTGCGCGACGTGCCGGCCAGAACCGGCAGGCCGAAAGCAGCAAGCTCTCCGAAACGCGCCATCAGCTCGACATTCTCCGCCTCGTCCTTGGCAAAACCAAAACCGGGATCGAGCACGACGGCATCACGGGCAATGCCCGCATCGTCGGCAACCTCGAGCGAGCGATTGAGGAATTCGAACTGGTCCTCGATGACATCGTCGCGTTTCTTCCGATCGCGGCCGGTATGCATGATGCAAATGCCGGCACGGGCGGCGGCGACCACGCCGGCCATTTCCCCGTCCTTCTGCAGGCCGAAGACGTCGTTGACGATATGCGCACCCGCCTCGATCGAAAGCCTTGCGGTCGAGGCGCGATAGGTATCGACGGAAATCAGCACATCCGTCTCGCGGCGCAGTTTCTCGATGACAGGCAACACCCGGTCCTGCTCCTCGGACGCCGTCACCGGGGCGGCACCCGGACGGGTGGATTCGCCACCGATATCGATGATGTCGGCCCCTTCTTCCACGCAGGTCAGCGCATGGGAAAAAGCCGCATCGACGGCAAGATAACGGCCGCCATCGGAAAAGGAATCGGGCGTGGCGTTGACGATGGCCATAATACGGCCACGCCCATCAAGTTTCAGGGAGCGGCCATGGGCCGCTTGCCACACGTTGCTGCCGGCTGTTATCACGTAACACGCGCCTTTCGGGAATAACGGAATGTTATGCCAATTCTTATAGGTTCCGCTCCGCCTATGCAGCAAACGTTTTTCAAGTTCAACCGGAAGGCCGGGTCATGACCAAATCATCACGTGCTCTTTGCGCCGCCCTTGCGGGCGCGCTGGCACTTTCTTCGCCCGGGCCGGCTTTTTCCGAGACCATTGTCCGCAAGACCTACTCCTATTTCTCGATCACCGGTAAAACCGCCGCCGACCTCGACCAGCAGCTTTCCAGGCATGGTCCGCTGACACGCAATACCGGCGCGCGCCATCCCGGCGCGACCGAGATCAAGTTCGGCGGCGAGCTCACCTATGTGGAGAAGAACGGCCAGTGCAGCGTCGGAACGGCCAAGGTGCTTCTGAACACCCGTATCCTGCTGCCACGATGGAAAAACCGTCGCCGCACCACGGCGGAACTCGCCTTCATCTGGGATACGCTGCTTGCCGATATCAAGCGCCATGAGGAACGCCACGCGGAAATCGCCCGCACCCACGCCCGCTCGCTCGAAAGGCAACTGAAGGCGCTTCGTCCGCAGAAGAATTGCGAAACACTTCAGGAAATGGTCGGCAAGATCACCCAGACGGTGATGGACGAACACGACCGGGATCAGATGCGTTTCGATGTGGTGGAATCGAGAAATTTCGATGCACGCATGACGCGGCTTTTGAAAAACCGGCTCGAACAGGGTCAGAGCCGCCGCTAGACGCAGGGGCGTCCTGTCCTTCCCTTACGGCTAAAGACGCGGGCCCTTACGGCCAAAGACGTGGACATGACGTAACGTCATGTCCGATCTCACCCGTGACTTCTCGTCATGGTGCCGTCGCCGAGACTCATTGTAGCTTGTTGATATGGTTTTGGTGGTTGTGGCCCGCAGCGGGTCTGGCACCTGGAACCATCTCCGGTTCTCCCGGTGCGCACTTGAGGGCTCGCAGGTGTTTCCTCCCTCGCCTGCATGCTGCGTACCCGCCTCGCCCCGCTCTCCGCTACCAGGTGAGCGGGGCTTTTTCTGCGCGCAATAAAGCTGAAACCCTCAGCCCTGACGCTCGGGAACGTGAACGACGAGACCGTCAAGCTCGTCATTCATCTTGATCTGACAGGAAAGACGCGAGGTCGGACGCACGTCGAAGGCGAAATCCAGCATGTCCTCTTCCATCGGTTCCGGGCCGCCGACGCGCTCCGTCCAGGCGTCGTCGACATAGACATGACAGGTCGCACAGGCACAGGCACCGCCACATTCCGCATCGATGCCGGGAATGGAGTTGCGTACCGCATTCTCCATGACGGTGGAACCGTTGCTCACATCGAGTTCATGGGGCGTGCCGTCAAAGGCAACGATGGTCAGTTTTGTCATGCCGGAATCCAAAATGGTGATCTAAGAACTGTTCTAAACACATAGAAAGGCCGGTAGCGCTTGGCAACCCGCTTCAGGGGCGTCCAGACGCAACCGGCCTTGCAAAATGGCAGATTTGATAAGTTCGGCCTCAGCGGCAAAGCTTGAGGATGAAGTTTTCCGCTTCGACAATGGCTGCCGCGAGTTTGGCAATCGCCGCGCTGTCTTTGCCCTTGTCCTCCACCGATGCCGCGGCCGCGGCCACGGCGGAAGCGCCGACGGCCTGCGCAGCACCCTTCAGGCGGTGGGCGCTTGCCTTTGCCGCCCTGTCGTCGGCGTCGGCGATCTCGTGCAGGGCGGCGCGGGCGTTGCGGCTGAAAAGTTGCAGTACCTCGATCTCCAGATCCTTGTCGCCCATCGTCTGGCGACCGAGATGATCGAAATCGATCGGCTTCTTCGTGGCGACCGGCGCGCCGCCGCAATTATCCGGAGCTTCGAAAGCAATGCTGACCGCTGCCATGGCTGAAATTCCTTGTCTCGCCGTTTCCTGTTTCGTGTCACATCTGTGTCGTATTCAGGCATTCAAACCGGTGCTATCGGCTTAAATTACGGCGTGACGCGGGCGAAAATCTTCTGCTATGGTTAATTTATGTTAAACTTATGCGAAACAAGGCGTTCAGCGTGAAACTCAGGTTTAAAAACTGTTAAAAAGCCGACACTTCGCGACCGCCGCAAATCCGCATTAATTGTTTCGAACACCTAAATGTGTCACTACGGTACTGCCGTTCCCGCAGGGCTTAAGCACAAGCTTTGTTATTACGGCACAGTGATGTAATTTCGCCCGAAAGCTGGATCACCAGCAATTCGGGATTTGGTAAGTGGCGGAATTCGTCCCTTTTACGGGGACAAGGTTCTGCTGGCATGATGGCGGCAGTCCGCTTGCGGGTCGCAAGTGGTCAACGGCATGAAGCCGGGCGTATGTGTAACGAGGCGTAACCGCATGGCGAATAACAAGATCAGCGACTCTGTCGACGAGACTGCATTTCAGGCGTTGGAAGACGCCCTGCAGCTCGGCGCTTTCGAAGAAAAGCCGGAATCGCGGAAAACCGCAGCGCCAAAGCAGCCGGAGGCCAGATTGAAGGAAGCAAGCAGACAGACCCCTGCTCCCGAGGCCGCCGCGCGTGCGCCTGCCGAACAGGCGCCCCGATCGCCCAATCTGGAAGCGGCCAATGACGGCTCCAAGCGCAGCCCGGCCGTGATCCTGAAATCACTCGAGGGCGGCTCCATCGGCGGCGCGATCAGAAATGCGACGATCATGTCGGTGATCTGGGCGCTTGGCGGCCTTGGCGTCGCGCATCTTCTTTACGGCAACGCCCTCTGGAACATCGGCTCGCTTGCCGATCTCACGGCAATTCCCGGCCTGATGGCGATCGTCGTCGGCATCCTCGTCCCCGTCATGCTGTTCTTCGCCTTCGCGATCATGATGGCGCGCGCCCGCGACCTGCGCAACGCCGCCCGGTCGATGGCCGAAGTCGCCCTTCGCCTGGCAGAGCCCGAAACCGTTGCCTCCGACCGCATCATGTCCGTCGGCCAGGCGGTTCGCCGCGAAGTTTCGGCCATGAATGACGGCATCGAGCGCACCATTGCCCGCGCGACGGAACTCGAAACGCTGGTTCATTCCGAAGTCAACGCGCTTGAGCGCAGCTATGCCGACAATGAATTGCGCGTGCGCAGCCTCGTGCAGGAACTGACCGCGGAGCGTGACGCCATCGTCAACCACGCGGAGCGCATCCGCTCCTCCATCGTCGGCGCGCAGGAACAGATCAAGGAAGAATTGTCCATCGTCGGCGAAGAGCTTTCCATGCGGATCGCCACGACAGGTGAAGCTTTCGCCTCGATGATCGACACCCGCTCGGCCGCGCTGCTGGAAAAATCGCGCGCCTCCACCGAAGCGATGGGCAGCCTGATCGCCGCCAAGACCGAAAATCTGCTTCAGGCCCTGAATTCCTCCGGCACGACGATTTCCAACGAATTCGACATGCGCCTGCACAACCTCACCTCGACGCTGGACGAGCGCGGTGAAGTGCTGCTCGAACGCTTCGCGATCCACGCCTCGACGCTCGACAGCGGTGTCGAAAGCCTCAACAGCGCGCTTGAGGAACGCACCCGTCAGCTCAACGAGACGCTGTCCACGCGCACGCTCGAACTCAACCGCAACATCGATCGCGGCCAGCAGATCATCGGCGGTTCGCTGGATACCGTTCTCGACAAATTGTCCACGACGCTTGAGGAAAAAGGCCTCTCCTTCCGCCAGAGCCTGCAGAGCACGGCAGACGATGCGATCATGGATCTCGATCTTCGCTCCGGCCTTTACGAAGAGCGGCTGCAGGCGACCGTCGGCCAGGTCAACTCGGCCTTCGACGAGCATGTGGCGGAATTCGCCAGCGCCTTCGACCAGCGCGCCGGCAGCCTCGACAGCAAGCTGATGGAAAGCCTCGCCCGCATCAACGAAACCGTTGCCGGCGGCTCCGAAGCGCTTGATACAATGCTGAACGCTGGCCTGGAGCGTATCGGCAGCACCATGACCGACCAGTCGCTGGCGCTCGCAACCGCGCTGGGCACAGGTCAGGAAATGCTGGAAAGCGCGCTTGAAAGCCGTACCCGCGCCTTCAGCGACGCGATCGGCCAGCGCACCGCCGAAATCACCGACGCCTTCACCACCTCGCACGAGAAGATCGACGCCGTGCTGGCGGAACGCAGCAACGCCCTGTTCGGTGCGCTCTCTGCCAGCCAGAACCGTTTCGACGAGGCTCTCGCCAGCCGTTCGATGGCGATTACCGGTTCGGTCTCCGGCACGGCCGAGCGTCTTGCCGCGATGCTTGACGAACGTGCCGCCGCAATCAACACCGTCGTTGCCGATGTCGAGCGCCGCCTTGCCGAAACGCTCGAGACCCGGGCCGCCGCCATCACCGGCGCGGTTTCCGGCATCGAGGACCGTATTTCAGACACGCTGGAAAGCCGCACGGCCGCCCTGCACGATGTCGTCTCCGGCGCGGAGAGCCGTATCGCCGATACGCTCGACGGCCGCACCGCTGCTCTTTCCAGCGCGATTTCCGGTGTCGAGGAGCGGATCGCCGACACCATGGACAGCCGCACCCTGTCGCTCGACATGACCTTCGCCAATGTCGAGGAACGGCTTTCGGAAACGCTCGACAACCGCACCTCCGCCCTCACCGGCATTGTTGCCGGTGCCGAAGAGAAGATCGCCGGCGCGCTCGACAGCCGCACGGCCACCTTCGGCGACGTTGTCGCCGGTGCCGAGACCCGGATCGCGGAAACGCTCGATGGCCGTACCGCCGCCCTCAACGCCGTGGTCTCCGGTGCGGAAGAACGCATCGCCGATGCGCTCGACAGCCGTACCATGGCGCTCGACATGGCATTTTCCGGCGCAGAGGAAAAAATCACCGAAGCGCTCGACACGCGCACCGCAGCCCTTGGCGAGCTGGTGGCAGGCGCCGAGACCCGTATCGCCGGCGCACTCGACAGCCGCACCGATTCGCTGAAGACCGTCGTTTCCGGCGCGGAAGAGCGGATCACCGACGTGCTCGACAGCCGCACGCTGGCGCTCGACATGAGCTTCTCCGGTGTCGAGGAAAAGATCGCCGATATTCTCGATGGCCGTACGGCCGCCCTGCACAGCGCCGTTTCCGGCGTCGAGGACCGGATTGCCGGCGCACTGGACAGCCGTACGGCCGCCCTTTCCGGCATCGTCTCCGGTGCGGAAGAACGCATCGCAGAGGCACTCGACAGCCGCACCATGGCGCTCGACATGACAATTTCCGGTGTCGAAGAGCGGATCGCCGAGGCGATGGATGCCAGGGCATCGTCGCTTTCGCTTGCAGCCGCCGGCGTCGGCCAGCGTCTCGAAGCCACCGCCTTCACGCTTGAAAACGCTCTTGCCAGCGGTCACGAGCGGCTGGAAACCATGCTCGGCTCGCAGGCGGAACGCATCGCCGGCTCGCTGGAGCGCAATAGCGGCCTGATCGAGCAGAGCGTCTCGGGCGCGGCCAACCGCATCGAAAACGTCGTTGAAGACGGCAGCACCCGTTTTGCGCAGACGGTGGAAGAAGGCGTCTCGCGTCTCGAGAGCAACCTGTCGCAATCGCACGAGGATATCCGCACCGCACTCGACCAGCGCCAGGCGGATCTTGCCGCAACGCTCAGCTCCGCCACGACCCAGATGGGCGATATGCTGTCCGAGCAGGCGATGATGATCGGCACCACTGTCGCCTCCAGCGCCAGCATGCTCGAACTGTCGCTCGAAACCCAGCAGGACACGCTGCAGAAGGCAATCGACGGAAGTGCCGCGACGCTGGAGGAGCGCCTTCGCAACAGCGCCGGCGACATCGCCGTCAAGATCGGTGAAGCCGCCCGCGAAATCGGCGGTGCGACGGATGCCCTGTCCTCGAAAATCGAAACTTCCATTGGCAATGTCACCACCCGTCTCGACGAGACCGGCGCCCGTATCGAAACTTCGCTCGATACGCTGCAGGCACGCGTCGGCGGCGATCTGGCCAATGTAAACACATCGATCGAAGATGCCGGCCGCCGCTTTGCCGAAGCGCTGGAAGACAAGACGGCTGTGTTTGCCCGCACCAGCGATGAGGCAGCCGAGCGCATCACCGGCATTCTGGACGAGCAGACCGCGCGTGTCGCGGACACGTTCGAAAACCGTACCAGCCGTCTGGCCGAAACCTTCGATACCGGTACGGCCCGTATCGACGAACGCCTCGGCACCATGGACCGGGCGCTGACGATCGGTCTCGAAAACGTCAACCGCACCATTGAAGGCAAGGCAAGCGATCTCGCTGTCAGCCTGCGCGGCGCGGTCACATCCGCCACCCAGAGCATTGGCGATGAAGCGGTTCGCTCCTCTGCCCTGCTTGCCAAATCCGGCTCGGAATTTGCCGAACAGGTCCAGGCTCAGAACGAGGCCTTCACCAAGGCCATCGAGGAGCGTTCCGGCGAGATCGTCACCCGCATCTCGGATGCGCAGACACGCCTTTCCGGCCAGGCCGCAGCCGTCGCCCAGACCTTCTCCGAAGCGGGCAACATCATCGTCAACAAGGTTGCCGAGGCTGAAGCCGTCGTCCGTTCGCAGGTTGGCGTCATCTCCGAGACGCTCACGGGTGTCGAATCCGCCCTCGACGCACGCGGTGAATCCATCCGCTCGGCGCTGGACAACCGCACCCGCGAACTCAACTCGATGCTGGCCAGCCGTTCTGCCGAACTGTCGCGCCTGATCGAGGAAAAGGCCAAGCCCGTCGTCGACGAATATGCCAACATCGGCCGCGAAGCCGCCGAAAAGATCGTTTCCGCCGCCCAGCAAAGCGCAGATCTCCTGTCGCAGAGCAACAGCGGCATGGTCGGCATGGTCGAACAGGCGATCAGCGACTACGCCAATGCCGGCACGGATGCGGCCAGCAAGCTGGTTGCGGCCACCCGCCAGAGCACCGACATGCTGTCGCAGACGCATACCGCCATGGCGGATGCCGTCGAACAGGGTATCGAGAAATATGCCCGCTCGGGCAGCGATGCGGCCAACAAGCTGGTTGCCGCCACCCGCCAGAGCACGGATATGCTGTCGCAGACCCATAACAGCATGGCCGAGATCGTCGAGCAGTCGGCGACCAACTTCAACGCCGCCGTGGAGCGGGCCGCGCAGGAATTCGGTTCGGCCGACGAAGCGCTGAATGCATCTGCGACCCGCTTCTCCGATAGCGCTTCGCAGGCCGCCGACATGGTGTCCAGCTCCAGCCGCCTGCTCGAAGGAAAGATCGACCGCCTGTCGAATATTTCCGGCCAGACGCTGGCACAGGTTGCCGGCATCGTCGGTCGCTTCGAAGAACACTCGAAGGTGCTGAGCCAGGCGTCCGAACTGCTCAATGCGGCCCAGTCGAGCCTCGTCGGCACGCTGGAAGAACGTCAGGACGCCCTGCGCAGCCTGTCGGTTGGCCTTGTCAAGCGGTCCGAGGAAATCGAAAGCGCCATGCGCAACGTCATCGGTGTGGTGGAAACCACGCTCAACGAGGCCGAGGAGCGTTCGCAGAACGTTGCCGGCAATCTGCGTGACAATCTGCAGGCGTCCTTCTCCGATATCGGCCGTTCGCTCGATGAGACCGAACAGCGCGCCCGCTCGGCGGCACAGACCATGCGGGGCGCCCTGCTCTCTGCCGGTCAGGATGCCAGCCGCTCGATTGAAAGCACGCTGACCGACGCGCAGAAATATTCCGACGAGCTGGTCAGCCGCCTGCGCGGCGGTGTCGAGTCCTCGCTTTCCGAGGTCGACAACCTGCTGGGCAGCGCCTCGGAGAAATCCAACGCCGCCGCCGCCAACCTCAAGGAGACGCTGCGTCAGGCCGTCGAGGAAGCCGTCAGCCGCTTTGCCGGCGCGACGGACGAAATCCGCCGCTCCAGCCACGATATCCGCCGTGAACTGGATGCAACCCGCGCCGAACTGAAACGTGGCGCCTTCGACCTGCCGGAAGAAGCCAAGGAAAGTGCTGCCGCCATGCGTCGCGCCGTTTCCGAGCAGATCAAGGCGTTGCAGGATATTTCCCAGCTCGTCGGCCGTTCGGCCCACCAGATGGAAGTGTCCGAACCGGTCGCCCGCGCCATCGCCGCTACCCAGCCGGCAGCCGAGCGCCGTGTCGAGACGCGTCCGCAGCCGGCAGCAGCCGCTCCGGTGCAGCAGCGCCCGGCGCAGCCGCAGCCTGCCCCCGCGCCGGCCGCATTGCGCGGTTCCCTGCCGCTTGAAAACCGCCAGGTCGAAAACCGGCAGACCGAAAACCGTCAGGCGCCCGCACCCGCTCAGCCGGTTGCAGCCAACCCTGCCGGACGTCGCGAAGAAGGCGGTGGCTGGATCAGCGATCTGCTGCGCGGCGCCTCGCGTGACGGTCAGGAGGCCTCTGCCGCTTCCGCTCCCCGCACCAGCGCCGAACAGCAGCCGACCCGTGCGGCCGACACCCGCAACCCGCGGCACATGGTGGAATCGCTGAATTCGCTCTCGGTCGACATCGCCCGTGCCATCGACCACGACGCCTCGGTGGAACTGTGGCGCCGTTACCAGCGCGGCGAGCGCGACGTCTTCACCCGTCGCCTCTACACGCTGAAGGGCCAGACGACGTTTGACGAGATCAAGCGCAAATACGAGCGGGAAGCGGAATTCCGCACCGCCGTGGATCGCTACATCACCGATTTCGAAAAGCTGCTGGCAGACGTGGCCCGCACGGACCGCGACCGGAGCGTCACCCAGTCCTACCTCACCTCCGATACCGGCAAGGTCTATACGATGCTTGCCCATGCGGCGGGGCGGTTCAACTGAACTGAATTGCGCTGAAATGATAAAACCCCGGTCAAGGCCGGGGTTTTTCTTTAGCTTTCGGGCTGTTGCGTCGCTGTTCAACGACGCGAACTTATTCCGTCACGCTCACCTCAAATCTCGAACGTACCCGATGCGACGCGTATCGCGTGGCCGCCAATGCGGGCGCGGGCGATTTCATTGTCCTTGATGTCCATGCGCAGGTGGATGTGGGACGGTCTTTCCATTTCAACGCCCTGCTCTATCAGGAGCGGATGGTGGCCGTCCGTCAGACCGTCGAAATGGTGGATGGCGCCGGAAAGAGCAGCGGCGGCGGAGCCGGTGGCGGGATCTTCCGCAATTCCCATTTCCGGGGAGAACATGCGGGCATGGAATTTCGCCGCGTGATTGAGGCCGCCGCGACAGTAGATATAGGCGGCCGTCAGCAGTCCTTCGACCAGCGGCGCGGTTCTCAGCCACAGATTGGCGTCGAAATCCATGTCACGAACCGTGGCGATATTGTGCATCGGCACCATCAGGAACGGCACGCCGGCCGTCCAGATCGACGGCACGTGATTTTCAAAGCCAAGATGCCCCTCGCTGACGCCCAGCGCATCGGCAAGAGCGGCGTGGTCGAGCGGCAGCTCGACGCGGGACGATTTGCGTGGCAGGTCGAACTCGGCGAAGCTGACCGCGCCGGCACGCATCTTCACCGCGCAGCGGACGGGACCCACCTTCTCTTCGAGCACGCAGACCATGTCGACATCGTCATCGCCATCCTTGCGGTTGCGCTCAGCAATGGCGACGGCGGCGCCGACGGTCGGATGCCCCGCGAAAGGCAGTTCACCTGATGGGGTGAAGATGCGCAGCGAGGCAGCGTGGGCCGGGTTGCCCGAACGGTTGATGAAGACGGTCTCGGAAAGGTTCATTTCCCTTGCGATCGCCTGCATCGTCGCCTGATCGAGATCGTCAGCGTCATACATGACCGCGAGCGGATTTCCCGCCATTTTCGTCTCGGTAAAGACATCGTAGATATTGTAGTTCAGCAGCACATCCGTCTCCTGCCATTCATCATTCGGCCTGCCCTGCGCAAACTGCATCACGCCGCCCCGCATCGCAACCCTTGTCAGGGGCCGGAAATCAAGAAGCTGTGGAACGGCGTGGCGTAATGGCGCGGCAGGGGAACGCCTCGCTACCCGAAAGGCCTTGTCGCGTGGCGCCGTCTTCATGTACCAAGGATGCGTCTTGCGGCTCGTGATCCCGGCGTTTTCTTCAACGTTTCAAGATTGCAAGCCGCTTCAACAGGTTACAGCATCGTCTGCGGGCCTTCTGCGCCTGCGCCGTTGTCGAGGGAAGCGGATGTCGCAATCTAACTGTTCACTGTCCTTCGTCGCCTCCACCACCGAGGAGGCGCAGACGGCGCTGGAAGAACTGAAACGCGTTTATGGCGATACGCCGTTCGAAGAGGCGGAAGTGATCGTCGCGCTCGGCGGCGACGGGTTCATGCTGCAGATCCTCAACGAGACGATGAATTCCGGCAAGCGGGTCTATGGCATGAACCGCGGCTCGGTCGGCTTTCTGATGAATGATTACCGGGTGGAAGGCCTGCTCGAACGCATCGCGGTGGCGAGCGGCAATGATTTTCATCCCCTGCGCATGACGACGACGGATTCCGATGGCGACGAGTTTACCGCCCTTGCCATGAACGAGGTCAGCCTCTTCCGGCAATCGCACCAGGCCGCCAAACTGCGTGTCGAGGTGGATGGCAAGGTGCGGCTGGAGGAACTGATCTGCGACGGCATGATGGTGGCGACACCGGCAGGGTCAACAGCCTACAACTTTTCCGCCCACGGGCCCATCCTGCCGCTGGAATCGCCGCTTCTCGCGCTCACCCCCGTCAGCGCATTTCGGCCACGGCGCTGGCGTGGCGCGCTTTTGCCGAATAAGGTGACTGTCGACATTCATGTTCTGGAACGGGACAAACGCCCGGTGAACGCCGTGGCCGACCATACGGAGGTGAAATCCGTTCGTCATGTTCGAATCGCACAATCGCAGGACAGGACAGCGCGAATTCTCTCGGACCCGGACCGTTCATGGTCCGACCGGGTTCTCGCCGAGCAGTTCAACAATTGAAGCCAACCATTCGTAACGGCCATGCAACCTAGAAAATCGATCCTCGCCGCCCTCATTTTCGCCACCGCCGTGCTTCCCGCACGGGCACAGACAGCGGCGATCGACACACTGCCTGTCTCCGCGATATTCGTTGTCAGCAGCGGCATGTGGGAAGACAGGAACCTGGAGCCACGGGAAGGCACTGACGGCCAGCTGCGGCCGCCGCCGGCATCGCCCACGCGCGGTTATTACAAGGTGATCGCAATCCGCCAGGGCGACGGGACGGCCAAGATTTACCTGCAGCGCATCGCCTTTACGGCGGATGGACCAAATCTCCTCGAGAATGTCGAGCTGGACGAGTTCAACCAGATGAAATCCTATGTCACGGATATTCGTCCCGAAAGCTCGAATGGCGCATCGGATTCACCCGGTCTGTTCGTCACCGTCTATCTGAAAACGGACCCGATGGCCAAGGAAGCCGAAAGCTGGACGATCCTGATCGACGAGCTTGGCGAGATGAAGATCGAAAAAGCCTCGAACTGACGCCGGAGCGTTTTCGCTTTTCCCTGCATCTGGAAAACGTACCAACCCCTTGTTCTCACGCATTTCCGCATGGGAAACCGGGCTCCACTTTTCCTGGAAATACTTCTAAACGGTGAGCTCATGCGGCCCGGCCAGAACCGCGCCGAAATGGTGTTTCCATAATCTTGCGCCGAGTTCACCGCTGCGGTCGAGGCTGGAACCGACCGTCAGCCATGGCAGCAACGTGGGATGCAGCCCCGCGTCGAACAGGGCAAAGCCGGCCGCCAGCACGCAGGTATCGGCCTGAATACCGCAGACCAGCACCCTGTCAGGCCTGAGGGACAGCAGATGGTCCATTGCTGCCTTTGGCGGGGCATAACCATGCTTGATGAAGATGTGGTCCGCCGCGACGAGCGACATGTCATCCCTGCCCGGCTTCCAGCCCAGTTGCCGCTCGAAGGGCGTTACGCTCTCATCATGACGCTCGACGGTGGCGATGCTCGGCATGGTCAGGGCGAGCGCGGATATCTCCTCAACCAGCGCAGACGGCGGGTTGAAGCTCGGCTGGACGTCGACGATGTAGAGCACCTGTTTCATGCCTGTCCTCCAACGAAAAACCCCTCGCAATCGGCTTGCGAGGGGCAATTTCCCGATCGACGCGTAAGCGTCTCAGTCGATATCCGCGACTTCCACGTCCGCGCCACCGCTGATGCGATGGGCGAGAGCGGCTTCCATGAATTCGTTCAGGTCACCGTCCAGCACGTTGCCGGGCGCGGTGCTTTCCACGCCCGTGCGCAGGTCCTTGACCAACTGGTAGGGCTGCAGAACGTAAGAACGGATCTGGTGACCCCAGCCGATATCGGTCTTGGATGCGGCCTGGGCGTTTGCCGCATCTTCCCGCTTCTGCAGCTCCACTTCATAGAGGCGGGCGCGCAGCATGTCCCACGCCTTGGCGCGGTTCTTGTGCTGCGACCGTTCCTGCTGGCAGGCAACGGCGATACCGGTCGGAATATGCGTGATACGCACGGCCGAATCCGTGGTGTTGACGTGCTGGCCGCCCGCGCCGGACGAACGATAGGTATCGATGCGGCAATCGCTCTCGTTGATATCGATCTGAATCGAATCGTCGACGACAGGGTAAACCCAGACGGAAGAGAACGATGTGTGGCGACGCGCATTGCTGTCATAGGGCGAAATACGAACGAGGCGGTGCACGCCCGATTCCGTCTTCAGCCAGCCAAAGGCATTGTGGCCCTTGACGAGGATCGTCGCAGACTTGATGCCGGCTTCTTCGCCATCATGCACTTCGAGCACTTCGACCTTGAAGCCTTCGCGGTCCGCCCAGCGGGTATACATGCGCAGCAGCATGTTCGCCCAGTCCTGGCTTTCGGTACCGCCTGCGCCCGAATGCACTTCGAGATAGGTATCATTGGTATCGGCTTCGCCTGACAGCATGGCCTCCACCTGACGGCGGTTCGCCTCGCTCTTCAACGCCTTCAGGGCGTCTTCGGCATCCTTGACGATCTCGTCGTCACCTTCCATCTCGCCGAGTTCGATCAGCTCGATATTGTCCTTGAGCTGCTGCTCCAGCGCCTTGACGCCATTGATGCTGTCATCCAGCTGCTGGCGCTCGCGCATCAGCTTCTGGGCCTCGGTGGCATCGTTCCAGAGGGTCGGGTCCTCTGCCTTGTTATTCAACCAGTCCAGTCGTCTTATCGCCTGGTCCCAGTCAAAGATGCCTCCTCAGCAGGCTTATGGCCTGCTTGATTTCGTCGACTACGTTCACGATTTCATTGCGCATTTCGCTGGTTCTTCACCTTCATTGAAACTCGTTGCTCAAATAAATGCGGGGGGCGCGGATGTAAAGACCCGCGCCCCCCGATGATTCCGGAACTTGCGATCAATAAAGACCGCCGCCACCGCCGGTGATGGCCTGCTGCGCCTGCGGCGAGGTTTTCAGAATGTCTTCCTGCGACATGTAGTTTTCCGCGCCGATGACGGAGAAGCTGTCGGCCGGGCCGGTGCCGGGCTTGAAGGCTTCCATGATGGTGTCAGGCTCACCCTCGACCGCCGCCATGCCGGTCTTGCGGTTGACGGCGACGAAGTTCATGCCGGCAGGCACGATGAACTTGCTCGGCTCCATGTGCTTTGCCGCATCGGCGATGAACTCGCCGAAGATCGGCGCGGATAGCGAACCGCCGGTACCGCCGCGACCCAGCGGCGCAGGCGAATCGAAGCCGATATAGAGGCCGGCGACCATGTCCGGCGTGTAACCGACGAACCAGGCATCCTTTTCATCGTTGGTGGTGCCTGTCTTGCCGGCAACCGGCAGATCGACCTTGATCTTGCCCGCCGCCGTGCCGCGTTGCACGACACCTTCCAGCATGGACGTCGTCTGATAGGCGGTCATCGGGTCGAGAACCTGTTCGCGATTGTCGACGATGACGGGCTCGTCCTGGTTCTGCCAGCTCGTCGCATTGCAGCCTTCGCAGGCGCGCTCCTCATGGCGGAAGATCGTCTTGCCGTAACGGTCCTGAATGCGGTCGATCAGGGTCGGCTTGATCTGCTTGCCGCCATTGGCGATGACCGAATAGGCGGAAACCATGCGCATGACGGTGGTTTCACCGGAACCGAGCGACATGGACAGAAGCGGCGGCATCTTGTCATAGATGCCGAAGCGCTCGGCATATTCCGCCACCAGATTCATGCCCATGTCCTGCGCGAGACGCACGGTCATGAGGTTACGGGACTTTTCGATGCCGAGACGCAGGGTGGACGGACCGGCGGAACCCCCGCCGTAATTCTGCGGCTTCCAGACCTGGCCGCCGGAAACCACCTCGATCGGCGCGTCGAGAATGACCGATGCCGGCGTGTAACCATTGTCGAGCGCCGCCGCGTAGATGAATGGCTTGAACGAGGAGCCCGGCTGGCGCATCGCCTGCGTGGACCGGTTGAATTCCGACTGCGCATAGGAGAAACCGCCGACCATGGCCAGAACGCGGCCGGTATGCGGGTCCATCACGACCATGCCGCCCTGCACTTTCGGCGGCTGGCGCAGGCGGTATTCATTGCCGGAATTGGCAAGCGGCTGCGCATAGATGACGTCACCGGCGGCCAGAACGCCGACCGGCGACTTGGCCGTCGCTTTCTTGCCCGTCGCGTCGCGATAGGCCCAGCGCATGTTTTCTGCGGAGATGTGGCCGCGGGTGCGCTTGTCGCCCTCTTCCGTTTCCGTATCCGCCTGCACGCCGATATCGACGCCATCGGCAGCAACGGCGAGGACCACGGCGATTTTCCACTCCGGAACGTCGCGCAACCCCTTGACCTTGGCGAGCGCCGCCGTCCAGTCGCCCGTCGTATCGATCTGTTCGACGGGTCCGCGGAAACCGCGACGTTCATCATATTGTATCAGACCGTCCTGGAGGGCCTTGCGCGCCTCCATCTGGATCTGCGGATCGAACGAGGTGCGGACCGAAAGTCCACCTTCGAGAAGCGCTTCCTCACCGTATTTTTCAACGATCTGGCGTCGGACTTCCTCGGCGAAATAATCGGATGCGAAAATATGGGCGCCACCGCGACGCAGATTGACGCCGAGCGGCTGCTTCTTGGCATCCGTCGCGTCGTCCACGGTGATATAGCCATTTTCGGCCATGCGGTCGATCACCCAGTTGCGGCGCTCGAGAGCAGCCTTTTCACGGCGGATCGGGTGGTAGTTGGCCGGCCCCTTGGGCAGCGATGCGAGATAGGCGGTCTCGGCGATCGTCAGTTCCGTCACCGACTTGTTGAAATAGGTGAGCGCCGCACCGGCGATGCCGTAGGAATTCAGGCCGAAGAAAATCTCGTTGAGATAAAGTTCGAGAATCTTGTCCTTGGAATAGGTCTGCTCAATGCGGAAGGAGAGAATGGCTTCCTTGAGCTTGCGGTCGATTGTCTGGTCGTTGGTCAGAAGGAAGTTCTTCGCCACCTGCTGGGTGATGGTGGAAGCGCCGACCGGACGACGGCCCGAGCCAAAGTTCTGGATATTGACGAGAATGGCGCGGCCAAGACCGAAGATATCAACGCCCGGGTGATTGTAGAAATTCTTGTCTTCCGCCGAAAGGAAGGCCGCCTTCACCCGGTCGGGAATGGCCTGGATCGGCAGGAACAGACGCTTTTCATGGGCGTATTCCGCCATCAGCGCGCCGTTGCCGGCGTGCACGCGGGTCGTCACCGGCGGTTCATAGGTGCTCAGAACTGCGTAATCCGGCAGGTCCTTCGTCACGCCGTGCAAATAAATCGCACCGGCGGCGGCGGCGCACAGGAAGAGCACGCTGGCCAAGCCGAAAAAATATCCAATCAGTCTGATCATACCAAGCTACCGATAATTCGAATCGTAACCATCAACGCCCGACGATATACGGGCGCATCCTTGCATATCGCGTGCCGTTTTGCACACCATACCTTCGATGACAAGCCGGATCGGGCAGCATTCTCCGATATGTTACCGGACCAACCGCCGCAAATCGCGTTTCCACCGTTTTGCGGATCGCCACCGAATCCGCTTTCCGAGTAACGCGGCGAATGTGAGTAAAATAGGGCTTTGCACCCTTAATCATCCGCAAGACCCAAGAATTGAACAGCTTTTTGGACCTTAGCGGCACGGCGGCAACAACATCACCACCAACATCGCCGTGCCGTGCGGGGCGCTCAACCGCCGTTTGCCATGGCCTTGGCCCGGTATCGTCCCACTGCGGTTGCCAGCGTGTCGGCGACCTTCTTGCGCCATTCGGCATCGAGAAGCAGTTTTTCATCTTCCGCATTCGACAGGAAACCCAGTTCCAGCAGCACCGATGGCACGTCATGCGCACGCAGCACCATGAAACCGGCGTAACGATGCGGATTATTGATGAGGCCGACCTGCCCTTCGAAGGAAGAGACGATGTTTTCGGCCAGCGTCACCGAAAAAGCCTGGGTTTCGCGGCGGGTGAAATCAAGCAGGATATCGGCGACTTCCGGCGGTTCGCTGGAGGCCGCCACACCGGCGATCTGGTCGGACTTGTTTTCGCGTTCCGCCAGCTCCTGCGCCTGCCGGTCCGATGCGCGGTCAGACAGTGTATAAACGGTGGCGCCCCGGATGCCCTTCTGCTTCAGCGTATCGGCATGCAGCGATATAAAGAGATTGGCGTTGTTCTGGCGGGCGATGGTCACCCGTTCCGACAAGGCGAGGAACGTATCGGAATCACGCGTCAGGAACGCTTTTATGCCGGGCTCCCTGTTCAGCCGTTCCGCGAGTTCCTTCGCGAACATCAGCGTAATGACCTTTTCTTCCGTACCCGTCGTGCCGCCGGTGGCGCCGGCGTCGATGCCGCCATGGCCGGCATCGACGGCGATGACGAATTCCGCCGGCCGCGATGTCTTGTCGTCAGGCGTGATCGCGGCTGTGGTCACCGGGGCGGGCGCCTGCCATTGCTGGTCCTTCACCAGTTCCGCGAATTTTGCCTTGGTGGTGATTTCGGTATCAAGCACGAAACGGAAAGAGGCGCCGTCTTCACCCTGCCTCGTTTCGGCGATCGCCACCTGCACCGGTTTTTTCGCCGTTAAAACGATACGGGCGCTGTTTTGCCCCATGCCGCCGAAGCGTATATCCGAAAAGAGGCCTGTCGGCTTGAGGTCGGACGCGGGAAAGGCAAAATTGACCGCCGGGAAATCCACGACGATGCGCGCCGGCGAATCGAGGTAATGAACATCGAACTCCGGCTCCTCGGCAAAATCGAGAACGATGCGCGTTCGTGCCTCGTCGCCGATGATGCGCGCCTCCTGGGCGACAAGCGGCCCGGTGGCATGAGCTGCGGGGATGACGGAGACATGGGCCGCGACGGAAAATGCAAGGGCGCCTGCAAGCCGCGCGATTCGCGCGCCAAGCGACCCTGCCCCACCGAATATCGCTGCGCTGCGCGTGAAATTCATGGTCTTCAAGAAATTCCGTATTTCAGTCATTTTCGATAAATGGGGCGGAAAAGCACCGGTAACGGCACCGTTTCGACCACGCCGGACGTTTGTTTGCGCGTTTGCGCCCCACAATCGCAGGCGTTGGTGAACCAATTGTTAACCCGGAAATTCCACCAACAATATGGCATATTTAGCCAGCCTATTGCTATTATGACAGAGAAAACATACAACACGAATGAGGGTTAAAAGTGTTGACGGGATAGATGCCCGCCGGCTGCCAATCGAAAAAGACGCTGGCGCTGCAAATCGGGCAATCATCTGCCGTCGTTACATTTATCCTGAAACTGGATCAATTCCGGCCGTGGCCGGAGACCTACCCCGGTGGCGCTGCCACCGCCGCTCTGAGGAGAGCAAATTCATCGGACCCCAAGGGGTCTATATATTATTGTCGTTCCGCCTGGCCAATGATGTCGCAGCAGTTTTCACATGAACCGGATACCAGGAGCAGGCCAAGCGCCTCGCCGTCGGTCCGGATGCTGCCAGTTTACAGACGCCCGGCAGGAGACTTCATTTCCGGCACATCCTTGCACTCATATGAAAGGCCCGTCCCTATGGCGGGCCTGTTCTCGTATAAAACAAGGCTGCGCCGAGGAGCACAGCTTACATGGCAGACAAAATGCTTATCGACGCCTCCCACGAAGAGGAGACACGCGTAGTCGTTGTCCGTGGGAACCGGATCGAAGAATTCGATTTTGAATCGGAGCACAAAAAGCAGATCCGCGGCAATATCTACCTTGCCAAGGTCACGCGCGTTGAGCCTTCCCTTCAGGCGGCCTTCGTCGATTACGGTGGAAACCGCCACGGCTTTCTCGCTTTTGCGGAAATCCATCCCGACTATTACCAGATCCCGCTTGCCGACCGTCAGGCCCTGCTGAAAGCCGAAGCCGAGGATCACCGCCGCAGCGACGATTTCGAATCGGCTGATGCGCCAGAACCCGGTGTACCGGCCATCGACCTTTCGCAAGTGGAGCAGCCCGATATCGGCATCGTTGCGGCAAGCGAAGCCACGGACGTCGTGGTGACGGAAGAGGCCGCCCCTGCCGCCGAGGAGATTTCCGAGGAGGCTGCGGTTGCAGCCGTCGAGACGGTTGCGGAAGAAGCGCCCGCCGAGGAAGAAAAGCCGAAGAAGCGCACCCGCCGCCCCCGCGCCAAGAAGAAGACGGCGGAAGAGGAAGCCGCAGCAGCCGAGGCCGCTGAAGCTTCTTCCGAAGAAGACGGCAGCACCGGCGGCGAAATGGCCGCCATGGTCGATACCGATACGATTTCCGAGGAAGTCGAAGGCCTTCGCCGCGGCAACGACGATGATGACGACGACGATGATGACGATCATCACGAAAAGGAAGTCATTGAATCCGTTGGCGCCGAAGACGCCATGGAAGAGGTTCCCGATCGCGTCGCCCGCAAGCCGCGCAAGCAGTATCGCATTCAGGAAGTCATCAAGCGCCGCCAGATCCTTCTGGTACAGGTCGCCAAGGAAGAGCGTGGCAACAAGGGTGCCGCACTTACCACCTATCTGTCGCTTGCCGGCCGTTATTCCGTGCTGATGCCGAATACGGCGCGCGGCGGCGGCATTTCCCGCAAGATCACCCAGCCGGCCGACCGCAAGCGCCTGAAGGAAATCGCGCGCGACCTGGAAGTGCCACAGGGCATGGGCGTCATCCTGCGCACCGCCGGCGCCAACCGCACCCGCGTCGAAATCAAGCGCGACTTCGAATATCTGATGCGCCTGTGGGAAAACGTCCGCACGCTGACGCTGAATTCCACGGCTCCCTGCCTCGTTTACGAGGAAGGCTCGCTGATCAAGCGTTCGATCCGCGATCTCTATAACAAGGATATCGGCGAGATCATCGTTTCCGGCGAAGAAGGCTATCGTGAAGCGAAAGACTTCATGAAGATGCTGATGCCGAGCCATGCCAAGGTGGTTCAGCCTTACCGCGACATTCACCCGATCTTCTCGCGCTCCGGCATCGAAGCCCAGCTCGACCGCATGCTGCAGCCGCAGGTGACGCTGAAATCCGGCGGTTACCTCATCATCAACCAGACGGAAGCGCTGGTTTCGATCGACGTCAACTCCGGCCGCTCGACGCGCGAGCATTCCATCGAGGAAACCGCGCTGACGACGAACCTGGAAGCCGCGGAAGAAGTGGCGCGCCAGCTGCGCCTGCGCGACCTTGCCGGTCTTGTCGTGATCGACTTCATCGACATGGAAGAAAAGCGCAACAACCGCGCTGTCGAGAAGAAGCTCAAGGATTGCCTGAAGAACGACCGTGCCCGCATCCAGGTCGGCCGCATCTCGCATTTCGGCCTTTTGGAAATGTCGCGCCAGCGCATCCGCGCTTCGGTACTGGAATCGACCACCCAGGTCTGCCAGCATTGCGGCGGCACGGGCCATGTGCGCTCGGAATCCTCCATCGCGCTGCATGTTCTGCGCGGCATCGAGGAATATCTGCTGCGCAACACCACCCACAATATCACGGTGCGTACCACGCCGGAAACGGCGCTCTACCTCCTCAACCACAAGCGCGGCACGATTGTCGATTATGAAGGCCGCTTTGGCGTGTCGATCATCATCGCCGCCGATTCCGGCGTCGGCGCCCAGCACTTCGCCATCGATCGTGGCGAAGCGGTCGAAAATCCGGTGAAGATCGAAAGCCTCATCCAGATGCTGCCGAACTTCGCGGAAGAGGAAGACGATATCGTCATCGAGGCCGAAGAGGACGAGGAAGAGGAAGAAATCGTCAAGGCACAGGCCTCCGAGCCGCGCCAGCAGCAGGGCGAGAACGGCGAAGAAGGCAAGCGCAAGCGCAAGCGCCGTCGCCGCCGCCGCGGCAAGGGCGGACAGAACGACCAGAACGGTGCGCTTGACGCACAGGCCGGCGATGACGCTGACGATGCCGAAGGTGACGACGACAGCGCCGAAGCCGATGGTGATGCCGACGAAAACGGCGTGAACGAAGCCGCAAACTCCGACGAAGACGGCAAGCGCAAGCGCCGTCGCCGCGGCAAGCGTGGCGGCCGCCGCAACCGCGACGAAGCTCTCGACGCTGCCGAAGCCGAGGCTGGCGACGACGGCGAGACGGAAGGCGAAGAGGTTTCCGTCGCAGCACCCGTAGCGGAAGAACCTGCCGCCGCCGAAGTGGTGGAAGATGTGGTTGCCGACGTCGTCGCGGAAGAAGCGCCGAAAAAGCCGCGCCGTACCCGCAAGGCGAAAGCCAAGACCGAAGCCGAAGAAGCGCCGAAGGCTGAAACCGTCGAAACGGTCGAGCCGGTGATCATCGAGCCGGCCGTCGTTGAAGCAACCGTCGTCGATGTCGCCATCGAAGAGGTTGGTGAAGCCTCGGCTGATCTGGCGCCTGAAACAGAGGCACCGGCAACGGAAGAAAAGACCCGCGCGAACCGGGGCAGCAATGTCTCCAGTTCGGAACCGGTCGTCACCTCTTCCGGTTCGTCCGCAAACCCCGACGGCGACGAGCCGAAGCCGCGCAAGGGCGGCTGGTGGCAGCGCAAAGGCTTCTTCTGATAGAAGAGACTGAAACAAAAAGCCCGCAACCATGTTGCGGGCTTTTTTGTCTGAAATCTCGCTTCGTCTTGCGGGTCGATATTCCGCCCCTCAGACGGACCGCGTCAGTCCGCCATCGACGCGGATGTTCTGGCCGGTAATGTAACCCGCACCTTCCGAAGCAAGAAATGCCACGGTGGCGGCAATCTCCTCGCTTTTCCCGTAACGCTGCATCGGCACGCTCTCCCGACGTTCCTCCGTCGCCGGCAGGCTGTCGATCCAGCCTGGCAGCACATTGTTCATGCGCACATTGTCGGCCGCATAGGTATCGGCGAAAATCTTGGTGTAGGAGGCAAGGCCGGCTCGAAACACGGCCGATGTCGGGAACATGCTGCTCGGCTCGAAAGCCCAGGCGGTGGAGATGTTGACGATGGCGCCCGCCTTCTGTTTCACCATGACGGGGGCGACGATGCGTGTCGGGCGGATGACGTTCATGAGGTAGACGTCGAGGCCCGTGTGCCATTGCTCGTCGGTAATATCGAGAATGGAGGCGCGCGGGCCATGGCCGGCACTATTGACGAGCACGTCGATGCGCCCGAATTTTTCGAGCGTCAGATCGGCCAGCCGGCTGAGGTCGTCATTGGACTGATTGGAGCCCGTGACGCCGATGCCGCCCAGCTCCTGCGCCAGCGCCTCCCCCTTGCCGGAGGAAGACAGGATCGCGAGCCTGTAACCATCCGCAGCCAGACGTTTCGCCACAGCAGCACCCATGCCGCTGCCACCAGCCGTTACAATCGCCACTTTTTCCGCCGACATCGCTCTTCTCCATTTCCAATCCTGCGGACCGCCGTATGGCGGCCCCTCATCCGTAAACTGTCTCATCTATAACGGGTTTCAAAGACGAGTTCGAACCAGAAAGCCTTGCAGCGGCATACAGAAAAACTGATGCTGAAATGTCAGCCTGACCCACGCCCCTCCGCGGCATGGGTTTTCCGGCTGTCGGCTGGCGCTTCCTCCCGTTCCTCCAGGCCATAGTCGCGGATCACCTGCGCAATACGCAACCGGTAGTCGGAAAAGACACCTGCCCGGCCCAGCGACTGCGCGGCGCGATGCGGCAGGGTGTTGCGCCACGCCCTCACCGCCTCTTCATCCCGGAAGAATGACAGAGAGAGCATCTTGTCCGGGTTGCTGATGCTCTGAAACCTTTCGACAGACAGGAAACCATCGATGGTTTCAAGTTCGGTCCGCAGGCCGGCCGCGATATCGAGATAATGCTGTTTCTCGCCCTCAGCCGGCCAGACCTCGAAGATAACGGCGATCATTGCCCGCCTCCGGCGTGCGGCGCGGAGGCGAGACACAGGAACAATCGGTCCTCGCGACGGATGAACTGCTCGCGGCGGGCGAATTCATAGTTTTCGCGCCCGGCCGGATCGGCTGCGAGCCTTGCCCTGTAGGCTTCGTAAGCCGCAAGGCTCTCGATATTGTAGACGCCATAAGCAATGGTGCTCGATCCCTCCTTCGGCGCGTAATAACCGATCAGATCGGCGCCGCAGCGCGGGATCGCCTCACCCCATGTGCGGGCATATCGTTCGAAGGCATCGACCTTGAAAGGGTCGATCTCATAACGAATGAAACAGGTCAGCATCGTTGGTCTCCTCGTGTTCTGCCACTCCTTTCTACGCCATTGCCTTGCATCAATGCTTCGGTTATCATCGAAGCATGAAAGACGGACCCCTGATCGCCAATGTCGCCGCGCTGATCGGCGACCCTGCCCGCGCCAACATATTGACGGCGCTGATGGATGGACGTGCGCTGACCGCAAGCGAGCTTGCGGAGGCCGCCGGTGTGACGTTGCAGACCGCCAGCGGGCACCTGTCCAAACTCTCGGACGCGCAGCTCCTGAAAGCGGAGAAACAGGGGCGCCACCGTTATTTCCGTCTTTCCGACGAGGATGTGGCGCAGGTTCTGGAAGCCTTGATGGGCCTTGCCCAGCGCACGGGCGCAGTCCGCGTCCGCACGGGACCGAAGGACAAGGCGCTGCGCGAAGCGCGCATCTGCTACGACCATCTGGCCGGGGAAAGCGGCGTGGCGCTGCTTGCCGCCATCACCGCAAAGGGGCTCGTGACGTTAGGGGATGATCCTGCCCTAACGGAGAGCGGACGCGACTTCTTCTCGAACTTCGGCATAGACCTTTCGCCGCTTGAAAAAGCCCGTCGCCCGGTCTGCCTGCATTGCCTGGACTGGAGCGAACGCCGCCATCACCTCGGCGGCGGGCTTGGCGCATCGCTTCTCGAAGCCATGCAGCAGCGCGACTGGCTGCGGCGCGGAAACGGCCGTGTGCTGACCTTCACGACAAAGGGTGAAAAGGCGTTCAACAGCACCTTCGGCTGCACGCCCGCCTGATTTCCCTTACCTGATTTCCCTGAGCGGATGATCCCGGCTTATTTCAGCCAGCCCGCAATACGCCCCACCGCCTCGGCAATGTCGGACACCGATCCCGCATAGGAAATGCGCAGCGCCCGGTGGCCTTCCTCGGGATCGAAATCCATGCCCGGTGTCGCCGCCACGTCGATTTCCGCCAGCATGCGCCTGGCAAAGTCCATGCTGTCGTTGGAAAAACGGCTGGTATCGACATAGGCGTAAAAAGCCCCATCCATGGGAGATGCCAGCGGCAGGCCGATTTCGGGCAGACGCGCCATCAGGAAATCGCGGTTGGTGCGATAGCTCTCCCTGTAGACATCCAGCTCCTCCGCCGCCGAAAAGGCCGCGGTTGCCGCAAGCTGCGACAGTTCGGGTGCCGAAATATAAAGGCTCTGGGCCAGACACTCGACCGGACGGACCAGATTTTCGGGCAGTACCATCCAGCCGATGCGCCAGCCGGTCATGCAATAATATTTGGAGAAGGAGTTGATGATCACGGCATTGTCGGTGATTTCGAGCGCGCTCGTCTCTTCGCCGACAAAGGTGAGGCCGTGATAGATCTCGTCGGAAATGAAGGCCATGTCGCGGCTTTCGCAATAGCTCGCCAGCCGCTTCAGCGCCTCGCGGCCGGTGACGGTGCCGGTCGGATTGGCGGGGCTTGCCAAAAGCACGCCCTTCAGCTTGCAGCCGGCTTTCGTTTCCGCCCGCTCCAGACTTGCCGGCGTCAGCGTGTAGCCGGTTTCGGCCGTGACCGGCACTTCCACGACATTGAGGCCGAGAGCCTTCAGAATATTGCGATAGGCCGGGTAGCCGGGCCTTGCGATGGCGACATGATCGCCGGCATCGAAAAGGCTCAAGAAGGCGAGATTGAAGGCCGCAGACGAGCCCGTGGTCACGGCGATGCGGGCCGGATCGATGGAGACCTGGTGGCGCAGTCGATAATGACCGGCGATCGCCTCACGCAGCTCACACAGGCCCAGCGCGTCGGTGTAACCGATCCGCCCGTGCTTCAGCGCAGCCTCGGCCGCTTCCAGCGAGGCTTTCGGCGCGGGATGGGAGGGCTGGCCGACCGCCATGGAAATGACAGGGCGGCCCGCCTGCCTGCGCCGATTCGCTTCCGCCAGGATGTCCATGGCGTGAAAGGGTTCGACTGCGCTCCGCTTCGACATCGTAATCAAGGGCATGCTCTTTCCTGAACCGTATTTCAGAGACTTGCCGCAGAATCACAATCTTCACAATCATGCGACCATAATGCGGACAAGTATTTTTGCCGTATGGCATTTGGCTTAAAGTAAGGTAATTGCCTTCATAAGATTTCAAGAGGCTCCGGCCGCACAGAATGAGGACCGATATGGCGCATTTTCTCCGTTCCACCCTTCTCGCCAGCGTAACGGCCCTTTCGACGGTATTCGCCACCCTGCCCGCCCATGCGCTCGACGAGCAGCAGAAGAAGGAAATGGGCGAATTCATCAAGCAATATCTGATCGAGAACCCGGAAATCATGCTCGAGGTTCAGGATGCGCTTGAACGCAAGCAATATGCGGCGCGCAACGCCAAGGCGGCGGAAGCCGTCGCCGACAACAAGAAGGCCATTTTCGAATCGAAATTCGACCTGGCGCTTGGCAATCCGGATGGCGACGTCACGCTGGTCGAGTTCTTCGACTACAATTGCGGTTATTGCAAACGCGCCATGGGCGACATGGACAATATCCTGAAGAGCGACAAGAAGGTACGGGTCGTCCTCAAGGAATTCCCCATCCTCGGACCGGAATCGGTCGCCGCGCACCGCGTTTCCAACGCCGTGAAGCTGCTTGCGCCGGCCAAGTACCCCGAATTCCAGCGCACCCTGCTCGGCGGCCGTGGACGGGCGAATGAGGACAGCGCCATGGAAGTCGCCACCTCGCTTGGTTTGAAGGAAGCCGACATCCGCAAGTCGATGGCTGAAAATCCCAATGACGAGCAGGTGCAGGAAACCTACAAGCTGGCAACCAGCCTCGGCATCACCGGCACACCCTCCTATATCGTCGGCGACGAGGCGGTTTTCGGCGCGGTCGGCGCGGACCCGCTGAAGGAAAAAATCGCCAATATGCGCAGCTGCGGAAAAGCCACCTGCTCCTGATTGCCTAAAAAGCCCCCACATTCCCTGTGAGATGCCGGCAAAGCCGGCGCTTTACGGCTTGCGGGGGCTTTTCCTTGACCGCTGCGCAGTCTATAGCTGTCGCTGATTTTCTTATGGAAACGTGAATGAGCAACATCATCATCGTCATCAACGGCCCCAATCTCAACATGCTGGGAAAAAGGGAACCGGGTATCTATGGTGGCAAGACGCTGAAGGACATCGAGAATGATTGTCTTCAAGCTGGTGCCGATCTCGGTTTCGCAGTGGAATTCCGCCAGTCCAACCACGAAGGCGTGCTCGTGGACTGGTTGCATGAGGCGGGAGAGAGGGCGGCAGGCGTCGTCATCAATCCCGGTGCTTACAGCCATACCTCTATCGCGTTGCACGACGCTATCCGTGCGATTTCCACGCCTGTCGTGGAAGTGCACATTTCCAACATCCACGCCCGCGAAGAGTTCCGTCACAAATCGATGGTATCACCGGCGGCGAAGGGCATGGTCTGCGGTTTCGGACCATACGGATATATCATGGCGCTTCACGCGCTGAAAAACATCACGGCATAAAAAGAAACAAAGAATAGGGTTTGTCATGTCTGAAAAGAAACAGGGTATCGACAAGGAACTGATCCGCGAACTCGCGAATATCCTCAACGATACCGACCTTTCGGAAATCGAAGTGGAGCAGGACGACCTGCGTATCCGCGTTTCCCGCGCCGCGCCCGCCGCCACGGTCTATGCCGCGGCTCCCGCAGCTTATGCGCCTGCACCGGCAGCAGCTCCTGTCGCTGCGCCGGCAATCGCAGCGCCGGCAGCACCTGCGGCCGCCGGCCCGGCCCGCAACCCGGCCAACACCGTGTCCTCGCCGATGGTCGGTACGGTTTACCTGTCTCCAGCCCCGGGCGCCCGCCCCTTCATCGAAGTCGGTGCGACCGTCAAGGAAGGCCAGACGCTTCTCATCGTCGAGGCCATGAAGACCATGAACCAGATTCCGGCGCCGAAGTCGGGCAAGGTGGTGGAAATCATCGTCAACGACGCACAGCCCGTGGAGTATGGCGAAGCCCTCGTGGTCATCGAATAAAGGCGGTTCAGCATGGTTTCGAAGATCCTCATAGCCAACCGCGGCGAGATTGCGCTACGCGTCCTGCGCGCCGCCAAGGAGCTTGGCATTCCAACCGTCGCCGTACATTCCACGGCGGATGCGGATGCGATGCATGTGCGCCTTGCCGACGAAAGCGTGTGCATCGGCCCGCCGCCCTCGCGTGACAGCTACCTCAACATCCACCAGATCGTTGCGGCCTGCGAAATCACCGGTGCGGACGCCGTTCACCCCGGTTACGGCTTCCTGTCGGAAAATGCCAAGTTCGCCGATATTCTCGACGCGCACGGCATCACCTTCATCGGACCGACCGCCGAACATATCCGCATCATGGGCGACAAGATCACCGCCAAGCAGACGGCACAGGAACTCGGCATTCCCGTGGTTCCGGGCTCCGATGGTGAAGTGAAGCCTGAAAACGCCCTTGAAATCGCCCGGACGATCGGTTTCCCGGTCCTCATCAAGGCGACGGCGGGTGGCGGTGGTCGCGGCATGAAGGTGGCGAAGACCGAAGCCGATCTGGAAGAGGCCGTTGCGACAGCCCGTTCCGAAGCGGCGGCAGCCTTCGGCAACGACGCCGTCTACATGGAAAAGTACCTCGGCAAACCGCGCCATATCGAAGTGCAGGTTTTCGGCGATGGCGAAGGCAATGCCGTTCACCTTGGAGAGCGCGATTGCTCGTTGCAGCGCCGTCACCAGAAGGTGCTGGAAGAAGCCAATTCGCCGGCACTGACCGTCGAACAGCGCATGAAGATCGGCGAGATTTGCGCCAGCGCCATGCGCAAGCTGAAATATCGCGGCGCCGGCACCATCGAGTTCCTTTATGAAAACGGCGAGTTCTATTTCATTGAAATGAACACCCGTCTGCAGGTGGAGCATCCGGTCACGGAAGCGATCACCGGCATGGATCTCGTGCAGGAACAGATCCGGGTTGCCTCCGGCCAGGGCCTGTCGGTCACGCAGGATGATATCGAGTTCCATGGCCATGCCATCGAATGCCGAATCAATGCCGAGGACCCACGCACCTTCGTGCCCTCGCCCGGCACGCTGACCTATTTCCATACGCCGGGCGGTCTTGGCGTGCGCGTCGATTCGGGCGCCTATCAGGGCTACAAGATCCCGCCCTATTACGACAGCATGATCGGCAAGCTGATCGTTCACGGCCGCGACCGTGACGAGTGCATCCGCCGCCTGCGTCGGGCGCTGGACGAGTTCGTCGTCGACGGCATCAAGACCACGCTGCCGCTTTTCCAGGACCTTCTCCAGAACGAGGATATTCTGAACGGCGATTACGATATTCACTGGCTGGAAAAATATCTGGCCGGTGACGCGTCTCACTAAGACGATATGGTTGGGCGGCGCAGCAGAAATAACGGCATAACGGTCGATATCCTGCTGCGCGCCTATTCCGCCGGCCTGTTCCCCATGGCCGATTCGGCAGACGATCCGGAGCTCTTCTGGGTCGAGCCGGAAATTCGGGGGATCATCCCGCTTGACGATTTTCACGTTTCCAGAAGTCTCGCCAAGGCGATGCGCAGGAAGCCCTTCGACATACGCTTCAACACCGCCTTCGAAGCTGTCATGGCCGGATGTGCGGCGGAGGCACCGGACAGGCCGAGCACCTGGATCAACGCCACCATTCGCAGGCTTTATACCGAATTGCACCAGATCGGCCATGCCCACAGCGTCGAGGCATGGGAAGGCAAGGAACTTGTCGGCGGGCTCTACGGTGTCTCGCTGGGTGCCGCCTTCTTTGGCGAAAGCATGTTTTCCCGCCGCACCAATGCGTCCAAGATTTGCCTCGTACATCTGGTGGAAAGGCTGAGGGCGCAGGGTTTCGTGCTGCTCGACACCCAATTCACCACCGAGCATCTGAAAACATTCGGCGCCATAGACGTGCCGAAGCAGGACTATGCGAAAATGCTCGACCTCGCCGTCAATCGGCCAAGCCTGCAATTCTGAAAATTCACGTCAGAGCAGGTCCAATCCAAACGCAATCGTCGGACGTGCACTATCCTTTTGTTTTCCGCATTTTCAGGACGTAAAACCGCTACGCACCTTTACTGGAAACGCTCCAGCTCAATTGCTTGCCGTAGAGGGAGCAGGAACGTCCGAGTCCTGCTTGCAGCCCGTCAGCCACACGTCGTAGATCGGGTGCTCCACGGCGTTGAGGCCGGGGCTATCGGCGAACATCCAACCTGTGAAAATCCGCTTGATCTTGCGGTCGAGCGTGATTTCATCGACCTCGACAAAAGCGTCGATCTTCTGGGTTTCCGTCTGGTCGCGGGAATAACAGACCTTCGGTGTCACCTGCAACGCGCCGAACTGCACCGTCTCATCGATATAAACATCGAAGGAGGTGATGCGGCCGGTGATCTTGTCGATGCCGGAAAACACCGCAACACGGTTTTCCAGACGGGCGGCAGAGACGGGTGACACGAGGAGGACAGCAGAGACCGCCGCAAACAGCGACACTGTCAGCGCACGCAAAGAACGATCCCGCGTGAATTTCCTCATACGATGTGTCTCCAAAGTTTGCCTGTGTCGCGACGCCGACCGGATCAACGCCTAAGGGCGGAATGTGGCAAAAACCGGTGAGGCCGGATGCAAGCGCGGTGTTTTGCACAACACCGCGCATCACAAGAGCTTAGTTGCCGGGGGTCCAGGCGTCGTAATCGCCTGTCACGCGCGGGCGCTCGCCGGCCACGGCCAGCGACCCCTGAGGACGATAGGCCTTGGACGAACCGGTGAGGTTCGGCTGGTGCGGTTTCTGCCAGTCGCGCGCCACATAGCTTTCCTGGCTCGGCGGCACGTCGGTGCGGTAGTGCATCCAGCCATGCCAGCCGGGCGGAATGGCCGACGCTTCAGCGTAACCGTTGTAGATTACCCAGCGGCGCGGCATGCCCCAGGAGGTGGTGCCGCCTTCATAATAGGTGTTGCCCAGCTCGTCCTGTCCTACCTTCTTGCCGAAGCGCCAGGTGTGAAACCGCGTTCCGATCGTCTGGCCGTTCCACCAGGTGAAGATTTGCGTCAGGAGAGTCTTCATTATGCGTTCCTCGGGCTTGAATGCGCCGCAGCGATTTTCCGTGCACGGCACAAGACATGCTTATGCCGCCCCTCACGGCAATTGTCCAGCATTTCGAGATATATCGGCGCTATTTCAGCTTCATCCTGAAGCCTAAATGCCGCTTCTCGAAACCCAGTCGCTCATAGAAGCGGTGCGCGTCCAGCCGGGCCATGTTGGAGGTGAGCTGCGCGGCATTCAGACCCTGGCGGCGGGCCTCTTCGAGGCAATGATTGATCATCACCGCGCCGATGCCACGACCGCGCATGTCGGCGCGGGTCTGCACCGCCTCGATCACCATCGACTTTGCCCCCCGTCCGACGAGCTTGGTCAGGATGGCGGTCTGGAAGGTGCCGACCACTTCGCCATCCAGTTCCGCCACATAAAGCGTTTCGCTCGGCGATGCCTCGATGGCGCGGAAGGCCGCGAGATAATCGGGCTGCGCCGATTCGTCGGTGGTGTCACCGTGACCGCCAATCTCGTCAGCGGCAAAAATGGCGGCGAGCGCCGGAAGATCGTCTTCGCGCGCCGTGCGGATTATCAGCTTCTGCAATGTCGCATTCATCGGGTCAGGCTCTTTTCCATAACGATGCCGGGCAGATCCTCGATGCCCGCCATGCGCTCGATTCGGTCCACCTCGACAAATCCGACGCCTTCATAAAAGGCGATTGCGACAGTATTTTTAGGCTCGACCTCAAGACGCATGATTTCCGCATCCGGAAAGCAGGTTTCGAGTTCGGCGAAGAGATCACGCCCGACACCCTGACGCTGAAATTCCGGGGCCACATAAAGCTGGTGCAGCAGGGCCGTCTTCGCCATCTTGGCGGACATCGAACCATAGGCCATGCCGCCGATGCGCTTGCCGTCATCAGCCACCAGAAACTCGCCGCCCTTTTTCTCAACGCGGTCTTTCATGGCCTGCGGCGAATGCCATGCCGCAATCAACTGGTTCACCTTGTCGACGCCGTAGATCGCGTCATAGGTGGCATGCCAGGTTTCAGCGAGCAAGGCCCTGACCGGCTCGATGTCACGCAGACTGGCTGTGCGGATGAAAAACATGTCTGGACTCCGTCTAAAAACAGAAATGCCGGGTATTGATCCCGGCAAAACGATATCAGCCCCCCCGCACTCGCCGTCATCCTCGGGCTTGTCCCGAGGATCTAAACACGTTTGACGTAGTGGGTCGTTAGATCCTCGGGTCAAGCCCGAGGATGACGGAGGAGAGGTGTTTACTCTTCTTCGATACCGAGCTTGGCCTTCACCAGCGCCTGCACCGCCTGCGGGTTGGCCTTGCCGCCCGTCGCCTTCATGACCTGACCGACGAACCAGCCGGCAAGCGTCGGCTTCGCCTTGACCTTCTCGACCTGATCGGGGTTTGCGGCAATGATCTCGTCCACGGCCTTTTCGATGGCGCCGGTGTCCGTCACCTGCTTCATGCCGCGAGCCTCAACGATCTCGGCCGGATTACCGCCCTCGTTCCAGACGATCTCGAACAGGTCCTTGGCGATCTTGCCGGAAATGGTTTCCGCCTTGATGAGATCGATGATTCCGCCGAGCTGTTCCGGGGAAACCGGCGTCGTCTCGATATCCTTGCCGGATTTGTTGAGCGCGCCGAGCAGATCATTGATGACCCAGTTGGCGGCGGCCTTCGCATCGCGGCCGGCGGCAACGGCTTCGTAATAGTCGGCAATCGCCTTTTCCGACACGAGGATCGAGGCGTCATAGACCGACAGGCCAAGATCGGCGACGAAACGGGCCTTCTTGTCGTCAGGCAGTTCCGGCAGATCGACCTTCAGCGCTTCCACGAAAGCATCGTCGAATTCGAGCGGCAGCAAATCCGGATCGGGGAAATAACGATAGTCATGCGCGTCTTCCTTGGAGCGCATGGAGCGCGTCTCACCCTTGCCGGGATCGAACAGACGGGTTTCCTGATCAATGGCCCCGCCATCTTCCAGAATGGCGATCTGGCGGCGCGCTTCATATTCGATGGCCTGACCGACGAAGCGGATGGAGTTGACGTTCTTGATCTCGCAGCGCGTGCCGAAACCTTCGCCCGGACGACGCACGGAAACGTTGACGTCGGCGCGCATCGAGCCTTCGTCCATGTTGCCGTCGCAGGTACCGAGATAACGCACGATGGAGCGCAGCTTGGTCAGATAGGCCTTGGCCTCATCCGACGAACGCATGTCCGGCTTGGAGACGATTTCCATCAGCGCCACGCCCGAACGGTTCAGGTCCACGAAGGACATGGTCGGATGCTGGTCGTGCATGGATTTGCCGGCGTCCTGCTCCAGATGCAGGCGCTCGATGCCGATCTCGATATCCTCGAAATTGCCCTGACGGTCCGGGCCGAGCGAAATGGTGATGGTACCCTCGCCGACGATAGGGTCCTTGAACTGCGAAATCTGGTAGCCCTGCGGCAGATCCGGATAGAAATAGTTCTTGCGGTCGAAGATCGAACGGTTGTTGATCTTCGCCTTCAGGCCGAGACCGGTGCGCACCGCCTGCTTGACGCATTCCTCGTTGATGACGGGGAGCATGCCGGGCATGGCGGCGTCCACCAGCGACACGTTGGCGTTCGGCGCATTGCCGAAGGTGGTGGATGCGCCGGAAAACAGCTTGGAATTGGAGAGAACCTGCGCATGGACCTCCATGCCGATCACGATTTCCCAATCGCCGGTGGCGCCGGGAATGAAGCGTTTCGGATCAGGGGTGCGCACGTCTACAAGGGTCATCTGAAGCTCACGATATACGGGTTCTTTGGCTCTGGTGGGTAGAACATATGGCGCGCGGGCGCAAGACATGTTGCGCCCTGTGACACGACGCACCGGGTTTTCAGCCACGCCGGACACGGGTTTTTTACGCTTCTCGATTTCAATTCACGTCATGACAACGATTGCTCTCTGTTTCCTGATCTATATCGCCTTCAATCTTTTCGTCTTTCTCGTCTATTGGTGGGACAAGCAGGCGGCGAGGAATGGCGGCTGGCGTATTCGTGAAAGCACCCTGTTGTGGCTGGCCTTCCTGGGTGGCAGCGTGGGAGCAATCTCGGCGCAGCATCTTCTCAGGCACAAAACGCGCAAGGAACCATTCCGCAGCATCCTGCTATCCATCGTGATCTTGCAGGCAGGCCTTGTCGCATCCCTAGCGATCATGCCGGACTGGCCGATGCGGTTGATGTCTTTCGCTCAGAATTCCGTGCCGTAAAGGCCGCTATCGGCTTCGACCAGTTGCTTCTGCAGGCCGACCGACTGAACATCGCGGTCGAGCTTCGGCGCGTAGGAAACCGAGAGCCAGCGGACATTGTAGTCGTGGTGCCGAAAAAACGCGACGGCCGGTTCGTTCTGCGCATGGGTTTCAAGCCGGATGGCGTCAAAACCCTTGTCCCGTATCAGCCGTTCCATATCCGCAAGCAGCAGGGTGCCGACACGCCGGCGCTGAAAATCCGGATCGACCCAGAAATCGGAAATCCGGTCGTCGAAATGTTCCCGCGCCGCCCATCCCGCAACCGTGCCGCCCAGTTCCGCCACGCGGATGGCGAGCCATGAGGAACGCGTGAAATTGGAAAAGGCGCTGGCTGCGTTGTCGTAAAGCGTCGCGGTTATGCCGAGCGCAATCGTGGCCTGTCGCCATGCCCTGAGGCCGATGGCCGCCAGAACCTCCGCTTCCTGCTCATGCGCATTGCGAATGACGATCAAGCCGCGCCCTCCATGGCCACGGAAAGTAGAACACCGGCGGCGCGATTCGGCCAGTGTGGTTTTACCGGGCGCGCAGCAGACTTGACCGTGACGGTCTTGCCCGCTAACCAGAACCGGCAAGAACGGAGTTTTTATGTTCGCTCAATCGGAGTCCCGGTAAAGGCCCTGCCCGCAAATTTATTGCGCGCCGGGCCATGCTGAAACCGAGCCGGCTGCCTTAGCGGCACCCGGATTTGCTTTCACGCGTCCATATGACGCCGACCGGACTTCCAAAAAATGGACATTTCCCGCGCCGAACAGCGCATTCTACATCTGCTCGCCCAGGGCGGCAGAATTGAACTCGTTCGAGACGACGCCCGCAAAATCGAAAAACTCGCGCTTTATACGCGCGACGGCTGGATTTTCAGCGGTCTCGATCTCCTCACCTTCCGCAAGCTGAAACGGAAAAGAGCCATCGCCTCTTCCGGCGGCAAACCCTACCGCATCACCATGCGCGGTCTGGAACTCGTGCGGGGTGAGCTGGACAATCGATAACAAAAAGGGGCGGCGGCCCACTCGCCGCCGCCCGTCACGATACAAACCGGCGAATGCAGCCTAGTCAACCGGATTATGGCGTGAGCCTGCGCTCCAGCTTCACCTTTTCAAGCTCGACCTTCATGATGTCGGACCATTCCATGCCGCGCCAGACGATCTGAAAACCGCAACGCTCGTAAAGACCGATGGCGGCCTGGTTTCCGGCATGGGTATCGATGGTGGCAAACGGCAGGCCTTGCGCGCGCATCCTGTCGAGAAAATGAAGGATCAGGGCTTTGCCGATCCCCCTGCCCTGCCAGTTCGGGTCCACCCAGAGATCGGAAATATGATGAGGCGCGGCGTCGCAAGCGCCCCAGCCGACGACAACACCATCGATTTCGGCAATGGCGATATCACCGGTCGGAGACTTGGCGAAATTCTCGAATTCGCCCCTCACCCGCTCGATGACGGCAGGATCGAGATAGCTGTCGTCGAAGGCTTCACCGGAACGCCATGCGGCAAAACCGACAAAGCCGACCGCGTCGCGGTCGGCTTTGTTCATCTGTCTGAGCTTGAGGCTGCTCACCACCACTTGGCGGGGGTGAACTTGCCCGCTGCCTGCTCGATGGCGTGTGCCGTCTTGAACAGCGTTTCTTCCTCGAAAGGCTTGCCGATGAGCTGCAGGCCGAGCGGCAGGCCCTTGCCGTCAAGACCGGCCGGCACCGAAAGGCCCGGAAGACCGGCCATGTTGACGGTGATGGTGAAGACGTCCTGCAGGTACATCTTCACCGGATCGGAGGCGAGTTCCTCGTCACCCACAGCGAAGGCGGAAGACGGCGTGATCGGGGCCAGAATGGCGTCGACACCTTCGTGGAAGACGTTTTCGAAGTCGCGCTTGATAAGGGTGCGGACCTTCTGCGCCTTCAGGTAATAGGCGTCGTAATAACCTGCCGAAAGCACATAGGTGCCGACCATGATACGGCGCTGCACTTCCTTGCCAAAACCGGCGGCGCGGCTCTTTTCGTACATGTCGGCAATGTCCTTGCCGTCGACGCGCAGGCCGTAGCGGACGCCGTCATAACGGGCAAGGTTGGACGAAGCCTCCGCCGGCGCGACGATGTAATAGGCGGGCAGCGCGTATTTGGTGTGCGGCAGCGAAATATCGACCACCTCGGCACCGGCATCGCGTAGCCATTCCACGCCCTTGGCCCAGAGCTTTTCGATCTCTTCCGGCATGCCGTCGACGCGATACTCCTTCGGAATACCGATCTTCAGACCCTTGAGCGACTGGCCGATGGCCTTTTCATAATCCGGCACCGGCAGGTCGACGGAGGTCGTATCCTTGGCGTCGACGCTTGCCATGGTCTTCAGCAGGATCGCGGCATCACGCACGTCACGGGCAATCGGGCCTGCCTGGTCGAGCGAAGAGGCATAAGCGACGATGCCGAAGCGCGAGCAGCGGCCATAGGTTGGCTTGATGCCGACGGTGCCGGTGAAGGCCGCCGGCTGGCGGATGGAGCCGCCAGTATCGGTCGCGGTGGCGCCGGCGCACAGATGCGCGGCGACGGCTGCGGCCGAACCGCCCGAAGAACCGCCGGGCACCAGCTTCCGGTCAGAACCATTGGCGCGCCACGGGTTGATCGCCGGGCCATACCAGGAGCTTTCATTGGACGAGCCCATGGCGAATTCGTCCATGTTGAGCTTGCCGAGCATGACGGCGCCCTGATCCCAGAGATTCTGGGTGACCGTGGATTCATATTTCGGCTTGAAGCCATCGAGAACATGCGAACACGCCTGCGTGTGCACGTCGCGGGTGGCGAACAGGTCCTTCACGCCAAGCGGAACGCCTTCCAGTTCGCCAGCCTTGCCGGCGGCGATGCGTTCGTCGGAGGCTTTTGCCATGTCGCGCGCCTTTTCAGGCGTCGTCGCCACATAGGCGTTCAGCGCGCCGTTGGCCGCATCGATGGCGGAGAGATAGGCGTCGGTCAGCTCGAGGGCGGAAAATTCTTTGGCCTTCAGCTTTTCGCGGGCTTCGGCAATGGTCAGGCTCGTCAGGTCGGTCATGGTCGGCAACGGCTTTCGAAATCTTGGAAAAAACGGGCGGCAGAGGCGGTCGCTTATTCGACCACTTTCGGGACCATGAAGAAGTCCCGGTCGGTCGCAGGCGCATTGGCGACAATGTCTTCCGCCTTGTTGCCGTCGGTCACCACGTCGGCGCGTTTTTTCATGTCCACCGGGGTCACCGATGTCATCGGCTCGACGCCGTCGACATTCACTTCCGAAAGCTGCTCCACGAAACCGAGTATGCCGTTCAGCTGGCCGAGCATATTCTGTGCTTCTTCTTCGCTGACAGCGATACGGGCAAGGCGCGCAACGCGCTTTACGGTGGCGAGATCGACGGACATGGTTCTACTCCGGTCAGAATTTTCCTACCCGCTATAATGACCATGTCCGTCCTTCGCAACGGTAGAAAGCATGTCGTGTCAAACTGTATGGCGGTTTTGCAGTCGCGACATGCACAGGCGAAATATCAGAAGGACAGCGTATCGCCTGCCTTCGGCGTGTAAACACGCGTCTGCGCCCCTTCCATGCCGGCCACGAATTTCTCCGGTGTCTGGTCGATGATCGGGAAGGAACCGTAGTGGCAGGGGAGCACATGCTCGAACTTGAAGAAGCGCTGGCAGGCAAGCGCCGCCACCGCGCCACCCATGGTGAAGCGGTCGCCGATCGGCACGAGGCCGATATCCGGCTGGTGCAATTCATTGATGAGCTTCATGTCGGAGAAGATATCGGTATCGCCCATGTGATAGACGGCCGGACCGTCCTCGAAATGCAGCATCAGGCCATTGGCATTGCCAAGCGAATGGGAGACGCCATCCTCGGTGATCTGGGCGGAGGAATGCAGCGCATTGGTGAAGGTGACGGAAAAACCGTCGAAATGCACCGTGCCGCCGGTATTTCCCATATCGACCTTCGAAACACCCTTTGCGGAAAGCCATGCGGCAAGATCGGCGTTCGCCAGCACGGTGGCGCCCGTCTCGCGGGCTAGCTGAACGGTATCGCCGACATGGTCGCCATGGCCGTGGGTCAGGAGAATATGGGTAATGCCCTCGGCCGCCGATTTCCCGTCCTGACCGGCAAAACCGGGGTTGCCGGTGAAGAACGGATCGATAAGGATCTTCGCGCTACCGTTTTCAAGGCGGAAGGCGGAATGGCCGAGCCAGGTGATTTTCATGGGAAGTTCTCCTTTGTATTGCCGGTATATTATGACATAGGACGGCCTGAACAACCGCACTACCAATATTTAAGAGAGGCGACCATGGCCGCAAATGATGACGAGTACGTATATGACGAGGCGACCGGCGAATGGCGACCGGCTTCCGAACTGGCTGCGGAAGCGGCGCGTGCGAATGAGGTGCGCGACGCCGCCGGCAACGTGCTGGCGGATGGCGATCAGGTGACGCTGATCAAGGATTTGAAGGTCAAGGGCACCAATACGGTCATCAAGCAGGGCACCGTCATCAAGTCGATCCGCCTGACCGACAATCCGGAAGAGATCGATTGCAGGCATGATGCGGTGAAGGGTCTGGTGCTGCGCACCGAATTCGTCCGCAAGCGATAAGGACAGCACGCGACATGGCAATACTCACCATCGAGGAACTGGCGGAAACCCTTCAGCCCGCACAGGCGATTGCCGGCCTCGACCTTGGCACAAAGACCATCGGGCTTGCCATGTCGGACCTGTCGCGGCGTTTCGCAACGCCGCGTCCCGTCATCAAACGGGTGAAATTCACGCAGGATGCGGAAGTGCTGCTGGCCTTCGCCGAAAAGGAAAAGGTTTGCGCCTTCATCATCGGCCTGCCGATGAACATGGATGGATCAGCCGGGCCACGCGTACAGGCAACACGCGCCTTCGTGCGCACCATGGGCGAAAAAACCGCCCTGCCCTTCATTTTCTGGGATGAGCGGCTTTCCACGGTCGCCGCAGAGCGCGCGCTGCTGGAAATGGATGTTTCGCGCGCCAAGCGGGCCGAACGCATCGATTCGGCTGCCGCGAGCTTTATTCTTCAGGGGGCGCTGGACAGGCTTTCCGCACTCGCCCGCGCGGCCGACTGACGGCCCCGCCACCAGGCGGCAATCTGCTTTCTCCTGCGGAAGGCGACAATCGCAAAGACAATCAGACTATCGACCGCGATGGCGCGCGCCACCAGCGGCGGCAGGCTTTCCGGCGGCAGGCCGAGAATATTGCCGTAAATTTCGAACACCAGATCATGTGTCTGGCGCGTCAGCATGTAAAAGCCGAAGCTCATGTCGTAATAGGACAGCCAGTACCAGCTGCCCAGCAGTGCGACGGGGCCGGCCCACAGGATCAGAAACCACTTCATGCCGCCTGCCCCCGCGCAAAAAACGTATCGGGAAGGCCGGCAAGCACCGCCCAGCGCACCGCAGCCATCAGGCAGAGGTTCAGCGCCGGCGCGTCGATATCCAACGGCAGCAACACAAAAAACGTCATCATGACGCCCAAGGCTGTCCAGCGGCTCACTTGCGGCTCCCTTATGCGCAGTCATTGCGCATGGTTAACATTTCGTTAACCCACACTGGACCCGCAGCCGTGGCGACGCAAATGAAAGCTGCCATTATGGTTAACGGCGGGCGGGTGACATGTGGAAAACAATGTGGAGGCGTGAACGGACGGACCTGCCGGGTGGTTGCCGGGCCGGTGAAAACATGGCTGATTTTTCTTTAATACGGCGCTCGCGCGGGATTGCGATCTCCCCCAACCCGGCAGCGGTTTCAGCCGTAAACGCCGCGTACCAGCCTTTTGACGGCAGTGGTGATCTTCTCCCAGTCCCGCTCGGATTTCAGAGGCACGCCAGCGAACTGGCCGCTGGTGGCAGCGGAAATGACGAGGTGCTGGATGGCCGCGAACAACACGGCGTTGACGGCGGCAGTGTCCACACCCTTGGGAGCCGCGAGCGAACCACGCATGCGCTCCAGCCACTTGCCCAGCGACTTGGCGCGGGCCTCGGCCAGCTGGCGCACCTGCGGTGAACCATCAGACACTTCCCAGGCGATGATCTTGCAGACGAGAGGATCGCTGCGCAGCGCATCCATGAAATAAAGCGCCAGCTTTTCCATGAGGTCGCCATAAGTCAAAAGGAACATGCCGCCGGTATCTTCCGGAATGCGATCCTTCACCCACGAGCCGAGGTCCTCGCCGATCGCCTCGATCAGACCGTCAAGGCCGCCGAAATAACGATAGATCAGCTGCTTGTCGCAGCCGGCGCGGCGGGCAACGGCATTGATGCCAAAGCCCTGAAATCCCTCTTCGGCAAGCAGCGACCGCGCCGCGTTAAAAATCGCCTTTTCGGTCTGAGCGCGATCCTTGATGCGCTTTTCCGGTCTGTCGGCTGAAATCGCCTCTGCGGTCGCCAGCATGATTCCCTACCCGTTTTCTGAAAGGCCTGACCACAGGGGTTAACAAAGCATGAAGGCAAGAACAATGTGGCGGAGCGGATGGGCGGAAGGTTTTTGTGGATGAGCCGGCCGCCAGGCCAAAATCGACGGCTTTAAATTTTCTGTATTTTCTGTATTATTCAGGAAATACAGATTTTAGGAGTCCTCATGAAAAGAAAATCTATTTCCACCGCGGAGTTTATGCGACATTTCGGTCGCTACCATGACGAAGCGCAGAAATCGCCCATTTTGCTGACGAAGCATGGGCGACCTTCTGTCGTGGTGATGCCGGTCGAACTTTTCGAAAAAATGCTGGGAAGCGACGATCCGCGCAGGTCTTACGCTGCTGGTGAAATGCCCGATGAATTGGCCGCCATGTTCAACACCCAACTGGAGAAAGACTCCGAAGAATATCGGACATCCCGCGATGAGCAGGACAGATAATGTCCAAGTTCAGACGCGGTGATATCGTTTCCTATCCCTATTTGTGGCGATGGCAGTCTGCCGCTAATCCAACGCGTGACCATGGGGAAAAAGATCGCCCCGTCTGCATGATCCTGACGATTACGGACGCGCAGGGCTTGTCACATATATTGCTGCTGCCCATTTCATCGAAACCGTCGCAGGACAGCCAGCAGCGGGCAATCGAAATACCGAAACTCGAGCTTCGGCGCGCAAAATTAACCGGCTATGATCGCGGCTGGATCACCGTCAGCGAATGCAATTACGACGTGATCGAACGATCCTACCACTTCAACGCTCTTCAACAGCCCATCGGGCGTTTCAGCGAGACATTTCTTGAAGACATCCGCACTGCCTTTGCACCGCTTCTGGCGGCGGGGGCAGCGCGGGTCATCAGAATCTGAATTACTCCAGCGCCATGCCGAACCAGACACTGCCAGGCGTTTCGTGGCTTTCAAGGCGTTTGAACCCGCGGGTTTCCCAGAAGCGCATGCCCGCATGGTTGCGCTCGCTGGCGCCGAGATGGATGCCGTAGACGTTGTTCTGCCTTGCCATATCCAGCCAGCGCGACAGAAGCCGGGTGCCGCCGCCCTTCCCTTGCGTGCGCGGCAGGAGGTTCATGTGGATATGGGCCGGGAACGGATCGGTGAGCCATACCGGTGTGCGGCGCGGATGATGGATGAAATGCGCGCGGCGCTGGTCGGCGTCCCACGTCTGCTGGTCACCGCCGGGGTCGGGGTAAAGAGAGCGCAGGTGCGGCCACCATTCCCGCTCCAGCCGCTCCTCATGCCGTGCCGTATCAAGCGCGCCGACGATATAGCCGCACACACCGTCCTCGTCCTCGGCCACAAAAACGGCATCGGGCCACAGATGCAGATAGGGCACGGCGTAGATATGCCCGACCATGCGACCATCGTTGTAAAGCGGGGTGGCATCCTGCCCGGCATCGCCGGTGGCAAGACTTATGGCGTAGAGCGCTTCTTCATCCTCGGCGCGGGCGGAACGGAAGATCAACATTGGCAGCCACCTTCCCTTGCCCCGCATCGACACGCGAAAGTGTCACGACAGATCGGAACACGCCTAACGCCATTGCTGTTTTTCAAATCCGAGACCCCTCCCGCCGGGACTGCAACACCTTCACCTCCACGTCGCTGCTCAGGACGCGGGCGGATAAAGGAGATCGATTATATACGTCGGATCGAAACGGGAATCGAGCATGCCGTAAGTGTGCCGCCAACCGCCCGCGAGACGGGTTTCGAGGAAGGCATCGGCGATTTTGCCGGCGCCGAGGCGGCAAAGCTCGGCGGCAGCGGCCGCAAGCGCGAACTGCTCCACCAGCAGGCGGGCCGCCCCCTCATCACGTTCGGCAAGGGCGATCGCGGCGCGCAGCACATCGGTGGTCTTCTTGCCCGCTGCCCCAAGATCGCGCTCCAGCGTCTGGAAGACGAGATCGAACAGGTCCTTGCCGCGCTGGAGAACCCGCAGCACATCCAGCGCCATGACGTTGCCGGAGCCTTCCCATATGGCGTTAACAGGCGCTTCGCGGTAGTGGCGGGCAATCGGCCGCTCTTCCACGTAACCATTGCCGCCAAGGCACTCCATCGCCTCATAGATAAGCGCCGGCGCGATCTTGCAGCACCAGTATTTCACGATGGGCGTCATCACCCGCGCATAGGCGGCTTCGGCCGGATTGTTGCGGGCGGCGTCGAATGCCGTCGCCAGCCGGAAGGAGAGCGCAGTGGCCGCGGCCACATCCAGCGCCATGTCGGCGAGAACCCGCGTCATGATCGGCTGGGTGACCAGCATCTTGCCAAAAACCGAACGGCCGCGCGCGTAATGCACCGCTTCGGCAAGCGAAGCGCGCATCATGCCTGACGATGCCAGCGCGCAATCGAGCCGCGTCAACGTCACCATGTCGAGAATGGTGCGGATACCGCTGCCGGGATCACCCAGCAGATATCCGAAGGCATCGGTGAATTCGACTTCGGCCGACGCATTGGAGCGATTGCCGAGCTTGTCCTTCAGGCGCTGGAAGTGCAGGCCGTTCTTCGAACCGTCCTCCAGATAACGTGGCACCAGGAAGCAACCCATGCCGTCGCCCATCTGGGCAAGCATGACGAAACCGTCGCTCATCGGCGCGGAGAGGAACCATTTGTGGCCGGACAGGCGATAGATGCCCTCGCCCACCCGCTCGGCGGTGGTGCGGTTGGCGCGCACATCCGTGCCGCCCTGCTTTTCCGTCATGCCCATGCCGATGGTGACGGCGGTTTTCTGCAGGGCCGGTTTCTGCGAGCTGTCATATTTGCGCGACAGGATCTTCGGCGCCCACTCCTTCTGCACGCGCGGCGAGGCCATGATGGCGGCAACGGAGGCGCTGGTCATGGTCAGCGGGCAGAGATGCCCGGCTTCAAGCTGCGAGGTCAGGTAAAATTTCGTGGCGCGTGCCTTGTGCTCATTGCCGCGCGTATCAGGGGAATTTTCCCAGACGCTGGAATGCAGGCCTGATGACATGGAGCGGCGCATCAGCGCGTGCCATGCGGGATGGAACTCCACCTGGTCGAGACGTTCGCCGCGCGGGCCATGGGTATGCAGCTGCGGCACGCCCTGATTGGCCATGCGTGCCAGTTCCTGCGCCTCGTGCGAGGTGACATAACGGCCGAGCTGGTCGAACTCGTCCCTCAGATTGCGCGACAGGCCGGAGGTGAGGTCGACGATCAGCGGATCGGAACGATAGGCGTTGATGCCGGACCAGAGGCTTGGCTGGTTCAGTTCGGCGAGCGATTCTTCTGTCCGGGAGTTCTGGGTCATCCGCTGCTTCTAGCTGTTTTGTACTGGCATTGCATAGTGGGGTGATATTGCATAATTCCACCCGCAGGAAGCGATCGGGACGATTAAACCGCCGCTTTCAGCATTTTTCGGGAGTGGCCCTGATTTAGGTGCCCAGCCTAAAGAATGCCAAACACGTTTCCGGCAAGACCGAGCGACAGCACCAGAAGGAAGCCCGACGCGGTGCCGCGCACGAGGCGTGGCGAAGACCGATCCGCATGGCGGATGAGAAACGCCCCGACGCACAGCCACATAAGGGCTGCGAAAGCCACCAGCGCAGAAAACAGCAGGATATACGGCCATATCCGGGGCAGCGGCGCCTGTGGCAGCAGGACAAGGCCGACGATAAGACCTTTGGGGTTGAGGCAGGTGGTGACGAAAACCCGACGAGGCGTGATCGCCGCACCGACCGGTGCGGAGGATGGCAGGGTCCATAGCCGAACCGCCAGAAACGCGACCCAGATCGCGGCGCAAAGCTTGATGGCCTGCGCGAGACCCACATGTGTCTTCAGAAAATCGGAAAACAACACGACAAGCGCGAGAATGACCAGCAGATAGCCGGCGATTTCACCCAGCATCAGCGGGAGCGACGCGCGAACGCCGCGCCCGGCACCGGAAAGCGCAAGAAGCGTGTTGGTCGGGCCGGGCGTCAAAAGCAGACCCAGAACGGCAAGGGCAAAAACAGAATAGGCGTGCATCGCGATGCGTCCGATCACCTGCGTCGCAGACCGGGATTGTCCGCGAGTTCCACCCCGAAACTGGCCGATACCGCAGCATCGTGCCTTGATATAAAGCAAGCGAGGAAACATCGCCATGTTTTCATTTCGAGGGGTGACGAGTGCTTGCCCATGAGGCAAGCAATCTCTATAGAGCGCAAGACCGAATTCCGCCGCACTCCTGAGGCGTGTTCACAGCGAAAGGGAGCGCGCGGATCA
The DNA here is from genome assembly GCF_003208455.1 of Rhizobium sp. UGM030330-04. NCBI lineage: Bacteria > Pseudomonadati > Pseudomonadota > Alphaproteobacteria > Hyphomicrobiales > Rhizobiaceae > Rhizobium > Rhizobium sp. UGM030330-04. Next base: position 171,057 of record NZ_QKML01000012.1, read on the forward strand.
GCATTCGGGCGTTCCGGGCATTTTCACGGGAAAATGCGGCGCCCGTCAGGAGGCAAACCGCATGGTCTTCTTCCCCCATCGCCATCTCCTCGGCATCAAGGGGCTTTCCCATCAGGATATCACCCTGCTTCTCGACAAGGCCGACGAGGCGGTGAAAATCAGCCGCCAGCGCGAGAAAAAGACCTCGACGCTTCGGGGTCTGACTCAGATCAACCTGTTTTTCGAAGCCTCGACGCGCACGCAATCCTCCTTCGAGCTGGCCGGAAAACGCCTCGGCGCCGACGTGATGAACATGTCGGTCGGCAATTCCTCGGTGAAGAAGGGCGAAACGCTGATCGATACGGCGATGACGCTGAACGCCATGCGCCCGGACGTGCTTGTCGTGCGCCACTCCTCCGCAGGGGCGGCAGCGCTTCTCGCGCAAAAGGTCGCCTGCTCCGTGGTCAATGCCGGCGACGGCCAACACGAGCACCCGACACAGGCGCTGCTCGATGCGCTGACCATCCGCCGTGCCAAGGGCGAGCTATCAGGCATCACGGTGGCGATCTGCGGTGACGTGCTGCATTCACGCGTTGCCCGCTCCAACATCATCCTGCTCAACCAGATGGGCGCGCGCGTTCGCGTCGTCGCCCCCGCCACGCTTCTTCCCTCCGGCATTCGCGACATGAGCGTGGAAGTCTTCCACGACATGAAGGAAGGGTTGAAGAACGCCGATGTGGTGATGATGCTGCGCCTGCAGCGCGAGCGCATGTCCGGCTCCTTCGTGCCTTCGGTGCGCGAATATTTCCATTATTACGGTCTCGACGCCGAAAAGCTGAAGGCGGCGAAAGAGGATGCGCTGGTCATGCATCCCGGCCCGATGAACCGTGGCGTGGAAATCGCCTCAGACGTGGCCGACGGTCCGCAGAGCGTGATCGAAAGCCAGGTGGAAATGGGGGTTGCCGTGCGCATGGCGGTCATGGAAACCCTGCTTGTCTCGCAAAATCAGGGTGAGCGCGTATGAGTGCCGTGACCGTTCTCAACAATCTCCGCATCGTCGATCCCTCCCGCAATCTGGATGAGACCGGCAGCATCGTCATCGGTGCCGATGGCACCATTCTGGCGGCAGGCAAGGATGCGCACAATCAGGGTGCGCCGGAAGGTGCGGCGGTGCGCGACTGCAAGGGGCTCCTGGCCGTTCCCGGTCTGGTGGATGCCCGCGTCTTCGTGGGTGAACCGGGCGCGGAACATCGCGAAACCATCGAATCCGCCTCGCGCGCGGCAGCGGCCGGCGGTGTGACCAGCATCATCGTGATGCCGGACACCGACCCCGTCATCGATGACATCGCGCTGGTCGAATATGTGAAGAAGACGGCACGGGACAAGGCAATCGTCAATGTCCACCCGGCAGCGGCCCTGACCAAGGGCCTCAATGGCGAGGAAATGACCGAATTCGGCATGCTGAAGGAAGCCGGCGCGGTTGCCTTCACCAATGGCCGCAAGGCGCTTTCCGACACGCTGGTGCTGCGTCGCGCCATGACCTATGCGCGCGAACTGGGTGCTGTCATCGCGCTCGAGACCCGCGACAAATATATCGGCGGCGGTGACATGAACGAGGGGCTTTTTGCCAGCTGGCTCGGGCTGTCAGGCGTTCCGAAGGAAGCCGAGATCATTCCGCTGGAGCGTGACCTGCGCATTGCCGGGCTGACACAGGCGATCTACCACGCCGCCAAGATTTCCGTACCGGAATCGGCGGATGCGATCCGCCTTGCCCGGCAGCGGGGCGTGAAAGCGACCTGTGGCATTTCGATCAATCATCTGACGCTCAACGAGAACGATATCGGCGAATACCGCACCTTCTTCAAGCTTTCCCCGCCGCTGCGCGCCGAAGACGACCGCAAGGCCATGGTGGAAGCGCTGAAGGACGGCACCATCGACATCATTGTCTCCTCGCACGACCCGCAGGATGTCGACACCAAACGCCTGCCGTTTTCGGATGCGGCGAGCGGCGCGGTGGGGCTGGAGACCATGCTGGCGGCGGCCCTGCGCCTGCACCACAGCGGTGAAGTTCCGCTGATGCGGCTGATCGATGCGCTTTCCACCCGCCCCGCGAAGATTTTCGGTCTCGACGCCGGAACGCTTAAAGTCGGTGCGAAGGCCGATATCACCCTGATCGATCTCGATGAGCCCTGGCTCGTGGCACGCGACCAGCTGGTGTCGAAATCCAAGAATACGCCATTCGAGGATGCCCGTTTCAGCGGCCGCGCTGTGGCCACTTATGTGGCTGGCAAAGCCGTTCATTCCTTGGCATAAGATCAGCAACAGAGATCACGCTGACGGCGCGACAGAGGGGACATCTGAATGAGTGCTTTGACTGACTGGCAGACGGTGCCTGCCCTTCTCGCGCTTGCGGCGCTGATCGGCTATCTGCTCGGTTCCATCCCCTTCGGCCTCATTCTCACCCGCATGGCGGGGCTGGGCGACGTGCGCAAGATCGGCTCCGGCAATATCGGCGCCACCAACGTGCTGCGCACCGGCAACAAGAAGCTCGCCGCCGCGACCCTGCTGCTCGACGCGCTGAAGGGCACGGCGGCGGTGCTGGTTGCCAATGCGCTCTGGGGTTACGAAGCCTCGCTGGTCGCCGGTTTCTTCGCCTTCCTCGGCCACCTGTTTCCGGTGTGGCTCGGCTTCAAGGGCGGCAAGGGCGTGGCGACCTATATCGGCGTACTTCTGGGTGCAGCACCGCTGATGATGCTTGCCTTTGCGCTGATCTGGCTCGCAACGGCGTTCATCACCCGCTATTCCTCGCTGTCGGCATTGCTGGCCATGCTGGTCATTCCCGTGGCGCTCTGGATATTCGGACCTGAAAAGACGGCGCTGCTGGTGACGCTGCTCAGCGTTATTTCCTGGTGGAAACACCGCGAGAACATCGCACGCCTGCTGGCGGGCACCGAAAGCAGGATCGGTCAAAAGGGCTGAAACCCCATATCGAGGATATGCCATGCCGCATGAGGAAACGAAACGGCAGGGCATAGAGCTTTCCGCGCGGCAGCGGGTCGCATGGCTGCGGCTGATCCGCAGCGACAATATCGGCCCCGTCACCTTTCGCGAACTGATCAATCATTTCGGCAGCGCCGAAAAGGCGCTCGATGCCCTGCCCGAGCTGTCAAGGCGCGGCGGCTCGTCGCGCAGCCCGCGCATCGCCACGCCGGCGGAGGCGGAAGGTGAAATCGAAAAGGCCGAAAAATTCGGCGCGCGTTTCGTCGGCATCGGCGAACCGGATTATCCACCTGCCCTGCGGCAGCTGGATGGCGCGCCGCCGCTGATCGCCATGAAGGGACCGGCCGATGCCGCAACAAGAGCCTGCGTCGGCATCGTCGGCTCGCGTAATGCCTCCATCAACGGCGCGAAATTCGCCGCCATGCTGGCACGTGACTGCGGCCGGGCTGGATACACGATCGCTTCCGGGCTGGCACGCGGCATTGACGCCGCCGCACACCGGGCAAGCCTTGCAACCGGTACGGTGGCGATGCTGGCGGGCGGTCTCGACCGGCCCTACCCGCAGGAAAATTTCGGGCTATTGCAGGACATATACGATCAGGGCGGCGCGACGATCAGCGAAATGCCGTTCGGCTGGGAACCCCGCGCCCGGGATTTTCCCCGCCGCAACCGGCTGATCGCCGGCGTCTCGCTTGGCGTCGTCATCGTGGAAGCGGCGGAGCGCTCGGGCTCGCTGATCACGGCGCGGCTTGCAGGCGAAGCGGGACGGCTGGTTTTTGCGGTGCCCGGTTCCCCGCTCGATCCGCGCTGCGAGGGAACAAACCGGCTGATCAAGGAAGGCGCGATGCTGACCACCGGCGCGGCCGATATTCTCGAAGCGCTGCGACCGCTGATGGAGCCGCAATTGCCCTATGACCGCAAGATCGAGGAACCGCGATCCGAAAACGAGATGTCACCGCCCGGAGATGACGAGCGTAGCGTCATAGCTTCCGCTCTCGGTCCCTCACCCGTCGAGATTGACGACGTCATCCGCCACACGGGCTTTTCCGCGGCCACCGTTCATCTGGTCTTGCTGGAGCTTGATATAGCCGGCCGTCTAAACCGGCATGCCGGGGGGCGTGTGTCGCTCGTCATCGCGGATTGACAGCTTGCGCCGTCCGCTCTGGATATCGCCGACTTCGACATAGGCCATCTCGATCAGATAACACAGCATGTCGGCGCCCTCGCGGCTTGCGACCTGCCGCAGCTCCGCCAGCATCTGGCGAATGTAAGCCAAGCTCTCTCTGGTCCCTTCATTGTCGGCATTATTGTTTGTCGCGTTCGGGACCATATATTTATCCTAAAGATTCCGCCTGAAACGAAGAGCATTAAGTAGATTCAAATGATGTTGCCCATCATAACCAATTTACCAAAGATTGCAATACAACAATAGATTATCCATAGGTTGCATACGCCTTGGAGCGATAAAATGGGGCTTGCCTCTTGACCCGCGCGCATTACCTGTCCATGTCGAATTATAAAGAAGCCTTGTTGCGGCCATCCTCCGTGATCCGGCTATGTTAACGGACCAGTTCCAGAGAAAAACAATATGAATGTCGTCGTCGTAGAATCTCCTGCCAAAGCCAAGACGATCAACAAGTATCTTGGTTCCGGCTACAAGGTTCTTGCATCCTTTGGCCACGTCAGAGACCTTCCTGCCAAGGACGGATCGGTGCTGCCCGACCAGGATTTCGAAATGTCCTGGGAGGTCGACAGCGCTTCCGCCAAGCGCATGAAGGATATTGCCGATGCGGTGAAATCCTCCGACGGCCTCATTCTCGCAACCGACCCTGATCGCGAAGGCGAGGCGATTTCCTGGCACGTTCTCGATCTTTTGAAGAAGAAGCGCGTCCTCGGCGACAAGCCGGTGAAGCGCGTGGTCTTCAACGCCATCACCAAAAAGGCGGTGCTGGACGCCATGGCGAACCCGCGCGACATCGACGTGCCGCTGGTGGATGCCTATCTCGCCCGCCGCGCGCTGGATTATCTCGTCGGCTTCAACCTGTCGCCCGTGCTGTGGCGCAAGCTGCCGGGCGCGCGTTCCGCCGGCCGCGTACAGTCCGTTGCCTTGCGCCTCGTCTGTGACCGCGAATCCGAGATCGAGCGTTTCGTCTCCGAGGAATACTGGAATATCAGCGCGCTGTTCAAGACACCGCGCGGTGACGAGTTCGAGGCGAAGCTGGTTTCCGCCGACGGCAAGCGATTGCAAAACCGCGGGATCAAGACCGGCGAAGAGGCGAACCGGCTGAAGGTGCTGCTGGAAGGCGCCACCTATGTGGTGGATTCCGTCGAGGCCAAACCCGTCAAGCGCAATCCCGGCCCGCCCTTCACCACCTCGACGCTGCAGCAGGCGGCCTCCTCGCGCATGGGCTTTTCCGCCTCGCGCACCATGCAGGTGGCGCAGAAGCTTTACGAAGGCATCGATATCGGCGGCGAGACCGTCGGTCTGATCACCTATATGCGTACCGACGGCGTCCAGATGGCGCCGGAGGCGATCGACGCCGCACGCCGGGCCATCGGCGAGCAGTTCGGTGACCGTTACGTGCCGGAAAAGGCACGTTTCTATTCCACCAAGGCCAAGAACGCACAGGAAGCGCACGAGGCGATCCGCCCGACCGATTTCAACCGCACGCCGGATCAGGTGAAGCGTTTCCTCGATCCCGATCAGCTGCGCCTTTACGACCTGATCTGGAAGCGCGGTATCGCCAGCCAGATGGCGTCAGCCGAAATCGAGCGCACCACAGTGGAAATCCTCGCCGGCAATGGCGGCGAAAAGGCGGGCCTGCGCGCCGTCGGTTCGGTGATCCGCTTCGACGGTTTCATCGCCGCCTATACCGACCAGAAGGAAGACGGTGAACAGAGCGACGACGGTGATGACGAAGGCCGTCTGCCGCCGATCAACGAGCGCGAAAACCTCGCCAAGCAGAAGATCAACGCCAGCCAGCACTTCACCGAACCGCCACCGCGCTATTCGGAAGCCTCGCTGATCAAGAAGATGGAAGAACTCGGCATCGGCCGTCCTTCCACCTATGCGGCGACACTGAAGACGCTGAGCGACCGCGAATATATCGTCATCGACAAGCGCAAGCTGGTGCCGCATTCGCGCGGCCGGCTGGTGACGGCTTTCCTCGAAAGCTTCTTTTCGAAATATGTGGAATACGACTTCACCGCCGCCCTCGAAGAAAAGCTCGACCGCATCTCTGCCGGCGAACTGGACTGGAAGCAGGTGCTGCGCGATTTCTGGAAGGATTTCTTCGCGCAGATCGAAGACACCAAGGAACTGCGCGTCACCAACGTGCTGGATGCGCTGAACGAGGTTCTGGCACCGCTGGTCTTCCCGAAACGCGAAGACGGTTCCGATCCGCGCATCTGTCAGGTTTGCGGCACCGGCAATCTTTCGCTGAAGCTCGGCAAATACGGCGCCTTCGTCGGTTGCTCCAACTATCCGGAATGCAACTACACCCGCCAGCTCACTTCCGACGGTGCGGAAGCGGAAGCTGCGGCGCTGAACGAGCCGAAGGCGCTCGGCGCCGATCCGATGACCGGCGAGGAGCTGACGCTGCGGTCGGGCCGTTTCGGGCCCTATATCCAGCGCGGCGATGGCAAGGAAGCCAAGCGCTCCTCCCTGCCCAAGGGCTGGAAGCCTGAAGATATCGACCATGAGAAGGCGCTGGCGCTCATCAACCTGCCGCGTGATATCGGCAAGCATCCAGAAACCGGCAAGATGATATCGGCCGGTCTCGGCCGCTACGGGCCGTTCCTTTTGCATGACGGTTCCTATGCCAACCTCGAAAGCATCGAGGATGTGTTTTCCATCGGCCTCAACCGTGCCGTGACCGTCATTGCCGAGAAGCAGAGCAAGGGCCCCGGACGCGGACGCAGCGGCACACCGGCTGCCCTGAAGGAACTGGGCGACCACCCCGATGGCGGCGCGATCACCGTTCGCGACGGGCGTTATGGCGCCTACGTCAACTGGGCCAAGGTCAACGCCACCATTCCCAAGGGTCAGGATCCGACTTCGGTGACGCTGGACGAGGCGCTGGTGCTGATCGCCGAGCGCATCGCCAAGACCGGCACCGGCGGCAAGCCTGCCAAGGCAAAGAAGACCACTGCCAAGAAGGCTGATGGCGACGCCGCAAAGCCGAAGGCGACAAAGGCCAAGGCCGCAACGAAGAGCAAGGCGGCCGCCAAGCCGAAGGCAGCGGCCAAACCCAAGAAGGCAGCAGAGTGAGCAAGGCGCCGCGTCAGAGACAGGGTTCCGCCAGCGACGGTTTCGGACGCACCGGGCGCGGCAAGCGTGTGAGCGAAGGTGAAGGCATCATCCATGGTGAGGTGCCTTCTCGCGACGTGCTGCTGAAATTCATCGCAGACCACCCGCAGCAGGCCTCCAAGCGTGAGATCGCCAAGGCTTTCGGGCTGAAGGGTGAGAACCGCGTCGTCCTCAAGGCGCTTCTGAAAGAACTTGAAACCGACGGCATGGTGCAGAAGAGCCGCAAGTCGCTGACGCGGCCGGGCGGCCTGCCGCCGGTCACGGTTCTCGATATCACCACCCGCGACAAGGATGGCGAGTTGATCGGCCGCCCGGCCGAATGGCCGGAGGATATGGGTGCGGCACCGGCCGTTCTCATCCGCCAGTCGTCGCAGGATCGCGGCAAGAAGGCCCCGGCAGCCGGTCTTGGCGACCGTATTCTGGCAAAGATCTTTCCCTCCAAGGAAAGCACCGGCCCGGCCTATACGGCGCGCGTCGTCAAGCTGATCGACCGCCGCCAGAACGCGCTGCTCGGCGTGTTCAAGGAGACGGCAGGCGGTGGCGGGCGGCTGATGCCGATCGACCGGCGCGGCGAGGAAATGGTCATCGACCCCGATGGCGTCGGCGATGCGAAGGACGGCGATCTGATCGAGGTGGAAACCTCACGCAACAGCGGCCGTTACGGGCTGACGCGCGCCAAGGTTCTGTCGGTCGTCGGCTCCGTCGCTTCGGAAAAGGCGATCTCGATGATCGCGATCCATTCCCACGGCATTCCACATATCTTCCCCTCGAGCGTTCTGGCCGAGGCGGATGCCGCCAGGGCGGCGACCATGTCCCACCGCGAGGACTGGCGCGACCTGCCGCTCATCACCATCGATCCGGCCGACGCCAAGGATCATGACGACGCGGTCTATGCCGAACCCGACACCTCGCCCGACAACCCTGACGGTGTCATCGTCACCGTCGCCATTGCCGATGTCTCCTGGTATGTGCGGCCCGGTTCGCCGCTCGACCGCGAGGCGCTGAAGCGCGGCAATTCGGTCTATTTCCCGGATCGCGTCGTGCCGATGCTGCCGGAGCGGATTTCCAACGATCTCTGCTCGCTGAAGGAAGGCGTCGACCGCCCTGCCCTTGCCGTGCGCATGACCTTCTCGAAAGAAGGCCGCAAGGCCGGCCACACCTTCCATCGCATCATGATGAAGAGCGCGGCCAAGCTCTCCTACCAGCAGGCGCAGGCTGCGATTGATGGGCGGCCCGACGACAAGACCGGCCCATTGCTGGAACCGATCCTGAAGCCGCTGTGGCACGCCTATGCCGTGATGAAGCGCGGCCGCGACCGTCGCCAGCCGCTGGAACTCGACATGCCGGAGCGCAAGATCCTGCTTCGGCCAGACGGTACGGTGGACAAGGTCGTCATTCCCGAACGCCTCGACGCGCACAAGCTGATCGAGGAAATGATGATCCAGGCGAATGTCGCCGCCGCTGAAACGCTGGAAAAGAAGAAGCAGCCGCTGGTCTATCGCGTCCATGATGCGCCCACGCTTTCCAAACAGGAGGTGCTGCGCGAATTCCTCGGCACCATCGGCATATCCATGGCCAAGGGTGCGGCCATGCGCGCAAATTCCTTCAACGGCATCCTGGCCCGCGCGCTCGACACGCCGCACCAGATCATGGTCAACGAGATGGTGCTGCGCAGCCAGAGCCAGGCGATCTACAGCCCGGAAAATATCGGGCATTTCGGCCTCAACCTGATGAAATACGCGCATTTCACCTCACCGATCCGCCGTTATGCCGATCTGATCGTGCACCGCGCGCTGGTGGGATCGCTCGGCCTCGGTGAAGGCGGCATCACGCCGCAGGAAGAGGCGACGCTGGACGATATCGCCGCCGAAATCTCCACCTTCGAGCGCCGCGCCATGGCCGCCGAACGCGACACCATCAACCGGCTGATCGCGCATCATCTCTCCGAACGGGTGGGTGAAGAATTCGAGGGCCGTGTTTCCGGTGTCACCAAGGCGGGACTTTTTGTCGCGCTTCCGCAATTTGGCGCCGACGGCTTTGTTCCTATATCTACGCTTGGAACCGACTATTTCCTCTATGACGAAGCCCATCAGGCGCTTACGGGGGAAAAGACCGGTCTCGGTTATCAGCTTGGCGACACGGTTCAGGTACGGCTTGCCGAAGCCGTGCCACTGGCGGGCGCGCTGCGTTTCGATATGCTGAGCCCGGGGCGCAAGATGCCGGTCGGCACGCGCTCGTTCCACAAGGCAGGCCGGCGGACGTCACGTCCTGCCGCCAAGCCCGGAACGCGGCCGCCGAGAAGGCGGCGTTAGGGCGACGACGATAACAGGACCGCTTCAGGCGGTTGAACGAACGGGAGAAGGACTTAAGGATGAGTGCACATCAGGGCTCGGAAACAGTCACCTTCGGCGACAACAGCGCGGAGCGGCCGCTTGGGCGCTCGATCATGCGGGGCATGGCGAACCGTTGCCCCGCCTGTGGCGGCGGACGCCTGTTTCGCGCCTTTCTGAAGCCGGTGGACAACTGTGCCGCCTGCGGTGCCGAAATGCATCACCACCGTTCCGATGACCTGCCGCCTTATATTTCCATCGTCATTATCGGCCATATCGCCGTTGGCGGCTTCATGATGACGGACATGGTGTTTTCCGTTCCCATGTGGGTGCATTTCGCCATCTGGGTACCAATCACCATTCTGGCCGCGCTCTTGACGCTGCAACCGATCAAGGGTGGCGTCATCGGCCTGCAATGGGCGCTGCGCATGCATGGCTTCGATGATAAACAGCAAAAAGTGCAGATAGACGGTTCCTCGCACTGACGGCAGGCAGGGCAACGTGCGCGTGACCCAGCTTCCCGAGAGCGCCGCCGTGGCAAGCCCGCGCCTGCGGCCGCGCGATGCCGCCTCCCTTATCCTGTTTGACCGCTCCGGCCCTGCCATCCGTGTCCTGATGGGTCAGCGTAGCAATGCCCATGTGTTCATGCCGGGCGCTTACGTGTTTCCGGGTGGCAAGCGCGATCCGCGCGACCACGCCCTGCCCTTTTCGGGTGATCTTCATCCCGCCGTGCTGCAAAGCCTGACCACATCGGCTTCGCGCCGCATGAGCGCGGCCGGCGCCCGGGCGCTGGCACTTGCCGCCGCGCGTGAACTCGTAGAGGAAACCGGCATGGACATGGGGCTCGGGACGGGCGGCGCCGACCTTTCGCGTTTTCGCTATGTGGCGCGCGCCATCACCCCGCCCGGCAATATCAGGCGCTACGACACGCGATTCTTTTGCTGTTATGCCGACGAATTGCGGCTGGATACCCGGCTAAGTCGGGATTCCGAAGAGCTGCATGACGTGCAATGGCTTGACATAACAGACCTTTCCGGTCTGAACATGCCGAAAATCACCCGCACGGTTCTCGAAGATGTCACAAAACTCATGATAGGTGATCCGTCATTGCCCTTTGAAAGCCCCGCGCGGCTCTATGTCATGCGCCACGGCCGATTCATTCGAGACTTTGTATAAAGGCCGTCATGTCACAAACGAAATGCGAAGCGGACGCCATTCACTGGCCCTCACTGATCGCCGCCATATCCGCCATCAGCGCGGTCGGCGTCGCCATCGGTCTCGGGCTGCCGCTCCTGTCGATCATTCTTGAAAAGCGTGGCATCTCCTCCACCATGATCGGGGTGAATTCGGCGATGGCCGGCATCGCGGCCATGATGGCCGCCCCGGTCGCCAGCAAGATCGCCCATGATTTCGGGGTTGCCCGGACCATGCTGCTGGCGGTCGTGATTTCCGCGGTGAGCGCGCTCGGCTTTTATTTCGCCGAGGCCTTCTGGATGTGGTTCCCCCTCAGAATCGTTTTCCATGGCGCCACAACCACGCTGTTCATCCTTTCCGAATACTGGATCAACATGACCGCGCCGCCGAAGAAACGCGGCATGGTTCTCGGCATCTACGCCACGGGACTGGCGGTCGGCTTCGCTGTCGGGCCCCTGTTGTTCTCCGTCGTCGGCAGCGAAGGCATCCTGCCCTTCCTCGTCGGAGCCGCGATCATCCTTCTGGCGGCCATCCCGATCTTCATGGCGCGCGGCGAAAGCCCGGAGCTGGACGAGCGGCCCAACCACCATTTCGTCCGTTACGTCTGGCTGGTGCCGATGGCGTCGGCCGCGGCCTTCGTGTTCGGTTCCGTGCAGGCGGGCGGCCTGTCGCTCTTTCCCATCTACGCCACCCGCGAGGGTTTCAACGAATCGCAGGCGGCGCTGCTGCTGACCGTGATGGGAATCGGCAACATGGTCTTCCAGATACCGATCGGTCTGCTTTCCGACCGGATGAAGGATCGGCGCACCCTGCTCGCCCTGATGGCCTTTGCGGGCGTTTGCGGCACGCTTGCGCTGCCGGTCCTGGTGGAGAGCTGGCTTCTGGTGGCGGCGCTGCTGCTGTTCTGGGGCGGCCTCGTCTCCGGCATGTATACCGTCGGCCTCACCCACCTCGGCTCACGCCTGAAAGGCGCCGATCTGGTGGCTGCCAATGCCGCCTTCATCTTCTGTTACGCCATGGGGACGATTGCAGGGCCACAGGCGGTCGGCATTTCCATGGATGTTGCAGGCACCGACGGTTTCGCCTGGGCGCTTGCCGTATTTTTCGGGCTTTACGTGGTGCTTTATGGGTTCCGTTTTGTTTTCCGGGCAAAACAGACTTGACTTTTCAGGCGCGATACGTAGTTTCGCGCCAGATTTAGCCGAGGTGAGAAGCGCCTGCGGCTTCTCTTTTGTTTAAAGGCAGGACGACCATGGCGAAAGCTACAACAATCAAGATCAAGCTGCTGTCGACAGCCGACACCGGTACCTTCTACGTCACCACCAAGAACAGCCGCACGTTCACGGACAAGATGACGAAGACGAAGTACGACCCGGTTGTACGCAAGCACGTTGAATTCAAGGAAACCAAGATCAAGTAATCTTCTTGATCGGGTCTCCGGCAAAAGCGCGCCCAACGGGCGCGTTTTTTGTTTGTGCGGGTCTTCAGGCTTTTCCAGGGGAGATGCCGCCGGCCTTCATATATTGCGCTCCGATAGCCCGAGAATGCGCGATGAAGGAATACAGCGGGTAGCCCACAGGTATTTCGGACCCGCCAAGGCATCTGCGCCTTGTTCCCCGCGCCTAGCGCGTCCCCTCCCTCCCGGCAGGAAAACCGCAAACGGCGCCAAACCGCCATAACGGAACTGACGCAGCAAACCGGCTTCCCGGTCAGACATTTTTGTCGGGAGAAGGCGGTCGGCCGACGATGTGACTACGGCACGAGGAACCGATTCGGACATCGTCAGCCGACCGACCCCACGATTCAGGAGATGCGGCGGACCTGAGCATCATGGGGCATTCGAACTACGCAATACCAGCCCCTGACGAGCGAAAAAGCAGCGGCGCGAGCCGCCATCATTCCATCATCACGAGACGGAAAAACCGCCGGAAGAACTGTTATTCTCGATAATGAGTGTGCGCAGAAGTAAAATAAAAATCAACAAATTCTTAAGCCAGCGATACATAACCCGGAAAACATGGTTAAATATACAACGCTGGCACACTATAGTTTCCAGCGGGATTGAATTCAATATATTTTTCAACTTGAACTGTATTAACCCTACCCAACTTCGCCCATTCATTGCAAAAAGTTAAAATACGGGCAAGGTCAGGCACTTAAGTGCCCCGAGCGGCTTTTCGTCCCTTGGATGACAAGTATCCCCGGCAAGGCCCGCCCGGCTTTTCGCGCCAGGCGTCCATGGCCGCCTTCAGGCGGCCGCAGCCACCACCCGGTTGCGCCCGGCGTGTTTGGCCTCGTAGAGCGCCTTGTCGGCCTGCTTCAGCAATTCGTCCGGCGTTCCGAAGGCGCCGCTGCTGGTCGCGATACCGAGCGAGGCCGTAATGCTCAATTCGCGGTCGATGGAGCGCACGTAGAACGGCTTGTCTTCAACGATTGCCCTCAGGCGTTCGGCGACGCTTGCGGCAAGCTCCATCGGCGTGTCGGGCATCACAACCACGAATTCCTCGCCGCCATAACGGCATGCGAGATCGGCGCCACGTACCGTGCTGCGGATACGCGCCGCAAATTCCCGCAGCACCTCGTCGCCGACATCGTGGCCATAGGTATCGTTGACCAGCTTGAAGCGATCAATGTCGGTCATGCAGATGGAGATCGGGCGACCACGGACGGCGGCGCGATCGAACAATATCTTGAGGTGATTGTCGAGATAACGGCGATTGTTGAGGCCGGTCAGCGCGTCGACAATCGCAAGCTCCATCGTATGCTGCAGATTGAGCCGAAGATGTTCGTTGTAACGCTTGCGCCTGATCTGCGTCAGCGAGCGGGCAACAAGCTCGTTGGGATCGATCGGGCGCAGAATATAATCATTGACGCCAAGATCGAGCGCACGTGCCACCATGTCGTCCGCCCCCTGCTCCGCCACCAGAAGCAGCGGCAGGAAACGGGTGCGTTCCAGCGACCGTAGCTGCGAACACAGTCTCAGGGGATCGTAATCCTCGAAATTGGAATTGACGATGACAAGTTCGAACGGATTGCCCGCGGCCTTCAGCAGCGCCGCCTGCGGCTCGGTGACCGCGTCCACCTCGGCAATCGGCTTCAACGCACGGACGATACGCTCCTGCGAGCTGGTGCGGCCATCGGCGACGAGAACACGGCCGGGCGTCTGCATGAGACCGTCGCTGCGCAGCATCTCCTCTATACCGATCTGCCTTGCGGTTTCGGCGCGCAGCCGCAATTCGTCACTGACGGCCTTGAGGCGCACCAGACTTTTGACACGGGCAATCAGCTGAAGGTCGTTGACCGGTTTGGTCAGGAAGTCATCCGCGCCGGCCTTGAGGCCGCGCACACGGTCGGACGGCTGATCGAGCGCGGTGACCATCACCACGGGAATATGCGCCGTCTTCGGGGAGGCCTTCAGCCTTTCGCAGACTTCGAAACCGTCCATGCCCGGCATCATGATGTCGAGCAGGATGATATCGACCTGCTCCTCTTCGCAGATCGCCAGCGCCCTGAAGCCATCCTCTGCGGTGACAACATCGAAATACTCAGCCAGAAGCCGGGCCTCGAGAAGCTTCACATTGGCAGGAATGTCGTCAACAACCAGAACTCTCGCCGTCATAACCGTTCCTCAGTCGCCTTACGCATCGCCCAGATAGGTCTTGATGACTTCAATGAATTTCGGGACGGAAATCGGCTTCGACACATAGGCCTCGCATCCGCCCTGACGAATCCGCTCCTCGTCACCCTTCATGGCAAATGCCGTGACGGCGATGACGGGAATGACGTGCAATTCGTCATCCTCCTTCAGCCACTTCGTCACCTCCAGCCCAGAAACCTCCGGCAGCTGGATATCCATGAGAATGAGATCCGGGCGGTGCTTGCGGGCAAGATCAAGTGCTTCCATGCCGTTGCGCGTCTGGATCGTCGTATAACCGGACGCCTCGATCAGGTCGCGAAAGAGCTTCATGTTCAGCTCGTTGTCTTCGACTATCATGACCTGCTTGGGCATGGTGGGCAGTCCCCGTTTCGCTTTGAAACCATCATCCAGACATATAAGTTGCCTAAGAACCGATTCCATCGTCCATTTGTTGCGCAAGGCTAGAGGGATTTGGTTTCAAAATAGGTAACTTCGGGGAAGAAATGCTGCGCGATACGAAAAACAAAGGCAATGCCGGTCAGGATCCGCAAGAAACAGCGGCCGCCATACTTGGCTGGCTTGCAAACGAGCCGGAAATGCTGGCGCGTTTTCTGGCGCTGAGTGGATTGCAGGCCAATATGCTGCGCCAGGCCGTCAACGATCCCGGCTTTCTGGCCGGCCTCACCGATTTCCTGATGAGCCACGAACCGGACCTCATGGCATTTTGCGCCGCGACCGACACATCGCCCGAAACGGTGGCCGCAGCCTGGCATCATTTTTCCGGCCCGGGACTCGATTCAGGGGTGTATTGACAGGCTCGCCCCTTGAGCCATCGCCGCAGCCGGAGTATGGTCGGCGACGTTCTGGTTTTGTTTTCGGCCCATGTCCACGTCGCACTCCTATGATCCCGGTTTTTGCCGCGACTGTCTGGCCGGTCAGCCAGCGGGATCAAGGCGTTGCCGTACCTGCGGCAGTCCGCGCCTTGTCTATCATGACGAGCTCTACAGTCTCAGCATCGCCCATATCGATTGCGACGCCTTTTACGCCTCGGTTGAAAAACGCGACAATCCCGAACTTGCCGACAAGCCGGTGATCGTCGGCGGCGGCAAGCGTGGAGTGGTTTCGACGGCCTGCTACATCGCCCGTATTCAGGGCGTGCGCTCCGCCATGCCGATGTTCAAGGCGCTGGAAGCCTGTCCGGATGCCGTGGTCATCAAGCCGGACATGGAGAAATACAGCCGTGTCGGGCGGGAAATCCGTGCCATGATGCAGGAGCTGACGCCGCTGGTGCAGCCGCTTTCCATAGATGAAGCCTTTCTCGATCTTTCCGGAACCGAGAAACTCCACCACGATCCGCCGGCCCGCGTATTGGCGAAATTCGCAAGACGCGTGGAAAAGGAAGTGGGGGTCACCGTATCGGCCGGGCTTTCCTACTGCAAGTTTCTGGCCAAGGTCGCATCCGACCTCAGGAAACCGCGCGGCTTTTCGGTGATCGGCGAGGCGGAAGCGCTTTCCTTTCTGGCAACGCGCCCGGTAACGACGATCTGGGGCGTGGGCAAGGCCTTTGCGGCGACGCTGGAGGCGGACGGCATCCGTATGATCGCGCAGTTGCAGGAAATGGAGGAAGGCGAGCTGATGCGCCGTTACGGCGTGATGGGGCAGCGCCTTTTCCGCCTTGCGCGCGGCATTGACGAGCGGCACGTACACAATAACGATCCGGTCAAAAGCGTATCGTCCGAAACCACCTTCTTCAACGATATTTCCCGCCACGAGGATCTCGTGCCGATCCTGCGCTCGCTCTCCGAAAAGGTTGCCTGGCGGCTGAAGAAGAACGGTATTTCCGGCCAGACGGTGGTGCTGAAGATGAAAACCGCCGACTTCAAGCTCCGCACCCGCAATCGCAGGCTCGATGACCCCACCCAGCTTGCCGACCGAATATTCCGCACCGGCCTTTCGCTGCTGGAAAAGGAAACCGACGGCACCAAATTCCGCCTGCTCGGCATTGGTGTCAGCGATCTGCGCGATGCGGGCCTTGCCGATCCGCCCGATCTCGTCGACAGGCAGGCGGGACGGAGGGCGGCGGCGGAAGCGGCCATGGACAAGCTGCGCGACAGGTTCGGCAAGGGCAGCGTCGAGACCGGCTATACGTTCGGTTCACGAAAATAGTAGCCGCCATCGGCGCGGGCTGCCTGTCGGCAGTCTGCCGGTGCCGGATGTGTTTATTTTAGATTTTACACAAATTAGTGATGTTGCGACCGCGCAGTCCTTAAACTTCATTAAACTTCGCATGATTGAGTAAGTGAAGTTTTGTGCATGTGGTGTATTGCGTCATGTCCCTTCGCTTCCGTCTTGCGGCCGGCATGCTGTCGGCCAGTTTTCTTGCCTTTCCGGCACTCGCCGCCGACGGCAGGGCCCTGCAAATTCTGGTATCAAAAAGCGACCAGTCGCTCTCGCTTTATGAAAACGGCGAGATCATCGCCACCTCGAAAGTCTCCACCGGCAAGGCCGGGCATGAGACACCGAGCGGCATCTTCTCCATTCTGGAAAAACGCAAATATCACGAGTCGAATATCTATTCGGCAGCCCCCATGCCCTTCATGCAGCGGCTGACATGGTCCGGCATCGCGCTGCACGAAGGCAAGGTGCCGAACTATCCGGCCTCGCATGGCTGCGTGCGCCTGCCCTCGAAATTCGCCAAGTCACTGTTTGGTGATACGCGGGCCGGGGTGCATGTCATCATCACCGACCGCCCGGTTTCGCTGCGCTTCGTGCAACATCCCGCGCTGTTTTCCCCGCGTGACGATGCCGATGACGGCAAGCTGCTTCTCTCGGACGTGGAGCTGCGCCCGGCGACCTTCGATGCGGCACTGGGTGCAGTCGAGGTTGCCGTCAATGAAAAAACGCAGGCCGTCAGACCGGCGGCAAAGGCCAAGGCCCCCTCGCCCCTGCGCATTCTCATTACCCGGCGTGGTGAGCGGGAAAAGGTGATGGATGTTCAGGCCGTACTGACCCGGCTCGGCTTCGACGCCGGCTCCGCGGATGGTTACGCCGGGGAAATGACGATCAGTGCCGCGAACGGTTTCAAGCGCTGGAAAGGGTTGAAGACGACCGGGCCGCTTCTGACCGACGCCTTTGTGAAAGCGCTCTACGAATCCGCCGGTGAAGATCATCCGCCAAATGGCCAGATCATGGTGCGGCAGGATTTCAAACCGCTGTTTGAAGCGGCTATCGACATCAGGGATCCCGACATCGCGCTCGGAACCCATTTCTTCGAGGCCGTTGCCGTGGATCGCACCGCGGGAACCGCCGAATGGAACGGCGTGACGCTTGAAAACCACCTGCCGGCCGCCGCCCGCAAACGCCTCGGCATTACGGTTACCGAAGCACCCGGCGGCTTCGACCAGTTGAGCGCCGTGCTCAGCCGTCTCGATATACCGGCGGCGATACGCACCCGGATCGAGCAGGAGCTTTCAACCGGCAGCTCGATCACCATCTCCGACCTCAGTCACCAGATGGAGACGGGAACCGGAACCGACTTCATCACCGTCACGAAGGAAGGACCCGTGTGAGGGCTTTCGCCTCACACCAGTTCCACATCCACGACACCGGGCGCGGACCGCAGGGCAGCGGCGATCTCGGGTGAAATACGGTATTTCTCCGTCAGCTCCACCTCGATCTCGCGGCTGCCTTCATCCTTGATGACGATGAAATAGACAGAGCCGTCGCCCCTGGTGTTGAGGTGGCGGGCAACGGTTTTCAGCGGGCCGGAATCGCGCACATAAACGCGCAGCGCCTTCTGCATCTGCACGGATTTTTCTTCCAGCGACTGCGCCGTCTGGATACGCAGGCCGATGCCCTCCGGACGCTCTTCGGCCTGCACGGTGATAACAAGCGATTTGCCGACCTCCAGCAGATCGCGAAACTGGCCGAGCCCTTCGGAAAACAGCACCGCTTCGTATTGGCCCGATGCGTCCGAGAAGGTGACGATACCCATCTTGTTGCCGGTGCGGGTCTTGCGTTCCTGCTTGCCGGTGACGGTGCCGGCCAGACGCCCAGCGGTGGCGCCCTGTTTCACCGCGGCGGAAAAATCGGCGAAATTCTGCACGCGCAGTTTTTCCAGCACGGGACGATAGGTATCGAGCGGATGGGCGGTGAGGTAAAAACCGAGCACCTGATATTCACGCAGCAGTTTTTCCGAGGCGAGCCAGGGCTGGAAGGCGGGAAGGACCAGCTTCTCCGGACCATTGCCGCCACCCGAGCCGAACATGTCCGACTGGCCGATGGTGCGGTTGTTCTGCGCCATCTGGGCATAACCGATGATGCGGTCCAGCCCGCCGATCAGTTCGGCGCGATCACGGCCGAAGCAATCGAAAGCGCCGGCATTGATGAGGCTTTCCAGCACACGCCGGTTGATCTGCTTGGGATCGATGCGCAGGCAGAAATCCTCAAGGCTCGTGAACGGCTTGCCGTCGCGTACCTGAACGATGTGCTCCACCGCACCCTCGCCCACGCCCTTGATGGCCGCCAGCGAATAATAGATGCGGTTCTCGCCCGTCTCGAATTGCCGGAAGGAGGTCTGCACCGAAGGTGCGACGACCTCGATGCCAAGGCGGCCGGCATCCTGACGGAAATCGTTGAGCTTTTCCGTGTTGGCCATATCGAGTGTCATGGAGGCCGCCAGGAACTCCACCGGATAATGCGCCTTCATATAGGCGGTCTGGTAGGACACGATGGCGTAGGCGGCGGCATGGCTCTTGTTGAAGCCGTAATTGGCGAATTTCGCGAGAAGGTCGAAGATGGTGTTGGCCTGCGGCTTCGAGACGCCGTTCTCGATGGCGCCATCGACAAAGCGCTCGCGCTGCTTGTCCATCTCCTCCTTGATCTTCTTGCCCATGGCGCGGCGCAGAAGATCGGCTTCGCCGAGCGAATAACCTGACAGAACCTGGGCGATCTGCATCACCTGTTCCTGATAGACGATAACACCCTGCGTTTCCTTGAGCAGATGGTCGATGGTCGGATGGATCGATTCCAGCTCCTCCTCGCCATGCTTGCGGGCATTATAGACCGGGATGTTCTCCATCGGGCCGGGACGATAAAGCGCCACCAGCGCGATGATGTCCTCGATGCAGTCGGGGCGCATGCCGATCAGCGCCTTGCGCATGCCGGCACTTTCCACCTGGAACACGCCGATGGTTTCGCCGCGCGACAACATCTCGTAGGTCCTGGCGTCTTCCAGCGGAATGGCGGCAAGATCGACCGTGATGCCGCGCTTGGCGACAAAATCGACGGCGACCTTCAGCACCGTCAGCGTCTTCAGACCGAGGAAGTCGAATTTGACGAGACCGGCGCTTTCGACCCACTTCATGTTGAACTGGGTGACCGGCATATCGGATCGCGGATCGCGATACATCGGCACCAGCTTGGAGAGCGGCCGGTCACCGATGACGATACCGGCGGCATGGGTGGAAGCGTGGCGGTAAAGCCCTTCGATCTTCTGGGCGATATCCAGCAGGCGGGCGACGACCGGCTCCTTGTCCGCCTCTTCCTGCAGGCGCGGCTCTTCCTCGATCGCTTTTGACAGCGGCGTCGGGTTGGCCGGATTGTTGGGCACCAGCTTGCAGATCTTGTCCACCTGCCCATAGGGCATTTCCAGCACGCGGCCGACGTCGCGCAAGGCCGCACGCGCCTGCAGCGAACCGAAGGTGATGATCTGCGCCACCTGCTCACGGCCATATTTGGCCTGCACATAGCGGATCACCTCTTCACGACGATCCTGGCAGAAGTCGATATCGAAGTCGGGCATCGATACGCGTTCAGGATTGAGGAAGCGTTCGAACAGCAGCGAGAAACGCAGCGGATCGACGTCGGTGATCGTCAGCGCATAAGCGACGAGCGAGCCGGCACCCGAACCACGGCCCGGGCCAACCGGAATGTCATGCTGCTTGGCCCATTTGATGAAGTCGGCAACGATGAGGAAATAGCCGGGGAATTTCATGCGCGAGATGACGCCGAGTTCGAAATCCAGTCTCTCGCGATATTCCTGCTCCGTATAACCCGGCGCCATGCCAAGTGCGGCGAGACGCTGATCCAGCCCCTCCACCGCCTGCCGGCGAAGTTCCTCGGCTTCGGCGCGTTCCGCCGCCTCCGGGTCGTCGCTGGCGCCGGTGAAACGCGGCAGGATCGGCCCGCGCTTCTTCAGCACATAGGAACAGCGCAGCGCAATCTCGACGGTATTTTCCAGCGCCTCGGGCAGGTCGGCAAAAAGCGCCGTCATCTCCTCGCGGCTTTTGAGATAATGATCCGGCGTCAGGCGAAACCGGTTGTCATCGGAAACGATGGCGTTGTGCGCCACCGCCATCAGCGCATCATGCGCCTCGTAATCGGCCTTGGAAGGAAAAAACGCCTCGTTGGTGGCAACGAGGGGAATATCGTGTTCATAAGCAAGGCCGATCAGACGCCGCTCATGGGAGCGGTCATAACCGGACTGACGCTGCAACTCGATGTAAAGCCTGTCACCGAAGAGCGACTTCAGCGCCAGCAGCCGCTCTTTCGCCTGCGCGGCATGGCCTTCCTTCAGCGCCATATCGACCGGACCGCCGGTAGCACCCGTGAGCGCGATCAGCCCGGCATTGGAGGCCTCCTCCAGCCATGCGCGGGTAATATGCACGGAATGGCCGCTGCCCTCGCCTTCCAGATAGGCGCGGCTGACGAGATCCACCAGCCGCTCATAACCCTCGGCATCGGCGGCCAGAAGGACGATGGCGGGAAGTTTCTGAAGATGGCTGTTGTGGCTGCGGCGGTCCTCCGCCGCATCCTGCATGTCGATCGACAGCTGGCAGCCGATGATCGGCTGCAGACCCTCATCGCGCGCCTTTTCGGAAAATTCCAGCGCGACGAAGAGGTTGTTGGTATCGGTAATGGCGATGGCCGGCTGGCCATCCGCGACGGCCTTGGACATGATTTTCTTGAGGGGCAACGCCCCCTCAAGCAGGGAATAGGCGGAATGAACCCGCAGATGAACAAAACCCGGCGTCTTTAGCGTTTTGTCAGAGATCTCTGCACGCACAACCGTATCGCCCATATCGTCATCCTGTCATTCTGAATCGAGGGGGCGATTTTCCGATTTCCGGCGCTCAAAGTCTACAGCCTTGCGGTGGCCATACAGGCTTCTGCGCCGGTATCTCCTTCACAGGGCGGTGAGGATCACCGAAAAGCTGGCCACAAAGACAGCGATGGAGGCGAAAGCGGCAACGTCACGGATGAAATCAGTCATTGGTCTCTCCTTACTCGTTATGTTCCAACTTTGTTCTCATTTTGTTCGATTGTCAACAGGGTTTTGCTGATATTCCCCTTGCTAACGCCGCAGAATCAGCCGCGGTTCCGCTCACATTTTCGGCAAGCCCCTGACTCCAAAGCGAAAAAACCCGGAGGAAAAACACCTCCGGGTTGCCAAAAAATGCAGATATGAAAGAGCTGATGCCGACCCTGCGGATCAGGACCGGAGCGAATCCCGGCCGCGCACGCTATCCGCGCTGGCGGCGGCACGGCAATTCGGAGGAATGTTCGGCCGATCAGAAATCGACGATCTTGCCGTCGGCGAGCGTTACGCGTCGGTCCATCCGGGCCGCGAGTTCGTGGTTGTGGGTGGCGATCAGTGCCGCAAGGCCGGATTGCCGCACCAGCGCCTCCAGCGCGTCGAAGACATAATGCGCGGTCTCGGGGTCGAGGTTGCCGGTCGGCTCGTCCGCAAGCAGCAGCAGTGGCGCATTGGCGACAGCACGCGCAATGGCCACACGCTGTTGTTCACCGCCGGAAAGTTCGGCCGGACGGTGTTCACCACGATGGCCGACACGCATGTAGTCGAGCAGCGCGCTGGCGCGCTTGTGCGCCTCCGCCGGAGCAAGGCCGGCGATCAGCTGCGGCATCATCACGTTTTCCACGGCGGAAAATTCCGGCAGGAGGTGATGGAACTGATAGACAAAGCCGATATCGCTGCGACGGATCGCGGTGCGCGTCTCGTCCGGCAGCCCCTGACAGGGCGCACCATTGATGAAGATCTCGCCTGCATCGGGATGCTCCAGCAACCCGGCCAGATGCAGGAGCGTGGATTTACCCGTGCCGGAAGGGGCGACAAGCGCCACCATCTCGCCGCTCCTCAATTCAAAATCGGCCTTGCGCAGGATCGATAGCGACGTCTCGCCCTGACCATAGGTCCTCTCAACGCCAGTAAGCCGCAGCACTGTTTTTTTTGCCATATTGCGAAGCGGTCCTTATTCGTAACGCAGGGCCTGCACCGGATCGAGCCTGGAGGCCCGCCATGCCGGAAAGATCGTTGCCAGGAAAGAAAGCGTCAGCGCCATGATGACAACGGTAATGGTCTCGCTGATATCCATTTCGGCCGGCAGCTGGCTCAGGAAATAAAGCTGCGGATCGAACAGCACCGTGCCTGATATCCAGGAGAAGAACTGCCGGATGGATTCCACGTTAAGGCAGACGATGACGCCGAGCGCCACGCCGGCAAAGGTGCCGACCATGCCGATGGCCGCCCCGGTCATGAAGAAGATGCGCATGACAGCGCCGGAACTGGCGCCCATGGTGCGCAGAATGGCGATGTCGCTGCCCTTGTCCTTCACCAGCATGATGAGACCGGAAATGATGTTCAGCGCCGCCACCAGAACGATGAGGGTGAGGATCATGAACATCACGTTTCTTTCCACCTGCAGGGCGGAGAAGAAGGTCTGGTTCCGCTGTTTCCAGTCGGTGATATATATCTGCCTTCCGGCTGCCTGTTCCACCAGCGGCCGGATGCCGTCGACATCATCGGGACGGCTGACGTAAAGCTCGATGGATTGCACGATGCCGTCGGCATTGAAATAGAGCTGGGCCTCGGACAGCGGCATATAGATCATCGAGGCGTCATATTCCGACATGCCGATCTCGAAGACGCCCGATATCTTGTAGGATTTGACGCGCGGATTGACGCCCATCGGCGTCACGTCGCCTTCCGGCGAAATGAGGGTGATATCATCGCCCGCCGTCACGCCGAGCTGGGCGGCAAGCCTTGAGCCGACAAGGACGCCATCACCCGCCATGAAGCCGACGAGATCACCGGTCTTGATGTTGTTGGCGACTTCCTTGACCTTGTCGATATCCTCCTGGCGCACGCCGCGCACCAGCGCGCCGGAGCCCGCGCCGCCACGGCCGGAGGCGAGCGTCTGGCCTTCCACCAGCGGCAGGGCCATGGTGACACCCGGAACGGCGGCGAACTTCTTCGCCAGCTCATCGTAATTGTTGAAGGGCTGGTCGATCGGCTGCACGATCATATGGCCGTTGATGCCGAGAATGCGCGAGATCAGCTCCGTGCGAAAACCGTTCATCACAGCCATGACGATGATGAGCGTCGCAACGCCCAGCATGATGCCGACAAAGGAAAACCCGGCGATGACGGAAATGAAGGCTTCCTTGCGTCGCGACCGCAGATAACGCCAGGCCACCATACGTTCAAAAGCGGAAAAAGGCCGTGCGGTCTTTTCCCGGACAGCAGGAGCCGCACTCTTTTCAGCCTCGGCTTTTGCCATGTCGTCTCCCTGATCTCATACCACAAGGCCGGTCTTTTCCGAAAACCGGCCCCTATTTCCGTGACATCGGCGCTTTGGAAGCGAAGCGGGCTTCGGGTGAAGCCGCTCCCGTCTTCCCGTCCGCGCTTAGCCAAGCACCCTGTTCATTGCCGCCTCGATCGTGACGGTTTCCCGCTCGCCGCTCTTGCGATCCTTTACCTCGACCTCGCCATTCGCGACCGAACGCGGACCGACGATGATCTGCAGCGGCACGCCGATCAGATCGGCGGTCGCAAACTTCTGGCCCGCACGGTCGTCGGTATCGTCGTAAAGAACATCCTTGCCGGCGTTGGAGAGCTGATAATACAGCTTTTCGCAAGCCGCATCGCAGGCCTCGTCACCAGCCTTCATGTTGACGATGACGACATCAAAAGGCGCGACCGAGGCCGGCCAGATGATTCCGTTCTCGTCATGCGATGCTTCAATGATGGCGGGAACAAGGCGTGTCGGCCCGATGCCGTAGGAACCCATGTGGACAGGGTGTTCCTTGCCGTCCTTGCCCTGCACTTTCGCGCCCATCGGCTCGGAATATTTGGTGCCGAAATAGAAGATGTGACCGACTTCGATACCGCGCGCCGAGAGGCGTTCGCCTTCGGGAATGGCATCATAGGCGGCTTCATCATGCATTTCGGAGGTGGCGGCGTAGTCGGCCGTCCACTCGTTAAATACGCCCTGAAGGGCTTCGACGTCGTCGAAATCGGTATTTTCGGCAGGAATGGCGCGGTCGAGGAAGCTCTTGTGGCAGAAAACCTCGGATTCGCCGGTATCGGCCAGAATGATGAATTCGTGGCTGTGGTTGCCGCCGATCGGGCCGGTATCGGCGCGCATGGGAATGGCGCGCAGACCAAGGCGCTCGAAGGTGCGCAGATAGGCGACGAACATCTTGTTATAGGAATGGATCGCGTCTTCCTTGGTCAGGTCGAAGGAATAGGCGTCCTTCATCAGGAACTCGCGCGAGCGCATCGTGCCAAAGCGCGGACGCACCTCGTCACGGAACTTCAGCTGGATGTGATAAAGGTTCAGCGGCAGGTTCTTGTAGGACTTCACATAGGAACGGAAGATGTCGGTGATCATCTCCTCGTTGGTGGGACCGTAAAGCATCTGGCGGTCCTGACGGTCCTTGATGCGCAGCATCTCCTTGCCGTAATCGTCATAACGGCCGCTTTCCTGCCAGAGCTCGGCGGTCTGCAGCGTCGGCATCAGAAGCTCGATGGCGCCGGAGCGATCCTGCTCCTCGCGGATGATGCGGTTCACCTTGTCCAGCACGCGCTTGCCGAGCGGCAGCCAGGAATAGATGCCCGCCGATTGCTGCCGGATCATGCCCGCACGCAGCATCAGGCGGTGGGAGACAATCTCGGCTTCCTTGGGGTTTTCCTTCAGGATGGGCATGAAATAACGGCTGAGACGCATGACGGCTTCCATTGATATGGGCGACAGCGCGCAAAAGCGCGGGAATCGCCCCGAATAAAGGGATATTGGCGCCGGATATAGCCGTTTCCCGCCAAGAAGAAAACCCGCCATGAAAAGAGCCTTAAAGGCGATTTCGTGGCATTTTCGCGATAGCTAATTCGCGTCAAAACGCTTTGGC
Organism: Rhizobium sp. UGM030330-04; assembly: GCF_003208455.1. Lineage (NCBI taxonomy): Bacteria > Pseudomonadati > Pseudomonadota > Alphaproteobacteria > Hyphomicrobiales > Rhizobiaceae > Rhizobium > Rhizobium sp. UGM030330-04. The sequence continues at coordinate 196,711 of NZ_QKML01000012.1, forward strand.
CGGAATATTATTCTTGATCCGGTGCGACAAATTGCACCACAGGGAATTTTTTGCCGACTGTAACAAATATGCAAAAAATGAGATGACAAGCAGGGGTGATTGAGCTAGCTTTAGCTTACAAAAGAGGCAAGAAGTTTAAATTCTTGTCATTTTCGCGGTCAGTCTTGGGAGGATCAGATCTTAGGCGCGCTCGTTCGCAGCCCCGGCAACGGTTACAGATCACGCGAAACCTGGAAAACAAGGCTGAAAGGCCTTGTTTTTTTTTGCTTCAAACACACAACAGCGCCCCGGCCCGTTATTCCGGCAATTGTGACGGTGAATCAGCCGCTCACAACGCCTATGCTGTGTGCACGACGGAGATGACATCCATATGACAGTGTCGATGCACCTTGCGGCGACCGGGACAATGCTGCCCTGTTTTCAGTCATCCCGGTTTTGAGGCGGAATGCATTCGATACGTCGTAAACGCAACGGAGCCACGCTTCCCAAATCAAAGGCCCAGCGGGATTAAGTTCCGATGCTTCAGTCGTAAACGGGGACAATTCTCGGCAGATCATCAAGACTGAAGCCGAACCACCAGGACCCGCCGTACCAGACGCCACAGATCAGCGCCGATATCAGTGTCGTCCACAGGACGATGCGCCCGCCCCGAAACCGTGAGGGCGCACTGGCCACGGTGCCGAGCGCCACATCGCCCTCTTCCGCCTGGGTGCGAAGCCCGATCGGCAGTACGATAAAAAGCACTGTCCACCAGACGATGAAATAAACGGCGAAGACCGAAAGAAGCGGCATGACGTCCTCCTGCGCAATGCGTTGCTTGTAACGCATTCATCCGTAAAGCGGAATCAAATCCCTGCAAGATGCGTAAAAAGCCGCGTTAAAAAAGGGCCGCGCCTTGCGGCGCAGCCCCCGTTCTCAACCCACAGGATGATGGACGACGATCATTGTGCCGCCCATCGGCCGCGATCATTCAAAGATCGGCATCCCTGCCTCACACCTTCGTGACAAAAACCGTTACGATGGGCTTCTTGCCCCAGGTCTGGTTGGCGGCGGCGCGCACGGCGCGGCGCACCGCTTCGCGCAGCAGTTCCAGATCCTTGCGTCGCGCGCGGGGGATGCTCTCAACGGCGCCGAGAACGGCGTCATAAAGCGTGTCCTCCATATCCTCGCCCTCATCATCGAATTCAGGCAGGCCGAAAGGCACGACATCCGGATCGCCGAGGAAATCGTAACGGCTGTCCAGCACGACATTGACGGAGACGTGGCCGGCAAAGGAGAGCTTGCGGCGATTGCTGATGCCCATCTCGTCCATGTCGCCGATGAGATTGCCATCCTTGAAGACGCGGCCATGCGGCGCGTCATCGATGACTTCCGCCGGGCCCGGCGCAAGGCGCAGAATATTGCCGTTGCGCACCTTCGGCACCTGCGAAATACCGGCCTGTTCCGCCAGTTCCTTCTGCGCCACCAGATGCGCCGCCTCGCCATGAACGGGCACGACAATCTGCGGCTTTGTCCATTCATACATTTTCAGCAGTTCATTGCGGCGCGGATGGCCGGAAACGTGAACAAGAGCCTCGTTGTCTGTGACGATATGAACGCCCTGCTCGATCAGGCCGTTCTTGATATCGATGATGGCCTTTTCGTTGCCGGGAATGGCGCGCGAGGAAAACACCACCGTGTCTCCCGCAGCCAGCGCCACATTGCGCATCTCGTCACGCGACAACTTGGCAAGTGCGGCACGCGGTTCGCCCTGCGAACCCGTCAGGATCAGCACCACCTTGTCGCGCGGGATGTAGCCATATTCGTCTTCGGCGAGGAATGGCTTGATGCCTTCCATGATACCGAGATCCTGCGAGACATGAACGACGCGCTTCAGTGACGAGCCGAGCAGCAGAACCTCGCGGCCCGCCGCCTCCGCCGCCTGGGCAATCGAGCGGATGCGCCCGACATTGGAGGAGAAGGTGGTGACGGCGACGCGGCCTTCGGCATTTTCGATGATCTGCCGCAGACCTTCGGAAACCTCGTGTTCGGAGGGCGATACGCCATCGCGCACCGAATTGGTGCTGTCGCACATCAGCGCCAGCACACCCTCTTCACCGATGGCGCGGAAGCGGGCCTCATCCGTCAACGGCCCGAGCGAGGGCGCCTCATCGATTTTCCAGTCACCGGTGTGGATGACGTTGCCGAGCGGCGTGCGGATGACCAGCGACATTGGCTCCGGGATGGAGTGATTGACGCCGACAGCCTCGATTTCAAACGGACCGACATTGATGCGGTCGCCCGCCTTGAACGGCGTGACCGGAATTTCGGCGCGCGTGCCCTCATAAGCACGCTTCGCCTCCAGCATGCCGGCGGTGAAGCCCGAGGCATAGACCGGCACGTTGAGACCCGGCCACAGGTCGTTCAGCGCGCCGTAATGATCCTCATGGGCGTGGGTGATGATGATGCCTTTGAGGTTTTTCTTCTGCTCGGCGATATAGCTGATATCGGGCAGCACCAGATCGACGCCCGGCAGGTCGGGTCCGGCAAAGGTCACGCCGCAATCCACCATGATCCATTGGCGCTTGCTTTCCGGACCGTAGCCGTAAAGCGCCAGATTCATGCCGATTTCACCGACGCCGCCAAGCGGCAGGAAGACCAGTTCGTCCTGTTTAGCCATTGTTGTTTTTATCCATTCATAAAAGCGCACGGACGACGGCATCATGCCCCGCCCCGCGCCGGTTTTCAGCATCGGACCTGTTGAACCATCTGATCGACCGGGCCGATGCGGAGCCGGTCTGCCACCCTGCTTTTCATGAGCCGCAGGAAAGCTCCAACCTGTGGGACAGGGTTCGGCGCGGGTTGCTGGACCGCACCGTTCGCCTCATCCGAAAAATACGTCGCCGGCGGCGATGGAGCGCCTTGCGCCCTCATCCTCATCCAGCAGCAGATAACCATTATCATCAATTCCGACGAAACGCCCGCCGATCGAGCGATCCGGAAAGTTGACGGTGATATGTTCGCCGATACCGCAGGCAGCGGCCCGCCAGCCGGCCATGACGCCGGCCACACCCCTGCCCTCGTCCCAGTCTCGCAGCACATCCGCCGTCTCGCGAAAAAGATGCGCGAAGAGTTCGTCGGGCGAACAGGAAGCGCCGTGTTCGGAGAGCATTGTGACGGGATAAAGCGGATTGTCCGGCTTATGGGCGATATTGATACCGATGCCGATGACGATTGCCCGCCGCCCATCCGGCAGAAGCTCCGCTTCCATCAAAATGCCGCAGGTTTTCTGGCGACCGATCAATACGTCGTTTGGCCATTTGATTTCAAGCGGAGCACCACCTGCCGGCAGGACCGCGCGGATGGCGCGATAGACGGCCAGCGCAAAGGCAAGCGGCAGGGAGCCGATACGATCCATCGGAGCGGGATCAATGAGAAGAAGCGAGGCGTAGAGGTTGCCGGGCTCGGAAACCCAGGGCCGGCCGCGGCGACCGCGACCGCCGGTCTGGCGGATGGCGGTGATCCAGAGATTACCGCCATCACCCGCCCGCGCCCGGGCGAAACACTCTATGTTGGTCGATGGCGTTTCCGCCATCGCCTCGTGCCGGAAGTCATCGATGGACATCCGGCCCGTATGCTGCGGCGTATCGATCAAAAGAACGTCTTTGCTGCGGCCGTGACCGCATTGCCAAGCGCACCGCCGAAGACGACGAAGGCAAGAACGAAGAGACCCGAAAGGGCATAAACGACCTTCAGCTCACCCGCCGGACGCTCGAAGCTGCCCTTGGCCTCATCGAACCACATGACCTTGACGACGCGGACATAATAATAGGCGCCAACGACCGACCCGATCACACCGATAACCGCGAGCGGATAAAGCTTCGCCTCGATGGCAGCGAGGAAGACGTAATACTTGCCGAAGAAGCCGGCGAGCGGCGGAATGCCGGCAAGCGAGAACATCAGGATCGTCAGCACAACCGCCATGAAGGGGTTGGAAGACGAAAGGCCGGCAAGATCCTCGACAGTCTCGACATTGCCGATTTCCTTGCGGCGCATGGAGAGAATGCAGGCGAAGGTGCCAAGCGTCATGACCATATAAACGGTCATGTAGAGAATGACGCCGGCTACACCGGCCTCGGTGCCGGCGGCAAGACCAACCAGCGCATAACCCATGTGGCCGATGGAGGAATAGGCCATCAGGCGCTTGATGTTCTTCTGGCCGATGGCGGCGAAGGAACCGAGCAGCATGGAGGCGATGGAGATAAAGACGACGATCTGCTGCCAGTCAGCAAAGACCGGCTGGAACGCCTCGATGACGATACGAACGAGGATAGCCATGGCGCCGATCTTCGGTGCAGCCGACAGGAACGCCGTTACCGGGGTCGGCGCGCCTTCATAAACATCCGGCGTCCACATGTGGAACGGCACGGCCGAAATCTTGAATGCCAGACCGGCAAGAACGAAGACCAGACCAAAAACCAGACCGAGCGAACGGGTTTCCGACGCCAGAACCTGGGCGATTTCGGTAAAGCCGGTATTGCCGGTGAAACCATAGACCAGCGACATGCCGTAAAGCAGCATGCCGGAGGAGAGCGCACCGAGAACGAAATACTTCAGGCCGGCTTCCGTGGAGCGCAGGCTTTCACGGTTGATCGCGCAGACGACGTAGAGTGCCAGCGACTGCAGTTCCAGCGCCATGTAGAGCGAGATCAGGTTGTTGGCCGAGATCATCAGCAGGATGCCAAGCGTCGCGAGGACCAGAAGCACCGGATATTCGAAACGGCCGATGGGTTCTAAACGGCCCTGACCGACGGCGAGGATCATGGCGGTGATCGAGCCGATCAGCGCCAATACCTTCATGAAGTTGCCGAAGGCATCGGCGATATAGACACCGCCGAAGGCCACACCCGAGGCGGGGGCAAAGATGATCCAGAGACCGACGACGAGCAGGAGGGCAACGGCAAGGCCGGTGACCGTCGTTGTCGACTTGTCGCCCGAGAAGACGCCAATCATGAGCAGCGCCAGCGCGCCGACCGCAAGGATCAGCTCGGGCGTCGCAATGTGCAGACTGGCAAAAAGGATTTCAGCGGTCATGTCCAACGGGTCCTGTCGTCAATTCATAGAGAGCGCAACATTTTGCGCCGCCTGCAATGCAGCCGAATAGTTGTTTACCAGAAGATCGACCGATGCGGCTGTCGCATCGAACACCGGTGCCGGATAGACACCGAAGAAGATCGTCAACGCAACCAGCGGATAAAGGATGACCTTTTCGCGGGTGGACAGATCGAGCATCGCCTTCAGGCTTTCCTTCTCGAGCGCACCGAAAATCACGCGGCGATAAAGCCACAGCGCATAGGCGGCCGAGAGGATGACGCCGGTTGCCGCAAACAGCGCGACCAGCGTGTTGGCGCGGAATACGCCGACCAGCGTCAGGAATTCACCGATGAAGCCGGAGGTGCCGGGCAGACCGACATTGGCCATGGTGAAGATCATGAAGGCGACGGCATATTTCGGCATGTTGTTGACGAGGCCGCCATAGGCCGCGATTTCGCGGGTATGAAGACGATCATAGACAACGCCGACGCAGAGGAAGAGCGCGCCCGACACGATACCGTGCGACAGCATCTGGAAGATCGCGCCCTGCACGCCCTGAACGTTGGCGGCGAAGATGCCCATGGTCACGTAACCCATGTGGGCCACGGAGGAATAGGCGATCAGCTTCTTGATGTCGTCCTGCATCATCGCCACCAGCGAGGTGTAGATGATGGCGAGAACCGACAGCGTGAAGACGAAGGGAGCGAAATAATCCGAAGCCAGCGGGAACATCGACAGCGAGAAGCGGATGAAACCGTAACCGCCGAGCTTCAGCATGACGCCGGCAAGGATGACGGAACCGGCGGTCGGCGCCTGAACGTGGGCATCCGGCAGCCAGGTATGCACCGGCCACATCGGCATCTTCACCGAGAAGGCGGCGAAACAGGCGAGCCAGAGCCAGGTCTGCATGCCCGCCGGGAAGCCGTATTTCAACAGTTCCGTCATGTCGGTCGTGCCGGCCTGCCAGTACATGGCCATGATGGCGAGCATGGTCAGAACCGAGCCGAGCAGCGTGTAGAGGAAGAACTTGTAGGATGCGTAGACACGATCCTTGCCGCCCCAGACGCCGATGATGATGAACATCGGGATCAGCGTCGCTTCGAAGAAGACGTAGAAGAGAACCGTATCCAGCGCCACGAAGACGCCGATCATGACGACTTCCAGAAGCAGGAAGGCAATCATGTATTCCTTGATGCGCTTTTCAACCGATTCCCAGCTTGCCAGCACGCAGAAGGGCATGAGGAAGGTGGTGAGGATGACGAACAGCATGGAAACGCCGTCGACACCAAGATGATAGGCGGCGATGTTACCGAACCAAGCGTGTTTTTCCACCATCTGGAAACCGGGGTTCGAATTGTCGAAACCGATCCAGATGAACAGCGACACCAGGAAGGTGAAAACGGTCGTCAGCAGCGAGACATTGAGAATGTTGCGGCGTCCATAAGGGCCGTTCTCATTTGTCAGCAGCAGGAGCACCACGCCGACGAGCGGCAGAAAGGTGACCGTTGAAAGAATAGGCCAATCGGTCATCAGAGGGCACTCCCGAGCATCATCCAGGTGACAAGCGCCGCGATGCCGATCAGCATCGCAAAGGCATAATGATAGAGGTAACCGGATTGCAGGCGGACCATGCGGTTGGTCACGTCAACCACACGCGCTGCAATGCCGTTCGGTCCATAGTGGTCGATGACGGCGACGTCGCCCTTCTTCCACAGGAAGCGACCGAGCGCCTTTGCGGAACGAACGAAGAGGAAGTCATAGAGTTCGTCGAAGTACCACTTGTTGAGAAGGAACTGGTAGAGGCCACGATGGGTCTCGGCCAGACGCTTCGGCGTCTCCGGCGACTTGATATACATGTACCAGGCGGTCACGAAACCAAGGGCCATGGCGAAGAACGGGCTCCACTTCACCCACAGCGGCACGTGGTGGAATTCCTCGAGGATCTCGTTTTCCGGAAGCGTGAACAGAGCGCCCTTCCAGAACTCGGCATATTCATGGCCGAAGAAATAACCTTCGAAGGCAACACCGGCAAAGATCGCGCCAACCGTGAGGATGAAAAGCGGGATCAGCATGACCATCGGCGATTCATGCACATGGTGCATGACGTCGGCGGACGCGCGCGGCTTGCCGAAGAAGGTCATGAAGGCCAGACGCCAGGAATAGAAGCTGGTGAACAGCGCTGCGATAACCAGCAGCGTGAAGGCGAAGCCGGACAGAACCGAATGGGACGCGTAAGCGGATTCGATGATGACGTCCTTCGAGAAGAAGCCGGCAAAACCGATCATCGTGCCCGGAATACCAACGCCGGTCAGCGCCAGCGTGCCAACGGTCATGGTCCAGAAGGTAATGGGGATATGCTTGCGCAGGCCACCCATGTAACGCATGTCCTGCTCGCCATCGACGGCATGGATGACCGAACCGGCGCACAAGAACAACAGGGCCTTGAAGAAGGCGTGCGTGAAGAGGTGGAACACGGCCGCGCCATAAGCGCCGACGCCGAGCGCCACGAACATGTAACCGAGCTGCGAGCAGGTCGAGTAGGCGATGACGCGCTTGATGTCGTTCTGCACGAGGCCGACGGTTGCTGCGAAGAAGGCGGTGATCGCACCAATCAGCGTCACGACGGTGAGCGCATCATGCGACAGTTCGAACAGCGGCGACATGCGGGCGACGAGGAAGACGCCGGCCGTGACCATGGTTGCGGCATGAATGAGGGCCGAAACCGGGGTCGGACCTTCCATCGCGTCCGGCAGCCAGGTGTGCAGCAGGAACTGCGCCGACTTACCCATGGCGCCCATGAAGAGCAGCAGGCAGACGCCCGTCATTGCATTGGCCTTGTCCAGATGCATACCGAACAGGTTGATGACGGTTTCCGAGGAGGCCGCGCCTTCAGCCGGCAGATAGGTCGCAGCGGCAGCGAAGATGGTTTCGAAATTGATCGAGCCGAACAGCACGAACACGCCGCCAATGCCGAGAATGAAGCCGAAGTCACCGACGCGGTTGACGATGAAGGCCTTCATTGCGGCGGCCGAAGCGGACGGCTTCTTGAACCAGAAGCCGATCAGCAGGTAGGACGCCAGACCCACGCCTTCCCAGCCGAAGAACATCTGCAGCAGGTTGTCGGAGGTCACCAGCATCAGCATGGCGAAGGTGAAGAGCGACAGATAGGCGAAGAAACGCGGACGATGCGGATCGTGGTGCATGTATCCGATCGAATAGAGATGCACCAGCGTCGAGACCGTGTTGACGACGACAAACATCACCGCCGTCAGCGTGTCGATGCGGAAGGCCCATTCGACGTCGATGCCGCCGGACTGGATCCAGCGCAGCACGGTGACCTTGATCACCTCGCCCGGCTCGCCATGGGCGAGTGCCACGGTGAAGAAGACGATCCACGACAGGATAGCGACCACGATCATCAGACCGGTGGTGACATATTCCGAAGCCTTGGCGCCGATCGAGCGGCCGAACAGGCCGGCGATCAGGAAGCCGATCAGTGGAAGAAAGACGATAGCCTTGTAGATCATAGCCTTATCAGCCCTTCATCATATTGACGTCTTCGACGGCGATCGATCCGCGGTTGCGGTAGAAGACAACGAGTATTGCAAGACCGATGGCCGCTTCGGCGGCTGCAACAGTCAGAATGAACAAAGCGAAGACCTGGCCGACAATATCGTTCAGGAAGGCCGAGAAGGCCACCATGTTGATGTTGACCGCAAGCAGGATAAGCTCGATCGACATCAGGATGACGATGACGTTCTTCCGGTTGAGGAAGATACCGAAGACGCCGATCGTAAAGAGGATGGCGCTGACCGTCAGGTAGTGGGAAAGACCGATTTCCATGTTCTGTTTCCTTGGATCCGTTCGCGCCTCAGATGCCCTGGCCCGGCTTGACCTTGACCGTGGTGACGGCGGTCTTCGGGTCGCGGCCGACCTGCGTGGAGATATCCTGCCGCTTGATGTCGGTGCGATGACGCAGCGTCAGCACGATGGCGCCGATCATGGCCACCAGCAGCACGAGACCGGCGAGCTGGAAGAAGTAGACGTAATTGGTATAGAGCACGTCGCCGAGCGCGGCCGTATTGGTGCGTTCGGTGACAGGCGGGATCGGCATGGTGATGGACTTGGCCGCAATCGGGTTCAGCATGCTGCCGCCGACCACAACGATCAGCTCGGCCGCCAGGATGACACCGATCAGCGCCCCGACAGGCGCATATTGCAGCACGCCCGAGCGAAGCTCGGCGAAATCCACATCCAGCATCATGACGACGAAGAGGAACAGCACCGCCACCGCGCCGACATAAACCACCAGCAGGATCATGCCGAGGAACTCGGCGCCCGTCAGCAGGAACAGCGCGGCTGCGTTGAAGAAGGTCAAGATCAGAAACAGCACCGAATGAACAGGGTTCTTCGATGCGATGACCATGAACGCAGACGCCACGGCGACGAAAGCGAATATATAAAAGAATACAGCGTGCAGACCCATCTTGGTGCCTTCTTGTCCTCATCGGGCAAAGATGGCTCGAAGGCCCCTCACCCGTTTCGTCCCCGCCGGCGAAAACCGCGCAGGCATTTTACTTTTCATCGCTCTCCGGGGTCGCCCCCGGAAAGACGGTTGCACCTTAACGGTAAGGTGCATCCAGTGCGAGGTTGCGTGCGATTTCACGCTCCCAGCGGTCGCCATTGTCGAGAAGCTTCTGCTTGTCGAAATAAAGCTCCTCGCGGGTCTCCGTCGCGAATTCGAAATTCGGGCCTTCGACGATGGCATCCACCGGGCAGGCTTCCTGGCAGAAACCGCAATAGATGCACTTCACCATGTCGATATCGTAACGCACCGTGCGGCGGGTGCCGTCATTGCGGCGCGGGCCGGCTTCGATGGTGATCGCCTGAGCGGGACAGATCGCTTCACACAGCTTGCAGGCGATGCAGCGTTCTTCACCGTTCGGATAACGGCGCAGCGCATGTTCACCACGGAAACGCGGAGAGACCGGGCCCTTTTCGAAAGGATAGTTCACCGTTGCCTTCTGTTTGAAGAAGTGGCGCATCGTCAGCAGGATCGCGCCGACGAACTCCTTGAGGAACAGCGAATTGACGGCTTGGGAGAGGCTTGCCATCTCAGTCTCCAGATCTTTGAGCGAGGAGTTCGGACATCAACCAGCCCACCCCGTCAGCTTCAATACGAATGCAACAATAACGACCATGGCGAGCGACAGCGGCAGGAACACCTTCCAGCCAAGGCGCATGAGCTGGTCATAACGGTAACGCGGAACGAAAGCCTTGGTGAGCGCTATCATGAAGAAGACCATGCAGCCCTTCAGCGCGAACCAGACGATGCCCGGAACCCAGTTCAGGAACCACACATCCACGATCGGCAACCAGCCGCCCATGAACAGGATCGTCGTCAGGCAGCAGATCAGCACGATCGCAGCATATTCGCCGAGCATGAACATCATGTAAGGCGTGGAACCGTATTCGACCATGTGACCGGCGACCAGTTCCGATTCCGCTTCCGGAAGGTCGAAGGGCGGACGGTTGGTTTCGGCAAGGCCCGAAATGAAGAACACGATGAACATCGGGAACAGCGACAGCCAGTGCCAGTCGAGGAACGAGGCCGGCAGGCCGAGCATGGTGCCGAGGCCGGTCTTCTGGGCAAGCACGATATCCGTCAGGTTAAGCGAGCCGACGCAGAGCAGAACGGTGACGATGACGAGACCGATCGACACTTCATAGGACACCATCTGCGCGGCGGAGCGCAGCGCGCCGAGGAACGGGTACTTCGAGTTCGAAGCCCAGCCGCCCATGATGATGCCGTACACTTCAAGCGAGGAAATCGCGAAGATGTAGAGAATGCCGACATTGATGTTGGCGACCACCCAGCCTTCATTGAAGGGAATGACCGCGTAAGTGGCGAGCGCCAGTGTCACGGCGACCAGCGGCGCCAGAAGGAAGACGGCCTTGTTGGCGCCAGCCGGAATGACGGGCTCCTTCAGGATGAACTTCAAGAGGTCGGCGAAGGACTGGAAGAGACCGAAGGGACCAACAACGTTCGGACCACGGCGCAGCTGCACGGCCGCCCAGACCTTGCGGTCGGCAAGCAGCAGGAAGGCGATGGCCACCAGAAGGCAAACGAGAAGCAGCAGGGACTGGCCGACCATGATCAGCGCGGGCCAGACGTAGCTCCAGAAAAACTGTTCCATAAATCCCCTACCCTTACTCTGCCGCAGCCTTGAAATTGTTGCGGGCCAATGCGGAACACTCGGCCATGACGGCGGAGGCGCGCGCAATCGGGTTCGTCAAATAAAAGTCTTTTACCGGCGAGGCAAACGCCGACTTGTTGAGCGAGCCGGTCTTGCCGGCCAAAGCCTCGATATCCTTGCCGTTACCGGCTGCGATCTCGTCGGTTTCCGCCAGATGCGGATGCGCGACGAAGAGCTGGCCACGCAGGGCCGACAGCGAATCGAATGGCAGCTTCTTGCCGAGAACGTCGGATAGCGCGCGCAGGATCGCCCAGTCTTCGCGGGCTTCACCCGGTGCGAAACCGGCGCGGTTGCCCACCTGCACGCGGCCTTCGGTGTTGACCCAGATACCGGATTTTTCGGTATAGGCCGCGCCCGGAAGGATGACGTCGGCGTTCATCGCGCCCTGATCGCCATGGCTGCCGATATAAACGGTGAACTTGGCGCCCTTGTTCGACAGATCGAGTTCATCGGCGCCGAGCAGGAACAGAACATCCATGGAAGCGACCATTTCAGCGGCGGCAACACCGCCCTCACCCGGCACGAAGCCGATATCGAGACCGCCAACGCGGGCAGCGGCAGTGTGCAGAACGGAGAAACCGTTCCACTCTTCGCTGACAGCGCCAACCGAAACGGCAAGCTTTGCAGCAGCAGCGAGCACGGCGGCACCATCGGCGCGGGCAAGAGCGCCCTGACCGATGATGATCAGCGGGTTCTTGGCGGACTTCAGCTTGTCAACGAAGCTGTGCGAGCCGTTGGCCAGATCGGAGAGCGTTTCAGCACCCGAGCCGAGATATTCATAATTGTAGCGCAGTTCGCCAGCTTCGCCGATCACGCCGATCGGGAAACCGCCACGACGCCAGCGCTTGCGGATGCGGGCGTTGAGGACAGCCGCTTCGAAACGCGGGTTAGCGCCAACGATCAGCAATGCGTCCGCCTGCTCGATGCCTTCAATGGTGGAATTGAAGATGTAGCTGGCGCGACCCAAAGACGGATCAAGCGCTGCGCCATCCTGACGGCAGTCGACATTGGCCGAGCCGAGCGAGGCAAGAAGCGACTTCAGCGCGAACATTTCTTCAACGGAAGACAGATCGCCGGCGATCGCACCGATCTTGTTGCCGGATGTTGCGGCAACAGCCTGCTTGATCGCACCGAAGGCTTCGCCCCAGGTGGCGGGCTGCAGCCGGCCATCCTTGCGGACGTAAGGCCGGTCAAGGCGCTGCGTCTTCAGGCCATCCCAGATGAAGCGGCTCTTGTCGGAAATCCACTCTTCGTTGATCGCCTCGTTGACACGCGGCATGACGCGCATGACTTCACGGCCACGGGTATCGACGCGGATGGCCGAACCGAGCGCGTCCATCACGTCGATGGTTTCGGTCTTGTTCAGTTCCCACGGGCGGGCGGTGAAGGCGAAAGGCTTCGAGGTAAGAGCGCCGACCGGGCAGAGGTCAACAACGTTGCCCTGCAGCTCCGAGGTCATCGCCTGCTCGAGATAGGTGGTGATTTCGGCATCTTCGCCGCGGCCGATAAGGCCAAGTTCAGCAATGCCGGCCACTTCCGTGGTGAAACGGACGCAGCGCGTGCAGTGGATGCAACGGTTCATGACCGTCTTGACGAGCGGGCCGATATATTTGTCTTCAACCGCACGCTTGTTTTCCGCATAACGCGAACCGGCGATACCGAAGGCCATGGCCTGGTCCTGCAGGTCGCATTCGCCGCCCTGGTCGCAGATCGGGCAATCCAGCGGATGGTTGATGAGCAGGAATTCCATCACGCCTTCGCGGGCCTTCTTGACCATCGGCGTATTGGTGAAAACCTCAGGCAATTCGCCGTTCGGGCCGCCGCGAACGTCGCGCACGCCCATGGCGCAGGAGGCGGCGGGCTTGGGCGGTCCGCCCTTCACCTCGATGAGACACATGCGGCAGTTACCCGCGACCGACAAGCGCTCATGAAAACAAAAGCGCGGAACTTCAGCACCCGCCTCTTCGCACGCCTGCAACAGCGTGAAATGATCCGGAACCTCGATCTCTTTACCGTCAACCTTGAGCTTTGCCATGGTTCTACTTACGTCCTGTTGCCTGTTCGTCCCATGTCTCACACGGTCCGCAACAAATCCTTAATCGCGCCCGGCACTGATATCGTCTGCCAGACGCTTCATGGTGTCGCGAGGCCGGAAATTTCCGGCTCCGCCTGAAGCCTTGTTGCTTATTCAGCGGCTTCCAGAACAGCGCCATCATCCATGGCCCTGTAGGTATATTGGTCGATGCGCTTTTCGATTTCCGGACGGAAATTGCGGATCAGCGCCTGTACCGGCCATGCGGCGGCGTCGCCGAGCGCACAGATGGTGTGGCCTTCGATCTGCTTCGTTACTTCAAACAGCATGTCGATTTCGCGCTTCTGGGCGTTGCCCTTGACCATGCGCTCCAGCACGCGCCACATCCAGCCGGTGCCTTCGCGGCACGGCGTGCACTGGCCGCAGCTTTCATGCTTGAAGAAGGCCGCGATGCGGGCAATCGCCTTGATGACGTCGGTGGACTTGTCCATGACGATCATGCCGCCAGTGCCGAAAGAGGATTTCACTTCGCGCATGCCGTCGAAATCCATGATGGCGTCCTTCATGTCCTCACCGCGCACGATGGGGCAGGATGCGCCGCCGGGGATGACGCCGAGCAGATTGTCCCAGCCGCCGCGAATGCCACCGCAATGGTGTTCGATCAGCTCGCGGAAGGACAGGCCCAGCGCGTCTTCGAAGGTGCAGGGACGCTCGACATGGCCTGACACCATGAACAGCTTGGTGCCGACATTGTTCGGACGGCCGATCGACGAGAACCAGGCCGCACCGCGACGCAGGATGGTCGGCGCAACGGCGATGGATTCAACGTTGTTGACGGTCGTCGGGCAGCCGTAAAGACCCATATTGGCCGGGAACGGGGGCTTGAGGCGCGGCTGACCCTTCTTGCCTTCGAGGCTTTCGAGCAGAGCCGTCTCTTCGCCGCAGATATAGGCACCCGCGCCGTGATGGACGTAGATGTCGAAATCCCAGCCGTTCTTGTTGTTCTTGCCGAGCAGGCCGGCATCGTAACATTCGTCGATGGCCGCCTGAAGCGCTTCACGCTCACGCATATATTCGCCGCGCACGTAGATATAGGCGGTATGCGCGCCCATCGCGAAACCGGCGATCACGCAGCCTTCGATCAGCGTATGCGGATCGTTGCGCAGGATTTCGCGGTCCTTGCAGGTGCCGGGTTCGGATTCGTCGGCGTTAACGACGAGATAATGCGGACGGCCGTCATTTTCCTTCGGCATGAAGGACCATTTGAGACCCGTCGGGAAGCCGGCGCCACCGCGACCGCGAAGGCCGGAAGCCTTCATCTCGTTGATGATCCAGTCACGGCCCTTTTCGATGATCTGCTTGGTGCCGTCCCAATGGCCGCGCGCTCTCACGCCCTTCAGGGACTTGTCCTTGAGGCCGTAGAGATTGGTAAAGATGCGATCCTGATCTTTTAACATGCTTCACCTCTTACCGCGGCTTCTTGCCGAAGACCCTGATATACTCGGCTTCGCCACCCTTGGCGAGCGCCTCGGCCTGCTTGATCCACTCATCGCGTTCAATGCGGCCCTTGAAATTCAGATAACCGTCGACCCAGTCGCATTCGGCCTTTTTCCAGCCGGCGACCTGCGCGAAGGTGAAGATGCCGAGTTCGTGCAGCGTGCCTTCAATCTTCGGACCAACGCCGGAAATGAGCTTCAGGTCGTCGGGCGTTGCGGGCTTTTCGATGCCGGCCGGACGATCCTTGGAATCGAGCGACGGCTTCGCAGATCCCGAAGCTTCCTTTTCGGCGGTCTTCACATTCGCTTCGGCAGCTTTCGGCGCGGTCGCAGGTGTCTTCAGCTTCGGATCGGTTTCCGGGGCGTCCGTCTTCGGCTTGGCGGCGTTGGACGGCGGAACCGGTGCGGCATCCGCAGGCGCTTCGGCCGGCTTGTCGAGATTGGAACGATCCGGCTTGATCTCTTCCGTCAGCGTCGTCAGGCCACCGACCGGGACCGACTGGTGACGGTCGATCTGCGGGCCGGTCTTGACCGTGTCGCCCTTGCCTGCCTCGAACGTGTCGATGATCTCTTCCAGACGCTCGGGCGTCAAATCCTCATAGGCATCCTTGAAGATGATGACCATCGGCGCGTTGACGCAGGCGCCCTGACATTCCACTTCTTCCCAGGACAGCGTGCCGCTCTCATTGGTGTGCAGCGGATCGTGGTGGATCTTCTTGCGGCAGACATCCATCAGCGCTTCCGAGCCGCGCAGCATGCAGGGCGTGGTGCCGCAGACCTGAACGTGGGCGCGCGTGCCAACCGGCTTCAACTGGAACTGGGTATAGAAGGTCGCCACTTCCATGACGCGGATATAGGCCATATCCAGCATGTCGGCGATCTTTTCGATGGCGGCGCGGGTAACCCAGCCGTCCTGCTCCTGCGCACGCATGAGCAGCGGGATGACCGCCGATTGCTGGCGTCCCTCGGGATATTTCTTGATCGTCTTTTCCGCCCATGCGGTGTTTTCCGCATTGAAGGCAAATGCCACGGGCTGGAACTGATCTTCGGCTAGTCGACGAACGGACATACTTCCTCACGCCTTTTCAGTTTAACGTCTCACAACGCGATCTCGCCACCGTGACGAATTCGCAGGCGTAAGCCGCCTTGTCTTTCTGCATGAACACGATGAACTTGCTGCCATTGGGAACCGAGGCCTTGATCTCGTATCCCGACGACAGAAGCTGCTTGATGGTCGAAGAGCCGCCGCTCGACAGCGATACGCCACCCTCGCCCGTCGCCGTCTGGGCGAGAGCGGGAGCAGACATCGCTGCGAGAAAAGCCGGTATGGCCAGCGGCAGACGCATCAGCGGTCGACCTCCCCGAACACGATGTCGAGGGAGCCGAGCACGGCTGTAACGTCAGCAAGCTGATGGCCCTTGCACAGGAAATCCATGGCCTGCAGGTGTGCGTAGCCCGGCGCGCGGATCTTGCAGCGATAGGGCTTGTTGGAACCATCAGCGACCACGTAAACGCCGAACTCGCCCTTCGGCGCTTCGACGGCGGCGTAAACTTCGCCGGCCGGAACGTGGTAACCTTCGGTGTAGAGCTTGAAGTGGTGGATCAGCGCTTCCATCGAGCGCTTCATCTCGCCGCGCTTGGGCGGAACCACCTTGCCGTCCAGCGAGGAGACCGGGCCGATGCGGTGCTTGCCGGACAGAAGATCGACGCACTGCTTCATGATCTTCACGGATTCGCGCATTTCCTGCATGCGGATCAGGTAACGATCGTAGCAGTCGCCGTTCTTGCCGACGGGAATGTCGAATTCGAGATCGGAATAGCACTCATAGGGCTGCGCGCGGCGCAAATCCCAGGCAGCGCCCGAACCACGCACCATCACGCCCGTGAAACCCCAGGCGAAGGCGTCCTCAAGCGAGACGACGCCAATATCGACGTTACGCTGCTTGTAGATGCGGTTGTCGGTCAAAAGGCCTTCGATATTGTCGAGAACGGTCAGGAACGGGTCGCACCATTTGCCGATATCGTCGACCAGTTCCGGCGGCAGGTCCTGATGCACGCCACCCGGACGAACGTAAGCCGAGTGCATGCGGGCGCCGCAGGCGCGCTCATAGAACACCATCAGCTTTTCGCGCTCTTCGAAACCCCAGACAGGCGGTGTCATGGCGCCGACGTCCATGGCCTGCGTCGTCACGTTCATGATGTGCGACAGGATGCGGCCGATTTCCGAATAGAGAACGCGGATCAGCTGGCCGCGCATCGGGATTTCAAGGCCCAGCAGCTTTTCGACGGCGAGCGCGAAAGCGTGTTCCTGGTTCATCGGCGCGACGTAGTCGAGGCGATCGAAATAGGGAACGGCCTGCAGATAGGTCTTGGTCTCGATCAGCTTTTCGGTGCCGCGATGCAGGAGACCGATATGCGGATCGACGCGTTCGACGATTTCGCCGTCCAGTTCCAGAACCAGACGCAGCACGCCGTGCGCGGACGGGTGTTCCGGACCGAAGTTGATCGTGAAATTGCGGACGTTATGCTCAGTCATTCTAGTGCTCCGCCGAGGTGATCATGGCGATGAATTCGGGGCCGGTCATGTTCTGCGTGGTTTCTGCGAAGGAATAGCTCGAAGGCTTCTCATCCGTGAAAATCTGCGACGCGAACGTGAAGCTGGAAGGGTTGTCGAACGCCTGCAGCGAAACGGCGAAATGCTTGCCGTCCTTCGAGCGCCACATCAGCGTGCTGCCGCAATTCTTGCAGAAGCAGCGCTCACCCCATTCCGACGAGGAATAGACGCCGAGGCTCTCTTCGTTTTCGACGGAGATATCAGCGCATTCCACAGCCAGAAACGCACCGCCGGACCAGCGGCGGCACATGGAGCAATGGCAAGCGCCGAATTCGCGGGCACCGATGACGGCCTTGAGGCCGACGGCGCCGCAAAGACATTGTGCCTGCTCTGTCGCGGGGGCTTGGCTCATTGCTTGGCCTTTTCGTCGCCCGGGAGAACATATTCGGTTCCTTCCCAGGGGGAGAGGAAATCGAAGTTGCGGAATTCCTGCTTCAGTTCGACCGGTTCATAAAGAACCCGTTTCAGAACGTCATCGTAACGCACTTCCACAAAGCCGGTAACCGGAAAATCCTTGCGCAGCGGGTGGCCTTCGAAACCGTAGTCGGTGAGGATGCGGCGAAGATCCTTATGGCCTTCGAACGGAATGCCATACATGTCCCAGGCTTCGCGCTCGAACCATTCGGCACCCATATAAACGGAGGTCGAAGACGGTACGCCCTCGTCTTCCGCCACCTGCAGCTTGACGCGCACGCGCAGGTTCTGGCGCGGCGACAGCAGGTGATAAACGACATCGAAACGCTTTTCGCGCTGCGGCCAGTCGACACCGCAGATATCGATGATGTTGACGAAACCGCACTGCACGTCGTCACGCAGGAAGGTCAAAAGCGCGATCACGCTTTCAGGCGTCGTGTTCAGCGTCAGCTCGCCATAGGCGATATCAGCCGACACCAAGAGGGAACCGCGCGCTTCCTTAACGTAAGCAGCAAGATCGTTGAGAGCTTCGCTCATTACTTAATCCGTCCTTTGCCCTTAGCGCTCGATCGTACCGGTACGACGAATCTTCTTCTGCAGCAGAAGCACGCCGTAAAGCAGCGCCTCCGCCGTGGGGGGACAGCCCGGAACGTAGATATCCACCGGCACGACGCGGTCGCAGCCGCGCACCACGGCGTAGGAATAATGGTAATAACCGCCGCCATTGGCGCAGGAGCCCATGGAGATGACGTAACGCGGCTCAGGCATCTGGTCATAGACCTTGCGCAGCGCCGGAGCCATCTTGTTGGTCAGCGTGCCGGCGACGATCATCACGTCCGACTGGCGCGGCGAAGCGCGCGGGGCGACACCGAAGCGCTCCATGTCGTAACGCGGACCGGACGCCTGCATCAGGCCTTCGACGGCGCAGCAGGCAAGACCGAACTGCATCCACATCAGGGAGCCGGTACGGGCCCAGGTGATCAGTTCGTCGGTCGAGGTGACGAGAAAGCCCTTATCGGCCAGCTCGTCGTTGATTTCCGTGAAGTAGGCATCGTTGCTGCCAACCGGCTTGCCGGTCGAGGGATCGATGATCCCCTTCGGCTGCGGCGCAACGAGCGTGGTGTTGTTCTGGCTCATGCCCATTCCAGCGCTCCCTTCTTCCACTCATAGATAAAGCCGATGGTGAGGACGAGGAGGAACACCATCATCGACCAGAAACCGAACCAGCCCATCTCGCCGAAAGACACCGCCCATGGGAACAGGAAGGCGACTTCCAGATCGAAGATGATAAAGAGGATCGACACCAGGTAAAAGCGGATATCGAACTTCATGCGGGCATCGTCGAAGGCGTTGAAACCGCACTCGAAAGCAGAGAGC
This sequence comes from Rhizobium sp. UGM030330-04, assembly GCF_003208455.1. Taxonomy (NCBI): domain Bacteria; kingdom Pseudomonadati; phylum Pseudomonadota; class Alphaproteobacteria; order Hyphomicrobiales; family Rhizobiaceae; genus Rhizobium; species Rhizobium sp. UGM030330-04. The sequence continues at coordinate 215,974 of NZ_QKML01000012.1, forward strand.
TTTTCCGGGTCCGGCGCCTTGTAGGCAACCGCGAAAGGCGCGATGAGAAGCGCCAGGCCGATGACGAGAGCGATACCGATGAAGATTGCGATCGGAATGTAGGAACTGAGGAGTTCAGTCATGGTCTCTTCCCTGCCCGGCCGGGTGCCGGGCCTGCCTTTGTGACCTTAAGTCTCAAAGAGCGGACAAATATGTTGCAACGCCAAAGTGGTTAGCGCAGCCGCGCCCTCTCTGCAAGAGTTTAGGCACCATTTCAAGACACCTGCCGCATTGATTGGCAACAATATTGCCAGAATTGACGCAAATTTGGGCCACAATTCCGACCTAAGCCCCTCAAATACAATAATAATCGATTGAACGACGCAACCGCAAAAAAGTCACACGAATTTTATGTCAGAAAGACAGCGAAGTGACGATTTTCAGAAATCGAAACCTGACTAAAAAAAGCAGGAAAAATCACACCACAAACGACCGGAATCAGCCGCCTGGATCGCCAATGGCGAAGCGCGCCGACGGCGCGTTAATCAGTATTGTGAGGGGACATTTCAGGAAATGAAATGGCGCGAGTGACGGGGCTCGAACCCGCGACCTCCGGCGTGACAGGCCGGCACTCTAACCGACTGAGCTACACCCGCGCACCACAGACATTCAT